>NZ_CP016162.1:4238928-4539285 GCF_001941865.1 Pseudomonas alcaliphila JAB1 | reverse complement strand
CCGCTCATGACCGAGAACGGTACCTTCGTCATCAACGGTACCGAGCGTGTGATCGTATCCCAGCTGCACCGTTCGCCGGGTGTGTTCTTCGACCACGACCGTGGCAAGACCCACAGCTCGGGCAAGCTGCTGTACTCCGCTCGCATCATTCCTTACCGCGGCTCCTGGCTGGACTTCGAGTTCGATCCGAAGGACGCGGTATTCGTGCGTATCGACCGTCGCCGCAAACTGCCGGCTTCCGTCCTGCTGCGCGCACTGGGCTACAGCACTGAAGAAGTACTGGATGCCTTCTATGACACCAACGTCTTCCATGTGAAGGGCGAGAGCCTGAGCCTGGAGCTGGTTCCGCAGCGTCTGCGCGGCGAAATCGCCGTTCTCGACATCAAGGACGGCAGCGGCAAGGTGATCGTGGAGCAGGGCCGTCGTATCACGGCTCGCCACATCAACCAGCTGGACAAGGCTGGCATCAAAGAGCTGGAAGTTCCGCTCGACTACGTCATTGGCCGTACCACTGCCAAGGCGATCGTGCACCCGGCTACCGGCGAAATCATCGCCGAGTGCAACACCGAGCTGACTGCCGACCTGCTGGTCAAGATGGCCAAGGCGCAGGTGGTTCGCTTCGAGACCCTGTACACCAACGACATCGACTGCGGTCCGTTCATCAGCGACACGCTGAAGATCGACAGCACTACCAATCAGTTGGAAGCGCTGGTCGAGATCTACCGCATGATGCGTCCCGGCGAGCCGCCAACCAAGGATGCTGCCGAGACCCTGTTCAACAACCTGTTCTTCAGCGCCGAGCGTTACGACCTGTCTGCCGTTGGCCGCATGAAGTTCAACCGTCGTATCGGTCGTACCGAGATCGAAGGTTCGGGCGTGCTGAGCAAGGAAGATATCGTTGCCGTACTGAAGACCCTGGTCGACATCCGTAACGGCAAGGGCATCGTCGACGACATCGACCACCTGGGTAACCGTCGTGTACGTTGCGTCGGCGAAATGGCCGAGAACCAGTTCCGCGTTGGCCTGGTGCGTGTAGAGCGCGCGGTCAAGGAACGTCTGTCGATGGCCGAAAGCGAAGGCCTGATGCCGCAAGACCTGATCAACGCCAAGCCGGTTGCGGCGGCGGTGAAGGAGTTCTTCGGTTCCAGCCAGCTCTCGCAGTTCATGGACCAGAACAACCCGCTGTCCGAGATCACCCACAAGCGCCGCGTTTCCGCACTCGGCCCAGGTGGTCTGACTCGTGAGCGTGCAGGCTTCGAAGTCCGCGACGTACACCCGACTCACTATGGGCGCGTGTGCCCGATCGAAACGCCGGAAGGTCCGAACATCGGTCTGATCAACTCGCTGGCTGCCTACGCCCGCACCAACCAGTACGGCTTCCTGGAAAGCCCGTACCGCGTGGTCAAGGAAGGCAAGGTCACCGACGAGATCGTGTTCCTGTCCGCCATCGAAGAGGCCGACCACGTTATCGCCCAGGCGTCTGCGACCCTGAACGACAAGGGTCAGCTGATCGACGAACTGGTAGCCGTACGTCACCTCAACGAATTCACCGTCAAGGCGCCGGAAGACGTGACCCTGATGGACGTGTCGCCGAAGCAGGTCGTTTCCGTCGCTGCCTCGCTGATTCCGTTCCTCGAGCACGACGACGCCAACCGCGCCCTTATGGGTTCGAACATGCAGCGTCAGGCTGTACCGACTCTGCGTGCCGACAAGCCGCTGGTAGGTACCGGCATGGAGCGCAACGTCGCCCGTGACTCCGGCGTCTGCGTCGTGGCCCGTCGTGGTGGTGTGATCGACTCCGTCGACGCCAGCCGTATCGTGGTTCGTGTCAACGATGACGAAGTCGAAACTGGCGAAGCCGGTGTCGACATCTACAACCTGACCAAATACACCCGCTCCAACCAGAACACCTGCATCAACCAGCGTCCGCTGGTGAGCAAAGGTGACAAGGTGGCGCGGAGCGACATCATGGCTGACGGCCCGTCCACCGACATGGGTGAACTGGCGCTGGGTCAGAACATGCGCGTTGCGTTCATGCCGTGGAACGGCTTCAACTTCGAAGACTCCATCTGCCTGTCCGAGCGCGTGGTTCAGGAAGACCGCTTCACCACGATCCACATCCAGGAACTGACCTGCGTGGCGCGTGACACCAAGCTCGGCCCAGAGGAAATCTCCTCTGACATCCCGAACGTGGGTGAAGCTGCGCTGAACAAGCTGGACGAAGCCGGTATCGTCTACGTCGGCGCCGAAGTCGGCCCGGGCGACATCCTGGTCGGTAAGGTCACCCCGAAAGGCGAGACCCAGCTGACGCCAGAAGAGAAGCTGCTGCGTGCGATCTTCGGTGAGAAGGCCTCTGACGTTAAGGACACCTCCCTGCGCGTGCCGACTGGCACCAAGGGTACCGTCATCGACGTGCAGGTCTTCACTCGTGATGGCGTGGAGCGCGACTCGCGCGCCCTGTCCATCGAGAAGATGCAGCTGGACGAGATCCGCAAGGACCTCAACGAAGAGTTCCGCATCGTCGAAGGCGCGACCTTCGAGCGTCTGCGTTCCGCTCTGGTTGGCGCTATCGCCGAAGGCGGCGCTGGTCTGAAGAAAGGCACCGCGATCACCGACGAGTTCCTCGACGGTCTCGAGCGTGGCCAGTGGTTCAAACTGCGCATGGCCGACGATGCCCTGAACGAGCAGCTGGAGAAGGCTCAGGCCTACATCTCCGACCGCCGTCAGATGCTCGACGACAAGTTCGAAGACAAGAAGCGCAAGCTGCAGCAGGGCGATGACCTGGCGCCGGGCGTACTGAAGATCGTCAAGGTTTACCTGGCCATCCGCCGTCGCATCCAGCCGGGTGACAAGATGGCCGGCCGTCACGGTAACAAGGGTGTTGTCTCGGTGATCATGCCGGTCGAAGACATGCCGCACGACGCCAACGGTACTCCGGTCGATATCGTCCTGAACCCGCTGGGCGTTCCGTCGCGTATGAACGTCGGTCAGATTCTCGAGACCCACCTGGGCCTCGCGGCCAAGGGCCTGGGCGAGAAGATCAACCGCATGCTCGAAGAGCAGCGCAAGATCGCCGAACTGCGCAAGTTCCTCAACGAGATCTACAACGAGATCGGTGGCCGTCAGGAAAACCTCGACGAGTTCTCCGATACCGAGATCCTCGAGCTGGCGAAGAATCTCAAAGGCGGTGTGCCGATGGCGACTGCCGTGTTCGACGGCGCCAAGGAAACCGAGATCAAGGCCATGCTGAAGCTGGCCGATCTGCCGGAGAGCGGCCAGATGCGACTGTTCGACGGTCGTACCGGTAACCAGTTCGAGCGCCCGACCACCGTCGGTTACATGTACATGCTCAAACTGAACCACCTGGTGGACGACAAGATGCACGCCCGTTCCACTGGTTCCTACAGCCTGGTTACCCAGCAGCCGCTGGGTGGTAAGGCGCAGTTCGGTGGTCAGCGCTTCGGGGAGATGGAGGTCTGGGCACTGGAAGCCTATGGCGCCGCCTACACCCTGCAGGAAATGCTGACCGTGAAGTCGGACGATGTGAACGGCCGTACCAAGATGTACAAGAACATCGTGGATGGCGATCACCGTATGGAGCCGGGCATGCCCGAGTCCTTCAACGTACTGATCAAAGAGATCCGTTCACTCGGCATCGATATCGATCTGGAAACCGAATAACACGACGTGAATCGGCAGCGGGGCTAACCCAGCCCGCTGCCCGCTCCGCCAGGAGGAAAGGCCTTGAAAGACCTACTGAATTTGCTGAAAAACCAGGGTCAGATCGAAGAGTTCGACGCCATCCGTATCGGATTGGCCTCGCCTGAGATGATCCGTTCGTGGTCGTTCGGTGAAGTTAAAAAGCCGGAAACCATCAACTACCGTACCTTCAAGCCAGAGCGCGACGGCCTGTTCTGCGCCAAGATCTTTGGCCCGGTCAAGGACTACGAGTGCCTGTGCGGTAAGTACAAGCGCCTCAAGCACCGCGGTGTGATCTGCGAGAAGTGCGGCGTTGAAGTGGCCCTGGCCAAGGTTCGCCGTGAGCGCATGGCGCACATCGAACTGGCCTCGCCGGTTGCCCACATCTGGTTCCTGAAGTCGCTGCCGTCCCGTATCGGCCTGCTGATGGACATGACCCTGCGTGACATCGAGCGCGTGCTCTATTTCGAGAGCTACGTGGTGATCGACCCGGGCATGACCACTCTCGAGAAGGGTCAGCTGCTGAACGACGAGCAGTACTTCGAAGCCCTTGAAGAGTTTGGTGACGACTTCGACGCGCGCATGGGCGCCGAGGCCGTTCGCGAGCTGCTGCACGCCATCGACCTGGATCACGAGATCGGCCGCCTGCGTGAAGAGATTCCGCAGACCAACTCCGAGACCAAGATCAAGAAGCTGTCCAAGCGCTTGAAGCTGATGGAAGCCTTCAAGGACTCCGGCAACCTGCCGGAGTGGATGGTGCTGACCGTTCTGCCGGTGCTGCCGCCGGATCTGCGCCCGCTCGTTCCGCTCGATGGTGGCCGTTTCGCCACGTCCGACCTGAACGATCTGTACCGCCGCGTGATCAACCGTAACAACCGTCTGAAGCGCCTGCTCGATCTGTCGGCGCCGGACATCATCGTGCGCAACGAAAAGCGCATGCTGCAGGAAGCGGTCGACGCGCTGCTCGACAACGGCCGTCGCGGTCGCGCCATCACTGGCTCGAACAAGCGTCCGCTGAAGTCGCTGGCTGACATGATCAAAGGTAAGCAAGGTCGCTTCCGTCAGAACCTGCTCGGTAAGCGCGTGGACTACTCCGGTCGTTCCGTAATTACCGTAGGCCCGACCCTGCGCCTGCACCAGTGCGGTCTGCCGAAGAAGATGGCCCTCGAGCTGTTCAAGCCGTTCATTTTCGGCAAGCTGGAAATGCGTGGTCTGGCGACCACCATCAAGGCCGCCAAGAAGATGGTCGAGCGCGAGCTGCCGGAGGTTTGGGACGTTCTCGCTGAAGTGATCCGCGAACACCCCGTCCTGCTCAACCGTGCTCCGACCCTGCACCGTCTGGGTATCCAGGCGTTCGAGCCGGTACTGATCGAAGGTAAAGCGATCCAACTGCACCCGCTGGTCTGCGCCGCGTACAACGCCGACTTCGACGGTGACCAGATGGCCGTTCACGTGCCGCTGACGCTGGAAGCCCAGCTCGAAGCGCGCGCGCTGATGATGTCGACCAACAACATCCTGTCGCCCGCCAACGGTGAGCCAATCATTGTGCCGTCGCAGGACGTGGTACTGGGTCTGTACTACATGACCCGTGAAGCGGTGAACGCCAAAGGCGAAGGTCGCGTATTCGCCGACCTGCAGGAAGTCGACCGCGTATTCCGCGCCGGCGAAGCGTCCCTGCACGCCCGTGTGAAAGTGCGTATCAACGAGGTCATCAAAGACCGCGACGGCAGCATCACCAAGAACACCCGCATCGTCGACACCACCGTCGGCCGTGCGCTGCTGTTCCAGATCGTACCGGCCGGCCTGTCTTACGACGTGGTCAACCAGTCGATGAAGAAGAAGGCGATCTCCAAGCTGATCAACCAGTGCTACCGCACCGTTGGTCTGAAGGACACCGTGATCTTCGCTGACCAGCTGATGTACACCGGTTTCGCTTACTCGACCATCTCCGGTGTGTCGATCGGCGTGAACGACTTCGTTATCCCGGATGAGAAGGCGCGCATCATCGACGCCGCCACCGAGGAAGTGAAGGAAATCGAATCGCAGTACGCCTCCGGCCTGGTTACCCAGGGCGAGAAGTACAACAAGGTGATCGACCTCTGGTCGAAGGCCAACGATGAAGTGTCCAAGGCGATGATGGCCAACCTCTCGAAAGAGCCGGTTGTCGATCGCGAAGGCAAGACCGTCGAGCAGGAGTCCTTCAACTCCATGTACATGATGGCGGACTCCGGTGCGCGTGGTAGCGCCGCGCAGATCCGTCAGCTGGCCGGTATGCGTGGTCTGATGGCCAAGCCGGACGGCTCCATCATCGAAACGCCGATCACCGCGAACTTCCGCGAAGGTCTGTCGGTTCTGCAGTACTTCATCTCCACCCACGGTGCTCGTAAAGGTCTGGCGGATACCGCACTGAAGACCGCGAACTCCGGTTACCTGACTCGTCGTCTGGTCGACGTGGCGCAGGATCTGGTGGTGACCGAGATCGATTGCGGCACCGAGCACGGTCTGCTGATGACGCCGCACATCGAAGGCGGCGACGTTGTCGAGCCGTTGGGTGAGCGCGTACTGGGTCGAGTGATCGCCAAGGACGTGTTCAAGCCTGGCACCGAGGACGTCATCGTTCCGGCCGGTACCCTGATCGACGAGCAGTGGGTCGAGTTCATCGAGCTGAACAGCGTCGACGAAGTGGTCGTGCGTTCGCCGATCACCTGCGAAACCCGCTTCGGCATCTGCGCCAAGTGCTACGGCCGCGATCTGGCCCGTGGTCACCAGGTCAACATCGGTGAGGCGGTCGGCGTTATCGCTGCCCAGTCCATTGGTGAGCCGGGTACCCAGCTGACCATGCGTACCTTCCACATCGGTGGTGCTGCAAGCCGTACTTCGGCTGCCGACAGCGTCCAGGTGAAGAACGGTGGTGCGATCCGTCTGCACAACCTCAAGCACGTCGAGCGCGTGGACGGCAACCTGGTGGCGGTGTCCCGCTCCGGCGAGCTGGCTGTGGCTGACGAGTTCGGTCGCGAGCGCGAGCGCTACAAGCTGCCGTACGGCGCCGTGATTTCGGTGAAGGAAGGCGACAAGGTCGACGCTGGCGCCATCGTCGCCAAGTGGGACCCGCACACCCACCCGATCGTGACCGAAATGAAGGGTACCGTGACCTTCGTCGGCATGGAGGAGGGCATCACCATCAAGCGCCAGACCGACGAACTGACCGGTCTGACCAATATCGAGGTTCTCGATCCGAAGGATCGTCCGGCTGCTGGCAAGGACATTCGTCCGGCCATCAAGATGGTCGATGCCAACGGCAAGGAACTGCTGCTGCCGGGTACCGACGTTCCCGCTCAGTACTTCCTGCCTGCCAACGCCCTGGTCGGTGTGGCTGACGGTGCGCAGATCGCGGTCGGTGACGTTATCGCCCGTATCCCGCAAGAGACCTCGAAGACCCGCGACATCACCGGTGGTCTGCCGCGCGTTGCCGATCTGTTCGAAGCCCGTCGTCCGAAGGAAGCTTCGATCTTGGCGGAAATCAGCGGCACCATTTCGTTCGGTAAAGAGACCAAGGGCAAGCGCCGTCTGGTCATCACCCCGACCGATGGTAGCGATCCGTACGAGGAGCTGATTCCGAAGTGGCGTCACCTGAACGTCTTCGAAGGCGAGCAAGTGAACCGCGGCGAAGTTATCTCCGACGGTCCGAGCGATCCGCACGACATCCTGCGTCTGCTGGGTGTGAGCGCGCTGGCCAAGTACATCGTCAACGAGATCCAGGACGTTTACCGTCTGCAGGGCGTGAAGATCAACGACAAGCACATCGAGACCATCCTGCGTCAGATGCTGCGTAAGGTCGAAGTCAGCGAGTCCGGCGATTCGTCCTTCATCAAGGGCGATCAGATGGAGCTCACCCAGGTTCTGGGCGAGAACGAGCGTCTGGCCGAAGAGGACAAGTTCGTCGCCAAGTACACCCGCGTACTGCTGGGTATCACCAAGGCGTCGCTGTCCACCGAGTCGTTCATCTCGGCAGCGTCCTTCCAGGAAACCACTCGCGTCCTCACCGAGGCGGCGGTTACTGGCAAGCGTGACTACCTGCGTGGTCTGAAAGAGAACGTGGTCGTGGGTCGTCTGATCCCGGCCGGTACCGGTCTGGCCTATCACAGCGAGCGCAAGCGCAAGCGTGATGCAGACAAGCCGGTACGAGTCAGCGCCAGTGAGGTGGAAGCCGCACTGACCGAAGCGCTGAACTCCAGCGGAAATTGAGTCGAAGCCTCGCTGGTTCGCTAGCGGGGCTTTGCCTTGACTGGGGGTGTGAGTCTCTTTAGACTCATGCACCCCTAAATTTGGCAGGGCGTTGTGCTCTGCCATCTTTATTTGTGAGCGTCGAAAGACAACAGTGGAGCTAGTAGATGGCAACTATCAACCAGCTGGTACGTCAGCCGCGTAAGCGTATCGTCGAGAAATCCGACGTGCCTGCGCTGCAGAACTGCCCGCAGCGCCGTGGCGTGTGCACTCGCGTGTACACCACCACGCCGAAAAAACCTAACTCGGCACTGCGTAAAGTATGCCGCGTGCGTCTGACCAACGGTTTCGAGGTTTCCTCGTACATCGGTGGTGAAGGCCACAACCTGCAAGAGCACAGCGTCGTGCTGATCCGTGGCGGTCGTGTAAAAGACCTTCCGGGTGTGCGCTACCACACCGTGCGTGGTTCGCTGGATACCTCCGGCGTTAAAGACCGTAAGCAGGGTCGTTCCAAGTACGGTACCAAGCGTCCGAAATAAGGCCGCTTGATCCTTTTTATTTAGTTGAGTCGATAAGAGTAAGGTCGGGCGCGGCATTCGCCGTTGGTCCCGGGCTAACCTGAAGACCGTTTGAGGGCTTATCAATGCCAAGACGTCGTGTAGCAGCAAAGCGTGAGATCCTGGACGATCCGAAATACGGAAGCCAGATCCTCGCCAAATTCATGAACCACGTGATGGAAAGCGGCAAGAAGGCCGTGGCCGAGCGCATCGTTTACGGTGCTCTGGACACTGTCAAAGCACGCAAGAACAGCGATCCCCTGGAGATCTTCGAGAAAGCTCTCGACGCCATCGCTCCGCTGGTCGAAGTGAAGTCCCGCCGTGTAGGCGGTGCTACCTACCAGGTTCCGGTCGAAGTTCGTCCGTCCCGTCGTAACGCCCTGGCTATGCGCTGGCTGGTGGACTACGCGCGCAAGCGCGGTGAGAAGTCCATGGCTCTGCGTCTGGCTGGTGAGCTGCTGGATGCTGCTGAAGGCAAAGGCGCTGCTGTCAAGAAGCGTGAAGACGTGCACCGTATGGCTGAGGCCAACAAGGCTTTCTCGCACTACCGCTTCTAATTCCGGCTCCACTAACCTTGCGAGGGCTTTATGGCTCGTAATACAGCAATTAACCGCTACCGTAATATTGGTATCTGTGCCCACGTTGACGCGGGCAAGACCACCACTACCGAGCGGATCCTGTTCTACACAGGCCTGAGCCACAAGATGGGCGAGGTGCATGATGGCGCCGCGACCACCGACTGGATGGTTCAGGAGCAGGAGCGTGGTATTACCATTACTTCTGCTGCTATCACCACCTTCTGGAAAGGTTCGGTTGGTCAGTACGACAACTACCGCGTAAACGTCATCGATACCCCCGGTCACGTGGACTTCACCATTGAAGTAGAGCGCTCGCTGCGCGTGCTCGACGGTGCTGTCGTTGTGTTCTGTGGTACTTCGGGCGTTGAGCCGCAGTCCGAAACCGTATGGCGTCAGGCCAACAAGTACGGTGTTCCGCGTATCGTCTACGTGAACAAGATGGACCGCCAGGGTGCCAACTTCCTGCGCGTCGTCGGGCAGATCAAGAATCGTCTGGGTCACACCCCGGTACCGATTCAGATCGCCATCGGTGCAGAAGAGAACTTCGAAGGTCAGGTCGATCTGATCAAGATGAAGGCTATCTACTGGAACGACGACGACAAGGGCACTACCTACCGTGAGGAAGAGATTCCTGCCGAGCTGGTAGACCTGGCCAACGAGTGGCGCTCGAACATGGTCGAGGCTGCTGCCGAAGCCAACGAAGAGCTGATGAACAAGTACCTCGAAGAGGGCGACCTCTCCGTCGAGGAAATCAAGGCCGGTCTGCGTCAGCGCACCCTGGCTAGCGAAATCGTTCCGGCTGTCTGCGGTTCCTCCTTCAAGAACAAGGGTGTACCCCTGGTTCTCGACGCCGTTATCGACTTTCTGCCTGCTCCGACTGAAATTCCTGCAATCAAGGGCATTCACCCGGATCTGGCCGACAAGCCGAAAGAGGAAATCGGCGAAGGCGATTACGACGAGCGTCATGCTGATGACAGTGCGCCGTTCTCGGCTCTGGCGTTCAAGATCGCTACCGATCCATTCGTTGGTACGCTGACCTTCGTCCGCGTCTACTCGGGTGTTCTGGAGTCTGGCCAGTCGGTCATCAACTCCGTGAAGGGCAAGAAAGAGCGCGTTGGTCGTATGGTGCAGATGCACGCCAACCAGCGTGAAGAGATCAAAGAAGTGCGCGCTGGCGACATCGCTGCTCTGATCGGCATGAAGGACGTCACCACTGGTGAAACCCTGTGCGATCCGGACAAGCCGATCATCCTCGAGCGTATGGACTTCCCGGAGCCGGTTATCTCGGTAGCTGTAGAGCCGAAAACCAAGGCTGACCAGGAGAAGATGGGTATCGCACTGGGCAAGCTGGCTCAGGAAGACCCGTCGTTCCGCGTCAAGACTGACGAAGAAACCGGTCAGACCATCATCTCCGGTATGGGTGAGCTGCACCTGGACATCCTCGTTGACCGCATGAAGCGCGAGTTCAACGTCGAGGCCAACATCGGTAAGCCGCAGGTTTCCTACCGTGAAACCATCACCAAGGACGCTGTCGAGATCGAAGGCAAGTTCGTTCGTCAGTCTGGTGGTCGCGGTCAGTTCGGTCACTGCTGGATTCGTTTCTCGACTCCGGACGTGGACGACAAGGGCAACATCACCGAAGGTCTGGTGTTCACCAACGAAGTTGTTGGTGGTGTGGTTCCGAAGGAATACATCCCGGCCATCCAGAAGGGTATCGAAGAGCAGATGAAGAACGGCGTCGTTGCCGGCTATCCGCTGATCGGCCTGAAGGCTACCGTGTTCGATGGTTCCTACCACGACGTCGACTCCAACGAGATGGCGTTCAAGATCGCTGCCTCCATGGCGACCAAGCAGCTGGCCCAGAAGGGTGGCGGTAAGGTGCTTGAGCCGATCATGAAGGTAGAAGTGGTAACTCCTGAGGATTACATGGGCGACGTGATGGGTGACCTGAACCGTCGTCGTGGTCTGATCCAGGGTATGGAAGATTCGGTGTCCGGTAAGGTTATCCGTGCTGAAGTTCCGCTGGGCGAGATGTTTGGTTACGCTACCGACGTCCGTTCCATGTCCCAGGGTCGCGCCAGCTACTCCATGGAATTCTCCAAGTACGCAGAGGCTCCGGCGAACATCGTCGAAGCACTGGTTAAAAAACAAGGCTAATCCCGCCCTTTAAGTAAGAGGTTTACTGTCGTGGCTAAGGAAAAATTCGAACGTAACAAACCGCACGTCAACGTCGGCACCATCGGTCACGTTGACCACGGTAAAACCACTCTGACCGCTGCTCTGACCCGCGTCTGCTCCGAAGTTTTCGGTTCGGCCAAGGTCGACTTCGACAAGATCGATAGCGCTCCGGAAGAGAAGGCTCGTGGTATCACCATCAACACTGCGCACGTGGAGTACGACTCTGCCGTACGTCACTACGCACACGTTGACTGCCCGGGTCACGCCGACTACGTGAAGAACATGATCACCGGTGCTGCCCAGATGGACGGCGCGATCCTGGTCTGCTCGGCTGCCGACGGCCCGATGCCGCAAACTCGTGAGCACATCCTGCTGTCCCGTCAGGTTGGCGTACCGTACATCGTTGTCTTCCTGAACAAGGCTGACATGGTTGACGACGCTGAGCTGCTGGAACTGGTCGAGATGGAAGTTCGCGACCTGCTGAGCACCTACGATTTCCCGGGTGACGACACTCCGATCATCATCGGCTCCGCGCTGATGGCTCTGAACGGCCAGGACGACAACGGCATGGGTACCACTGCGGTGAAAACCCTGGTGGAAACTCTGGACAGCTACATCCCTGAGCCGGTTCGTGCCATCGATCGTCCGTTCCTGATGCCGATCGAAGACGTATTCTCGATCTCCGGCCGCGGTACTGTAGTTACCGGTCGTGTAGAGCGCGGTATCGTCCGTATCCAGGAAGAAATCGAAATCGTTGGTCTGCGTCCGACCACCAAGACCACCTGCACCGGCGTTGAGATGTTCCGCAAGCTGCTGGATGAAGGTCGTGCTGGTGAGAACTGCGGCGTGCTGCTGCGCGGCACCAAGCGTGATGAAGTCGAGCGTGGTCAGGTTCTGGCCAAGCCGGGCACCATCAAGCCGCACACCAAGTTCGAAGCTGAAGTGTACGTTCTGTCCAAAGAAGAAGGTGGTCGTCACACCCCGTTCTTCAAGGGCTACCGTCCTCAGTTCTACTTCCGTACCACTGACGTGACCGGTTCGTGCGAACTGCCGGAAGGCGTTGAGATGGTAATGCCGGGCGACAACATCAAAATGGTTGTCACCCTGATCAAGCCGATCGCCATGGAAGATGGCCTGCGTTTCGCGATTCGCGAAGGCGGCCGTACCGTTGGTGCTGGCGTGGTTGCCAAGATCGTCGAGTAATCAACGATCCGCGGTATGGAAAAGGGCCCTTCGGGGCCCTTTTCTTTTGGATTGGTTAAAAGTTGACACCCCCAGGGGGCATCCGTACAATTGCGCCTCCCTCGAGCGGGCGTAGTCCGTCTGTGGGGATTAGCAGCTTGGAATCTGAGGTCAAAATGCAAAACCAACAAATCCGTATTCGGTTGAAGGCTTTTGACCATCGCCTGATCGATCAATCTACCCAGGAAATCGTGGAAACCGCGAAACGTACTGGTGCTCAGGTGCGTGGTCCGATTCCTCTGCCTACTCGTAAGGAGCGGTATACCGTTCTGGTCTCCCCGCACGTCAACAAAGACGCGCGCGATCAGTACGAAATCCGCACTCATAAGCGTGTTCTGGACATCGTCCAGCCGACGGATAAAACCGTTGACGCGCTGATGAAGCTTGACCTTGCGGCAGGCGTGGAAGTGCAGATCAGCCTCGGCTAAAACCTGGCGGTTTTAGTCGTGTAACGCTCTGAAATGGGCGGCCATAGCGGGTGAAAGCCCCGTACACTCATGAGGTTTACAACATGACTATTGGTGTAGTCGGTCGTAAAGCGGGTATGACCCGTATTTTCACCGAAGAAGGTGTCTCCATTCCGGTTACGGTCATCGAGATCGAGCCGAATCGCGTCACCCAGTTTAAAACCGAAGAATCCGATGGCTATCGCGCAGTGCAAGTCACTGTTGGCGAGCGTCGTGCTTCGCGTGTCACGGCAGCTCAAGCTGGCCACTTCGCCAAGGCGAACGTCGCGGCAGGTCGTACCGTTCTGGAGTTCCGTCTTGAGGAAGGCGACTACCAGGCTGGCGATCTGATCAACGCTGAAATTTTCCAAGCTGGTCAACTGGTGGATGTCACCGGTCAGTCCAAAGGTAAAGGCTTCGCCGGTACCATCAAGCGTTGGAACTTCCGCGGCCAGGACAACACTCACGGCAACTCCGTGTCCCACCGTGTTCCGGGTTCCATTGGCCAGTGCCAGACCCCGGGTCGCGTATTCAAGGGCAAGAAGATGTCCGGCCACATGGGTGCTGAGCGCGTTACCGTGCAGTCCCTGGAAGTCGTGCGCGTAGACGCCGAGCGTAATCTGCTGCTGGTCAAGGGTGCCGTTCCTGGCGCTACTGGCGGCGACGTTATCGTTCGTCCGGCTGCCAAGGCGTAAGGGGAGAATCTGAGATGCAATTGAATGTAAATGGCGCTCAGGCGATCGAAGTGTCGGAATCGACCTTCGGTGGCGAGTACAACGAGACTCTGGTTCACCAGGCAGTCGTAGCCTACATGGCTGGCGGCCGTCAGGGCACCAAAGGTCAGAAGTCCCGTTCCGACGTTTCCGGTGGCGGTAAGCGCCCGTGGCGTCAGAAGGGTACTGGTCGTGCTCGTGCTGGTACCACTCGTGGTCCGATCTGGCGTGGCGGTGGTGTGACCTTCGCAGCGTCCACCCGCAACCATGATCAAAAGCTGAACAAGAAGATGTACCGCGCAGCTCTGCGCTCCATCCTTGCTGAGCTCGTTCGTACCGACCGTCTGGTCGTGGTCGAAGACTTCGCCGTTGATGCGCCGAAGACCAAGACCCTGCTGGCCAAACTCAATGGCCTGGGCCTGACCGACGTGCTGATCGTATCCGACGCTGTCGATGAGAACCTGTACCTGGCTGCCCGCAACCTGCCGCACGTTGATGTACGTGACGTTCAGGGTTCCGATCCGGTCAGCCTGATCGCGTACGAGAAGGTGCTGGTCACCGTTTCGGCCGTGAAGAAATTCGAGGAGCTGCTGGGATGAACCAGGAACGCGTATTCAAAGTGCTGCTTGGCCCGCACATCTCCGAGAAGGCCACGGTTCTGGCTGACAAGCAAGGTCAGTTCGTTTTCAAAGTCGCTACCGATGCGACCAAACTGGAAATCAAGAAGGCTGTCGAAGGCCTGTTCGGCGTGAAGGTTGAGCGCGTTACTACTCAGAACGTTCTGGGTAAGAGCAAGCGCACCGCTCGCGGTCTGGGCAAGCGTAACGACTGGAAGAAGGCAGTTATCTCCCTTCAGCCGGGCCAAGAACTCGATTTCACCAGCAGTGCTGAGTAAGGAAGGGGTGCATCATGGCAATCGTTAAATGCAAACCGACTTCCGCTGGCCGCCGTTTTGTGGTCAAGGTGGTCAATCAGGAGCTGCACAAAGGCGCTCCGTACGCTCCGCTGCTCGAGAAAAAGTCGAAGTCCGGTGGTCGTAACAACAATGGCCGTATTACCACCCGTCATATCGGTGGTGGTCATAAGCAGCATTACCGTCTGGTCGACTTCCGTCGCAACGACAAGGATGGCATCCCAGCCACCGTCGAGCGCGTGGAATACGATCCGAACCGTACTGCTCACATCGCTCTGCTGAAATACGCTGACGGCGAACGTCGCTACATCATCGCTCCGAAGGGCGTTTCTGCTGGCGACCAGCTGATTGCGGGCATCATGGCTCCGATCAAGCCGGGCAACAGCCTGCAGCTGCGCAACATTCCGGTAGGTTCGACCGTTCACGGTATCGAGCTGAAGCCGGGTAAAGGTGCTCAGATCGCTCGTTCCGCTGGTGCTTCCGCTCAGCTGATCGCTCGTGAAGGTGCCTATGTGACTCTGCGTCTGCGCTCCGGCGAAATGCGCAAAGTCCTTTCCGAGTGCCGTGCGACCCTGGGCGAAGTCTCGAACTCCGAGCACAGCCTGCGTTCGCTGGGTAAGGCCGGTGCCAAGCGCTGGCGCGGTGTTCGTCCGACCGTTCGTGGTGTTGCCATGAACCCGGTTGATCACCCGCACGGTGGTGGTGAGGGTCGTACCTCCGGTGGTCGTCATCCGGTGTCGCCATGGGGCTTCCCGACCAAGGGCGCGAAAACCCGTGCTAACAAGCGCACCGACAACATGATCGTCCGTCGTCGCAAGTAAATAGAGGGATACGACAGTGCCACGTTCTCTGAAAAAAGGTCCTTTTATCGATCTTCACCTACTGAAGAAGGTCGAAGCGGCGGTGGAAAAGAACGAACGCAAACCGGTTAAGACCTGGTCGCGTCGTTCCATGATCCTGCCGCAGATGGTCGGTCTGACCATCGCTGTGCATAACGGTCGTCAACATGTCCCGGTCCTCGTGAACGAAGACATGGTCGGCCACAAACTGGGCGAATTTGCCGGCACGCGTACCTATCGTGGTCACGTTGCCGACAAGAAAGGCAAGCGTTAAGGGGTTTGGAAATGGAAGTAGCCGCTAAGTTGTCGGGCGCTCGCATCTCCGCCCAGAAAGCTCGCCTGGTCGCCGACCAGATCCGCGGGAAGAAGGTGGGCGAAGCGCTCAACCTGCTGGCTTTCAGCAGCAAGAAAGCCGCCGAGATCATGAAGAAAGTGCTGGAGTCGGCCGTTGCCAACGCCGAGCACAACGAAGGCGCAGACGTTGATGACCTGAAGGTCAGCACCGTTTTCGTCAACGAAGGGCGTTCGCTTAAGCGCATCATGCCGCGTGCCAAAGGCCGTGCTGATCGCATCGTCAAGCGGTCTTGCCATATCACTGTCAAGGTTGCGGACAAGTAACGGAGTCGATCAGATGGGTCAGAAAGTACATCCCGTTGGCATCCGCCTGGGAATCGTCAAGGATCACACTTCGGTTTGGTATGCAGATGGTCGCACTTACGCCGACTACCTGAACGCCGACCTGAAGGTTCGTGCATACCTGCAAGACAAACTAAAAAGCGCGTCCGTTAGCCGTATCGACATCGCTCGCCCGGCTCAAACCGCACGCATCACCATCCACACCGCTCGTCCCGGCATCGTGATCGGCAAGAAAGGTGAAGATGTTGAGAAGCTGCGTCAGGACCTGACCAAGCAAATGGGTGTGCCGGTGCACATCAACATCGAAGAGATCCGCAAGCCGGAGCTCGACGGTATGCTGGTTGCACAGAGCGTAGCTCAGCAGCTGGAGCGTCGCGTAATGTTCCGTCGCGCCATGAAGCGCGCTGTACAGAACGCCATGCGCATTGGTGCCAAGGGCATCAAGATCCAGGTGAGTGGTCGTCTTGGTGGCGCTGAAATCGCCCGTACCGAGTGGTATCGCGAAGGTCGTGTGCCCCTGCACACCCTGCGTGCAGATATCGATTACGCCACCTACGAAGCGCACACCACTTACGGTGTGATCGGCGTCAAGGTTTGGATCTTCAAGGGTGAGGTCATTGGTGGCCGCACTGAAGAGCTGAAGCCGCAAGCGCCCGCTCCTCGTAAAGCTGCTAAGAAATAAGGAGTACGCATCATGTTGCAACCAAAGCGTACGAAGTTCCGCAAGCAGATGACCGGCCACAACCGTGGTCTGGCTCAGCGCGGTAGCAAGGTCAGCTTCGGCGAGTTCGCGCTGAAGTCTGTAGCCCGCGGTCGTCTCACCGCCCGTCAGATCGAGTCCGCTCGTCGTGCTCTGACTCGTCACGTAAAACGTGGCGGCAAGATCTGGATTCGCGTATTCCCGGACAAGCCGGTTACCAAGAAGCCTCTCGAAGTGCGGATGGGTAAAGGTAAGGGTGGCGTCGAATATTGGGTAGCCCAGATCCAGCCAGGCAAAGTCCTGTACGAGATCGAAGGCGTTTCCGAAGAGCTGGCGCGTGAGGCTTTCGCCCTGGCTGCTGCAAAGCTGCCGCTCGCCACCACCTTTGTTAAGCGGACGGTGATGTGATGAAAGCGACCGAACTTCGTGAAAAAACCGCACAGCAACTGAACGAGCAACTGCTCGGTCTGCTGCGCGACCAGTTCAATCTGCGCATGCAGAAAGCAACTGGCCAGTTGGGGCAGTCTCACCTGCTCTCGCAAGTTAAGCGCGACATCGCTCGTGTGAAAACTGTGCTCAACCAGCAGGCAGGTAAGTGATCATGGCTGAAGCCGAAAAAACAGTCCGTACGCTGACCGGCCGTGTTGTCAGCGACAAGATGGACAAGACCATCACCGTTCTGATCGAGCGCCGTGTAAAGCACCCGATCTACGGTAAATACGTCAAGCGTTCGACCAAACTGCACGCTCACGACGAAACCAACCAGTGCAAGATCGGCGACAAGGTTTCCATTCGCGAAACCCGTCCGCAGTCCAAGACCAAGTCCTGGGCTCTGGTTGAAGTCGTCGAACGCGCAGTTGACGTCTAAGGGCTAGGGGTCGGAGAAATTTTATGATTCAGACTCAATCCATGCTCGATGTGGCTGACAACAGTGGTGCACGTCGCGTTATGTGCATCAAGGTGCTGGGCGGCTCTCATCGTCGCTACGCCGGCATCGGCGACATCATCAAGGTCACCGTCAAGGAAGCAATTCCGCGCGGCAAAGTGAAGAAAGGTCAGGTCATGACCGCAGTGGTTGTTCGTACCCGTCACGGCGTTCGTCGTGCCGACGGTTCGATCATCCGCTTCGACGGCAACGCTGCTGTTCTGCTGAACAACAAGCAAGAGCCGATCGGTACCCGTATCTTCGGGCCAGTGACCCGTGAACTGCGTTCCGAGAAGTTCATGAAGATCGTCTCGCTCGCCCCTGAAGTGCTTTAAGGAGATCCGACATGCAAAAGATTCGTCGTGACGACGAGATCATCGTGATCGCCGGCAAAGACAAAGGTAAGCGCGGTAAGGTGCTCAAGGTTCTCGCTGACGACCGTCTGGTCGTCGGTGGCATCAACCTGGTGAAGCGTCATACCAAGCCGAACCCGATGTCGGGCGTTCAAGGCGGTATCGTCGAGAAAGAAGCGCCTCTGCACGCTTCCAACGTTGCCATCTTCAACTCTGAAACCAGCAAGGCTGACCGCGTTGGCTTCAAGACCGAAGACGGCAAGAAAATTCGTGTCTTCAAGTCCACCCAGAAGCCGGTTGGCGCTTGAGAATCCGTAGGTAAATACCATGGCACGACTGAAAGAGATTTACCGGAAGGAAATCGCGCCCAAGCTGAAGGAAGAACTGAAGCTGGCGAACGTGATGGAAGTTCCGCGCATCACCAAGATCACCCTGAACATGGGCCTGGGCGAAGCGATCGGTGACAAGAAGATCATCGAAAACGCTGTTGCCGACCTCGAGAAGATTACCGGTCAGAAAGTCGTTGTGACTCATGCCCGCAAGTCGATCGCAGGTTTCAAGGTTCGTGAAGGTTGGCCGATTGGCGTCAAGGTCACTCTGCGTCGCGAGCGTATGTACGAGTTCCTGGATCGTCTGCTGTCCATCTCCCTGCCGCGCGTGCGTGACTTCCGCGGCCTGAATGCCAAGTCCTTCGATGGTCGTGGCAACTACAGCATGGGCGTGAAAGAGCAGATCATCTTCCCGGAAATCGATTACGACAAAATCGATGCGCTGCGTGGTCTGGACATCACCCTGACTACCACTGCCCGTAACGATGATGAAGGCCGCGCTCTGCTGCGTGCTTTCAACTTCCCGTTCCGCAACTGATCGGAGTCTGGATAATGGCCAAGACAAGCATGAAGAACCGCGAGCTGAAGCGTCAGCAAACGGTTGCCAAGTACGCCAAGAAGCGTGCCGAGCTGAAAGCCACCATCGCTAATCCGAACACCAGTCCGGAAGCGCGTTGGGAAGCTCAGGTCGCTCTGCAGAAGCAACCACGTGACGCCAGCGCTTCGCGCCTGCGTAACCGTTGCCGCATCACCGGCCGTCCGCACGGCGTTTACCGCAAGTTCGGTCTGTCGCGTAACAAGCTGCGCGAAGCCGCCATGCGCGGTGACGTACCGGGCCTGGTGAAAGCCAGCTGGTAAGTCGAAACGGAGCCGGCCTCGCGCCGGCTTTGTTTTATCCGAATCAAGCCCCTTTTGGGGCTTGATTCATTTTTGATCGGTCTCTAGAATGTCCGGCTCTCCTGAGCCTGGTATTTCCATGCCGAGCTTTTGGATGATCCCACAGCCCTCGGGCTGTTCTTTTTGTATCAGGAGCGTCTAGCCCATGAGTATGCAGGACCCGTTAGCGGACATGCTAACTCGTATCCGTAATGCCCAGATGGCTGAAAAGTCCGTCGTAAGCATGCCTTCTTCCACTCTGAAGGTAGCCGTAGCCAAAGTTCTGAAAGACGAAGGTTACATTGCGGGTTATGAAGTCAATGGTGAAGCCAAGCCACAACTGTCCATCGAGCTGAAGTACTTCGAAGGCCGTCCGGTCATCGAGGAAGTCAAGCGCGTGAGCCGTCCTGGCCTTCGTCAATACAAATCCGTCGATGACCTGCCGAAGGTTCGCGGCGGTCTCGGTGTTTCCATCGTCTCCACCAACAAAGGTGTGATGACGGATCGCGCTGCGCGCGCTGCCGGTGTCGGCGGCGAAGTGCTCTGCACCGTGTTCTAAGGGGGGATAAGCATGTCTCGCGTTGCTAAGAACCCCGTTGTGCTGCCTGCCGGTGTCGAGATCAAACTCGCCGGTCAGCAGCTCTCGGTTAAGGGTGCCAAGGGTGCTCTGGAACTGAACATTCACTCGTCCGTGGAAGTGATCCAGGAAGGTAGCGAACTGCGTTTCGCCGCCCGTAATGGCGACCAGCAGAACCGCGCTATGGCCGGTACTACTCGTGCTCTGGTGAACAACATGGTCATCGGTGTCAGCCAAGGCTTCGAGCGTAAGCTGCAACTGGTCGGCGTGGGCTACAAAGCTCAAGCCAAAGGCCAGGTGCTGAACCTCGCACTGGGCTTCTCCCACCCGATCGACTACGAACTGCCGGAAGGTGTCGTGGCCGAAACCCCGAACCAGACCGAAATCCTGATCAAGGGTATCGACAAGCAACTGGTGGGTCAGGTGGCTGCGGAAATCCGTGACTTCCGTCGTCCTGAGCCCTACAAGGGCAAAGGCGTTCGTTACGCGGATGAAGTTGTCCGTCGTAAAGAAGCCAAGAAGAAGTAAGGGGCTGAAAAATGACCGACAAAAAAGTTACTCGTCTGCGTCGCGCTCGCAAAGCACGCCTGAAAATGCACGAGCTCGAAGCCGTGCGTCTGTGCGTGTACCGCTCTTCGCAGCACATCTACGCCCAGGTCATCTCGGCCGACGGCAGCAAGGTTCTGGCCAGCGCCTCTACCTTGGACAAAGCTCTGCGTGATGGCGCCACCGGCAACGTCGACGCAGCCAAGAAAGTTGGTGCGCTGGTTGCTGAGCGTGCGAAAGCCGCTGGTGTGACCCAGGTGGCATTCGACCGTTCTGGCTTCAAGTACCACGGCCGCGTCAAGGCGCTGGCTGATGCTGCTCGTGAAGGCGGGCTGGAGTTCTAAGTTATGGCAAATAACGACCAAAAGCGCGACGAAGGCTACATCGAGAAGCTGGTTCAGGTTAACCGCGTTGCCAAGACCGTAAAGGGTGGCCGTATCTTCACTTTCACCGCGCTGACCGTGGTAGGTGATGGCAAGGGTCGCGTCGGTTTCGGCCGTGGCAAGTCCCGCGAAGTTCCGGCTGCTATCCAGAAGGCGATGGAAGCTGCTCGTCGCAACATGATCCAAGTTGATCTGAACGGCACCACTCTGCAGTACCCGATCAAGTCCGCTCACGGCGCCTCCAAGGTGTTCATGCAGCCGGCTTCGGAAGGTACCGGTATCATCGCCGGCGGCGCCATGCGTGCCGTGCTGGAAGTGGCTGGTGTGCAGAACGTTCTGGCCAAGTGCTACGGCTCGACCAACCCGGTGAACGTGGTTCATGCCACTTTCAAGGGTCTGAAGACCATGCAGTCTCCGGGTTCTGTTGCAGCCAAGCGTGGCAAGAGCGTCGAGGAGATTCTCTAACCATGGCTAATACCGTCAAAGTGACTCTGATCAAGAGCACCAATGGCCGTCTGGCCAATCACAAAGCTTGCGTCAAGGGCCTGGGCCTGCGTCGCATCGGTCACACCGTAGAGGTTCTGGATACTCCGGAAAACCGCGGCATGATCAACAAGGCTTACTACCTGTTGAAGGTGGAGGGTTAATCATGCAACTGAACGATCTGCGTTCCGCGCCGGGTGCCCGTCGCGAGAAGCACCGTCCGGGCCGTGGCATCGGTAGCGGTCTGGGTAAGACTGGTGGCCGTGGCCACAAAGGTCAAACCTCCCGCTCCGGTGGTTCCATCGCTCCGGGCTTTGAGGGTGGTCAGCAGCCGCTGCACCGCCGTCTGCCGAAGTTCGGCTTCGTCTCCCTGAAGGCTATGGATCGCGCTGAAGTGCGTACCTCCGAGCTGAACAAGGTAGAAGGTGTTGTAACTCTGCAGGCTCTGAAGGATGCCAATCTGGTAGGCCATCACGTACAGCGTGTGAAAGTCATGCTGTCCGGTGAGGTTACCCGTGCGGTCACCCTGAAAGGTATCGCCGCCACCAAGGGTGCGCGTGCGGCTATCGAGGCAGCTGGCGGTAAGTTCGAGGACTAAATGGCTAAGCAAGGTGCTCTCTCAGCGCTGGCAGGTGGCGGGTTGTCCGAACTCTGGGCTCGTCTGCGTTTCCTGTTCCTGGCGATCATCGTCTACCGGATAGGTGCGCACATCCCGGTTCCTGGCATCAACCCAGACCGACTGGCGGATCTGTTCCGGCAGAATGAGGGGACCATTCTTAGCTTGTTCAACATGTTTTCCGGCGGCGCGCTGGAGCGGATGAGCATCTTTGCACTGGGGATCATGCCGTACATTTCGGCATCGATCATCATGCAACTGATGACCGCTGTCAGCCCGCAGCTGGAACAGTTGAAGAAGGAAGGTGAAGCTGGCCGTCGCAAGATCAGCCAGTACACCCGCTACGGCACTCTCGTTCTGGCGTTCGTTCAGGCCATCGGTATGTCCGTTGGTCTGGCTAGTCAGGGCGTTGCGTTCTCGGGCGATTTCGGCTTCCACTTCGTGGCGATCACCACTTTCGTGGCGGGCGCGATGTTCATGATGTGGCTGGGCGAGCAGATCACCGAGCGCGGTGTCGGCAACGGTATCTCGATGCTGATTTTTGCAGGCATCGTGGCCGGTCTGCCGTCGGCAATCGGGCAGTCTTTCGAGTCTGCTCGTCAGGGCGATATCAACATCTTCGCTCTGATCGCCATCGGCCTGCTGGCAGTAGCGATCATCGGTTTCGTGGTGTTCATTGAGCGTGGTCAGCGTCGCATTGCGGTGCACTATGCCAAGCGTCAGCAGGGCCGTAAGGTCTTCGCTGCGCAGACCAGCCACCTGCCGTTGAAGGTGAACATGGCGGGCGTAATCCCGGCCATCTTCGCCAGCAGCCTTCTGCTGTTCCCGGCCTCGCTGGGTGCCTGGTTTGGTCAGTCCGAGGGTTTGGGCTGGCTGCAGGACATTTCGCAGGCTATCGCTCCTGGTCAGCCGTTGAACATTCTGCTGTTTAGTGCAGGGATCATTTTCTTCTGCTTCTTCTACACAGCGCTGATGTTCAACCCGAAAGACGTAGCGGAAAACCTGAAGAAGTCCGGTGCCTTTATTCCGGGCATCCGTCCGGGCGAGCAGTCTGCACGCTATATCGATGGCGTTCTGACCCGCTTGACCATGTTCGGTGCTCTGTACATGACGGCCGTGTGCCTGTTGCCCCAGTTCCTGGTGGTTGCAGCCAACGTTCCGTTCTACCTTAGCGGGACCTCGTTGCTGATCGTGGTCGTGGTTGTAATGGACTTCATGTCCCAAGTGCAATCGCACCTCGTGTCTCACCAGTACGATTCCCTGATGAAGAAAGCCAACCTGAAGGGCTATGGCAGCGGCATGCTCCGCTGATCCACCCGTAAGGTTCGAGGAGTTGGTAATGAAAGTTCGTGCATCGGTGAAAAAGCTGTGCCGTAACTGCAAAATTATCCGTCGCGAAGGTGTCGTGCGGGTGATCTGCAGCGCAGAGCCGCGTCACAAGCAGCGCCAAGGCTGAGTGTGAACCACGCGTGATAAGCCCGGCAGCTAGTGCGCTGCCGGGTTGATTATTTGTTATTACAGCGTTAATATCTCGCGCCCTATTTCTTGGCTTCCGGGGCGTAGGTAGCTGTCAATTGGAGTTCCACTGAATGGCCCGTATTGCAGGCGTTAACATTCCGGATAACAAGCACACTGTTATCTCGCTGACCTACATCTTCGGTGTTGGTCGCACCACTGCGCAGAAAATCTGTGCCGCTACCGGTGTAAACCCGGCTGCGAAAATCAAGGATCTGACTGACGAGCAGATCGAACAGCTGCGTGGCGAAGTAGCCAAGGTGAATACCGAAGGCGACCTGCGTCGTGAAGTGAATATGAAGATCAAGCGCTTGATGGATCTGGGTTGCTACCGTGGCCTGCGTCATCGTAAAGGTCTACCGGTTCGCGGTCAGCGTACCAAGACCAACGCTCGCACCCGTAAGGGCCCGCGTAAGCCGATCCGCAAGTAATCGCATTCGCGAATCGACAGGAATTTAGTCATGGCAAAACCTGCTGCTCGTACTCGTAAAAAAGTCAAAAAGACGGTGGTTGATGGCATCGCCCACATCCACGCGTCTTTCAACAACACTATCGTGACCATTACCGACCGTCAGGGTAACGCCCTGTCCTGGGCTACCTCCGGTGGTTCGGGTTTCCGCGGCTCGCGTAAGTCCACTCCGTTCGCTGCTCAGATCGCCGCCGAGCGCGCTGGTCAGGCTGCACTGGAATACGGTCTGAAGAACCTCGACGTCAACGTCAAAGGTCCAGGCCCAGGTCGCGAATCCGCCGTGCGTGCTCTGAACGCCTGCGGCTACAAAATCGCCAGCATCACCGACGTGACGCCAATCCCGCACAACGGGTGCCGTCCGCCGAAGAAGCGTCGCGTGTAATCAGGAGACAGTGAGAAATGGCTCGTTACATTGGTCCCAAGTGCAAACTGTCTCGTCGTGAAGGCACCGATCTCTTTCTGAAGAGTGGTGTTCGCGCGCTTGAATCTAAGTGCAACATCGAAGCAGCCCCGGGTATCCACGGCCAGCGCCGTGGCCGTCAGTCCGACTACGGCACCCAGCTGCGTGAGAAGCAAAAAGTTCGTCGTATCTACGGCGTACTGGAGCGTCAATTCAGCGGTTACTACAAGCAAGCTGCCAGCCAGAAAGGCGCCACCGGCGAAAATCTGCTGCAACTGCTGGAGTGCCGTCTGGACAACGTGGTTTACCGTATGGGTTTTGGCGCTACTCGTGCCGAGTCCCGTCAGCTGGTCTCGCACAAAGCGATCAGCGTCAACGGTCAGACCGTAAACGTACCGTCCTACCAAGTTAAGGCTGGCGACGTCGTTGCTATTCGCGAGAAATCGCGCAATCAGCTGCGCATCGCTCAGGCTCTCGAGCTCTGCGCCCAGCGTGGCCGTGTTGAGTGGGTAGAAGTAGACGCCGAGAAGAAGTCTGGTGTGTTCAAGAACGTACCGGCTCGTGGCGATCTGTCCGCTGACATCAACGAGAGCCTGATTGTCGAGCTCTACTCCAAGTAAGGGCTAGAAAATAGGTGCATCCATGCAGATTTCGGTAAATGAGTTCCTGACCCCCCGTCACATCGATGTGCAGGAGGTCAGTCCGACCCGCGCCAAGATCACTCTCGAGCCTCTCGAGCGTGGCTTTGGCCATACCCTGGGCAACGCGCTGCGTCGCATCCTGTTGTCCTCCATGCCTGGCTGTGCAGTAGTCGAGGCCGAGATCGATGGCGTACTCCATGAGTACTCCGCGATCGAAGGTGTGCAGGAAGATGTCATCGAGATCCTGCTCAACCTGAAAGGTCTGGCTATCAAGCTGCACGGCCGTGACGAAGTGACCCTGACTCTGGCTAAGAAGGGCCCGGGCGTAGTTACCGCTGCCGATATTCAGCTGGATCACGATGTCGAAATCGTCAATGGCGACCACGTAATCGCCAACCTGGCCTCCAATGGCGCGCTGAACATGAAGCTCACCGTGGCTCGTGGTCGCGGCTATGAGCCGGCTGACGCGCGTCAGAGCGACGAAGATGAAAGCCGCAGCATTGGTCGCTTGCAGCTGGATGCTTCGTTCAGCCCTGTGCGTCGGGTTGCTTACGTGGTGGAAAACGCCCGTGTCGAGCAGCGCACCAACCTGGACAAACTGGTTATCGACCTGGAAACCAACGGTACTCTGGACCCTGAAGAGGCTATCCGTCGTGCCGCGACCATCCTGCAGCAGCAGCTGGCCGCGTTCGTCGACCTCAAAGGTGACAGTGAGCCAGTGGTGGTCGAGCAGGAAGACGAGATCGATCCGATCCTGCTGCGTCCTGTCGATGACCTGGAACTGACCGTACGTTCGGCCAACTGCCTCAAGGCAGAGAACATCTACTACATCGGTGACCTGATTCAGCGCACCGAAGTAGAGCTGCTCAAAACCCCGAACCTGGGCAAGAAATCCCTGACCGAAATCAAGGATGTTCTGGCTTCTCGCGGTCTGTCCCTCGGTATGCGCCTCGACAACTGGCCGCCGGCAAGTCTGAAGAAAGACGATAAGGCCACTGCCTGATCGTCATCATCACCGAACGAACAAGTTTGGTAAGGAATTGAACCATGCGTCATCGTAAAAGTGGCCGTCACCTCAGCCGCACCAGCGCTCACCGCAAGGCCATGTTCCAGAACATGGCGGTCTCGCTGTTCGAGCACGAGCTGATCAAAACTACCCTGCCGAAAGCCAAGGAACTGCGTCGCGTTGCCGAGCCGCTGATCACCCTGGCCAAGGAAGACAGCGTTGCCAATCGTCGTCTGGCCTTCGATCGTACCCGTTCGAAAGCCATCGTCGGCAAGCTGTTCAACGATCTGGGCAAGCGCTACGCCACCCGTAACGGCGGCTACCTGCGCATCCTCAAGTGCGGTTTCCGCGCTGGCGACAACGCTCCGATGGCTTACGTTGAACTGGTCGACCGTCCGGTCGGCGGTTCGGTAGAAGCTGCCGAGTAAGTTGCTGGTTGTACAAGAAACCGGGCCTTGTGCCCGGTTTTTTGTTGCCTGAATTTATTGCGTTGGGGCGCGTACTGGGTGCTGTTGGCGATTTCTGGGGCCGTGCGCAGGGTGTTTGGCTCATGAAAGAAAATAACTATCGCGCCGTTATGCTTCATGAATTGGTTCGTCTGGCGAAGCGGGTCTAGGCTTGTCCCATTGTTGGTCGCACTCGCTGGGACCGACCCGATGAGGAGAAGGAGAGAACCATGTCGAACCAAGGTAAATGTCCGTTCAACCACGTCGCTGGTGGTGGCACGACCAACAAAGATTGGTGGCCGAATCAGCTGCGTGTGGATTTGCTCAATCAGCATTCCGACCGATCCAATCCGCTGGGTGAAACATTCAACTACGCCGAAGCCTTCAAGAAGCTCGATTACAAGGCGCTCAAGGCCGATCTGGTCAAGCTGATGACCGACAGCCAGGACTGGTGGCCTGCCGATTTCGGTCACTACGGTCCGCAATTCATCCGCATGGCCTGGCACTCTGCCGGCACCTATCGCACCACCGATGGCCGTGGCGGTGGCGGTCGTGGTCAGCAGCGTTTCGCACCGCTCAACTCCTGGCCGGACAACGTCAACATCGACAAGTCGCGTCGCCTGCTGTGGCCGATCAAGCAGAAGTATGGCCAGTCCATTTCCTGGGCCGACCTGTACATCCTCGCCGGTAACGTCGCGCTGGAATCCATGGGTTTTCGCACCTTCGGCTTCGGTGCCGGTCGCGAAGACGTATGGGAGCCGGATCAGGACGTCAACTGGGGCGCCGAAGTCGCCTGGCTGGGTGTCGATCCCAAGCGCGTCAATGATGAACGCGAGCTGACCGCACCCTTTGGCGCCACCCACATGGGTCTGATCTACGTGAACCCGGAAGGTCCCAATGCCAGCGGCGACTACATGCTGGCGGCCAAGGACATTCGCGCCACCTTCTATCGCATGGCGATGGACGACGAGGAAATCGTCGCCTTGATCGCTGGCGGCCACACCTTCGGCAAGTCCCACGGCGCCGCGCCGGAATCGCACAAGGGGCCTGAGCCGGAGGCAGCGCCGATCGAGGCGCAGGGCCTGGGCTGGATCAGCGATTTTGGCAGCGGCCACGGCAAAGACACCATTTCCAGCGGCATTGAGGTCACCTGGACCAAGACCCCGGCGCTGTGGAGCAACAACTTCTTCGAGAACCTGTTCAAGTTCGAATGGGAACTGACCAAGTCCCCCGCCGGTGCCAAGCAGTGGGTGGCCAAGGACGCGCCGGAGATCATCCCGGATGCGCACGTGCCGGGTAAATTCCACAAGCCGACCATGCTCACCACCGACCTGACCCTGCGCTTCGATCCGGCGTTCGGCAAGATTTCCAAGCGCTTCTATGAAGATCCGCAGGCCTTCGCCGATGCCTTCGCGCGCGCCTGGTACAAGCTGACCCACCGCGACATGGGGCCGAAAGCCCGCTACCTGGGTCCGGAAGTGCCGAAAGAGGACCTTATCTGGCAAGATCCGCTGCCCGCTGCCATCCACAACCCGAGCGCTGCCGATATTGCCGATCTGAAAGCGAAGATTGCGGCGTCCGGTCTGTCGGTGGGTGATCTGGTGTCCGTGGCCTGGGCTTCGGCCTCGACCTTCCGCGGTGGCGACAAGCGCGGTGGTGCCAACGGTGCGCGCCTGGCGCTGGCGCCGCAGAAGGATTGGGCCGCCAACCAGCGGGCGATCAAGGTGCTGCCGAAACTGGTGGAAATCCAGCAGGCATCCGGCAAGGCTTCACTGGCCGATGTGATCGTGCTGGCCGGTAATGTCGGTGTCGAACTGGCCGCCAAGGCTGCCGGTGTGAGCGTAGACGTACCCTTCGCGCCGGGCCGTGTCGATGCGCGTCAGGATCAGACCGATGTCGACTCCTTCGATGTGCTGGAGTCTGCTGCCGATGGTTTCCGCAACTACAGCAAAGGCAACCTGGGCGTGCCCACCGAGGCGATGCTGATCGACAAGGCGCAGTTGCTGACACTGACCGCGCCGGAGATGACTGCTCTGGTCGGTGGCCTGCGTGTGCTGGGCGCCAACTACGATGGCAGTCAGCATGGCGTGTTCACCGACAAGGTCGGTGTGCTGTCCAACGATTTCTTCGTCAACCTGCTGGATATGAGCACCGTATGGAAGGCAGCCGATGACAGCAACGAAGTCTTTGAAGGGCGTACACGCAAGGATGGCCAGGTGAAATACACCGCCACCCGCAACGACCTGGTGTTCGGCTCCAACTCGGTGCTGCGCGCCTACGCCGAGGTCTACGCCAGTGCTGATGGCAAGGAGAAGCTGGTCAAGGACTTCGTCGCCGCCTGGACCAAGGTGATGAACCTGGATCGTTTCGATCTGGCTTGAGTCTGACCCGCGCACCGATGGTGCGTCGTTAAACCGCAACGCCTCCCTCGTGGAGGCGTTGTGCTTTTGCTTGACCGAACCGGGCGTCAGGCGGAGCATTGCCCCCTGCTCACGAATGCAACAAGGATTGCCGGCATGAAAGGCCATACCGAAGTCATCGACTATCTCAAGCACCTGCTCAAGGGCGAGCTGGCTGCGCGCGACCAGTACTTCATTCATTCGCGGCTGTATGAGGACTGGGGCTTCAGCAAGCTCTACGAGCGCATCAATCACGAGATGGAAGAGGAAACCCAGCACGCCGATGCGTTGCTCAAGCGCATCATCTTCCTCGAGGGTGTGCCGGACATGGTGCCTAACGCTTTCACGTTCGGGCAGACCGTACCCGAGGCACTGAAGCTGGATCTGGCCCTGGAGTACGAAGTGCGCGCGGCCCTGAGCAAGGGCATCGAGCTGTGCGAGAAGCACCAGGATTACCAAACCCGCGACATCCTTCTGGTCCAGCTCAAGGACACCGAGGAAGACCACGCCTACTGGCTGGAGATTCAGTTGCAGCTGATCGACAAGCTGGGGCTGGAGAAGTACCTGCAAAGTCAGATGTAAGCTGACCTGCCAAAAAAGAGCCCCGCATCTGCGGGGCTCTTTCGTTTCAGGCGCGGTCGCGTTCCAGCAACGGTTTGAGGAAGTGCCCGGTGTGTGATGCCGGGTTGCCGGCCACGTCCTCCGGTGTGCCGGTGGCGATGATCATGCCGCCCTTGGAGCCGCCCTCGGGGCCGAGATCCACCAGCCAGTCGGCGGTCTTGATCACGTCCAGGTTGTGCTCGATCACCACCACGGTATTGCCGTGGTCGCGCAGGCGGTGCAGCACGTCGAGCAGTTGCTGGATATCGGCGAAGTGCAGGCCGGTGGTCGGCTCATCGAGGATATACAGGGTCTTGCCGGTATCGCGCTTGCTCAGCTCGCGACTCAGCTTGACTCGCTGCGCCTCGCCGCCGGACAGGGTGGTCGCGCTCTGGCCCAGCTTGATATAGGACAGACCGACGTCCATCAGTGTCTGCAGCTTGCGGGCGATGGCCGGTACGGCGTCGAAGAAGGCGCGAGCTTCCTCGATGGTCATGTCCAGCACTTCAGTGATGCTCTTGCCCTTGTACTTCACTTCCAGGGTTTCGCGGTTGTAGCGCTTGCCCTTGCACACGTCGCACGGCACGTAGATGTCCGGCAGAAAGTGCATTTCCACCTTGATCACGCCGTCGCCCTGGCACGCCTCGCAGCGCCCGCCCTTGACGTTGAAGCTGAATCGGCCCGGGCCATAACCGCGCGAGCGCGATTCCGGCACACCGGCGAAGAGTTCGCGGATCGGTGTGAACAGACCTGTGTAGGTAGCCGGGTTGGAGCGCGGCGTGCGGCCGATCGGGCTCTGGTCGATGTCGACCACCTTGTCCAGGTGCTGCAGGCCGTCGAAGGAATCGTGCGGCGCCGCTTCCAGGGTGGTCGCACCGTTCAGTGCCGTAGCCGTGAGCGGGAACAGGGTGTTGTTGATCAGCGTCGACTTGCCCGAGCCGGACACGCCGGTGATGCAGGTGAGCAGACCTACCGGAATCTCCAGATCGACATTGCGCAGGTTGTTGCCCCGTGCGCCCTTGAGCTTGAGCAGTTTCTTCTTGTCACGCGGGGTGCGCTGCGCCGGATAGCGGATCTTCTCACGGCCGGACAGGTATTTGCCGGTCAGCGAGTCGGGGTGATTCATCACCTCGTCCGGCGTGCCTTCGGCGACGATGCGGCCGCCATGCACACCGGCGCCCGGACCGATATCGACCACGTAATCGGCCATGCGGATGGCGTCCTCGTCGTGCTCGACCACGATCACCGTATTGCCCAGGTTGCGCAGGTGGTTAAGGGTGCCCAGCAGGCGCTCGTTGTCGCGCTGGTGCAGGCCGATGGAGGGCTCATCGAGGATGTACATCACGCCCACCAGGCCGGCGCCGATCTGGCTGGCCAGGCGGATGCGCTGCGCTTCGCCGCCGGACAGGGTGTCGGCGCTGCGATCCAGGGTCAGATAATCGAGGCCGACGTTGACCAGGAACTGCAGGCGTTCGCGGATTTCCTTGAGGATCTTCTCGGCGATCTCGCCGCGCCGCCCGGTCAGGTGCAGGTTGGCGACGTAATCGCAGGCATCGCCGACCGGCAGGCCGGTCACCGCCGGCAGGGTCTTCTCGCCGACCCAGACATGTCGCGCTTCGCGGCGCAGACGCGTGCCCCGGCAATCGGGGCAGGGCTGGGTGCTGAGGAACTTGGCCAGCTCCTCGCGCACGCTGGCCGACTCGGTCTCGCGGTAGCGGCGCTCGAGGTTGGGAATGATGCCCTCGAAGGGGTGCGAACGTTTGACGATGTCGCCGCGGTCGTTGAGGTACTTGAAGTCGACGCTCTGCGTAGCGCTGCCGAACAGAATGACTTTCTGGTGTTCGGCGGCCAGGTCGTCGAAGGGCTCTTCGAGGCTGAAACCATAGTGTGCGGCCAGCGAACCGAGCATCTGGAAGTAGTAGACGTTGCGCCGGTCCCAGCCGCGTATGGCGCCTTCGGCCAGGGTCAGCTCGCCATTGACCAGGCGCTTGGCGTCGAAGAACTGCTTCACGCCCAGGCCGTCGCAGGTCGGGCAGGCGCCGGCCGGGTTGTTGAAGGAGAACAGCTTGGGTTCCAGCTCGCTGATCGAGTGGCCGCAGTGCGGGCAGGCGAAGCGCGCGGAGAAGATGATCTCTTCGCCCGGCTCATCATCCATGGGAGCAATCAGGGCGATGCCGTCGGCCAGGCCGAGGGCGGTCTCGAAAGACTCGGCCAGACGCTGCTGCAGATCTTCACGGACCTTGAAGCGGTCCACCACCACGTCGATGGAGTGCTTCTTCTGCTTGTCCAGCTTGGGCAGCTCGTCCAGCTCATGCAGCTTGCCATTGACCCGTGCGCGGACGAAGCCCTGCGCGCGCAGCTCCTCGAACACCGACAGATGTTCGCCCTTGCGTTCGCGGATCACCGGCGCCAGCAGCATCAGCTTGCGGCCTTCCGGCAGCGCCAGCACCTGGTCGACCATCTGGCTGACGGTTTGCGCTTCGAGTGGCACGTCATGGTCCGGGCAACGCGGAATACCGGCGCGGGCATACAGCAGGCGCAGGTAATCGTAGATTTCGGTGATGGTGCCGACGGTCGAGCGCGGGTTGTGCGAGGTGGATTTCTGTTCGATGGAAATTGCCGGTGACAAGCCTTCGATGGTGTCGACATCGGGCTTTTCCATCATCGACAGGAACTGCCGGGCGTAAGCCGACAGCGACTCGACGTAACGGCGCTGGCCTTCCGCGTAAAGGGTATCGAAAGCCAGGGAGGACTTGCCGGAGCCGGACAGGCCGGTGATCACGATCAGTTTGTCGCGCGGCAGGGTCAGGTCGATGTTTTTCAGGTTGTGGGTGCGGGCCCCACGAATCAGAATCTTGTCCACTTACAACGGGCCTCGCTGGGCGGGCGGAAAACGGTCGAGTATAGGGCTTGCTGCTGCCCTGCGGCAAAGTGTGCGCCTGTGCCGAAACGATGGCGGCTGCTAGAATCGCCGGCTGATTTCCTCAGGGTTCATTCGATGCACGATCCGCACAGCGAGCGCATGAGTAGTAGCGAGACCCGCGCGGCCGGCGGCCTGGCTATGGTGTTCGCGTTTCGTATGCTGGGCATGTTCATGGTGCTGCCGGTGCTGGCCACCTACGGCATGGATCTGGCGGGCAGCACACCGGCGCTGATCGGCCTGGCCATCGGTGCCTATGGTTTGACCCAGGCTGTGCTGCAAATTCCCTTCGGCATGCTCAGTGACCGTATCGGCCGACGCCCGGTGATCTACGCCGGCTTGCTGATTTTTGCTGCAGGCAGCGTGCTGGCGGCCAATGCCGATTCGATCTGGGGCGTGATCGCCGGGCGTGTGCTGCAGGGCGCTGGAGCGATCTCTGCGGCGGTGATGGCGTTATTGTCGGATCTGACTCGCGAGCAGCACCGAACCAAGGCCATGGCCATGATTGGCATGAGCATCGGTCTGTCGTTCGCCGTGGCCATGGTGGTCGGCCCGCTACTGACTCGTGCGTTTGGCCTGTCCGGGCTGTTCTGGGCGACAGCGGCGATGGCGTTGCTCGGCATCCTGATCGTCGCCGGCATCGTGCCGAAAGACGCCGGCCCGCTGCAGCATCGCGAATCCGGCGTGGCGGCACAGGCGCTGTGGCCGACCCTCAAACATGGCGACCTGCTGCGTCTGGACTTCGCCATCCTGGCCCTGCATGCGGTGCTCATGGCCAGTTTCGTCGCCTTGCCGCTGGCGCTGGTGGAGCAGGGCGGCTTGGTCAAGGAAGAGCACTGGTGGGTGTACCTCACCGCGCTGTTGATCGGCTTCTTCGGCATGGTGCCGTTCATCATCTATGGCGAGAAAAAACGCCAGATGAAGCGCGTGCTGCTCGGTGCCGTCAGCGTGTTGCTGGCCTGCGAGCTCTACTTCGCCTTCTTCGGCAGCAGCCTGCGGGCGCTGGTACTGGGTATCGTGGTGTTCTTCACCGCCTTCAACCTGCTCGAAGCCTCGCTGCCGTCGCTGGTCAGCAAGGTGGCGCCGGCAGGCGGCAAGGGCACGGCGATGGGGGTGTACTCCACCAGCCAGTTCCTCGGTGCCGCGCTGGGCGGCATTCTCGGCGGCTGGCTGTACCAGCACGTTGGTCTGGGCGGTGTGTTCATCGGCTGCGCCGCGCTCTGTGCAATTTGGCTGGCTATTGCTGTTACTATGCGCGAACCGCCGTACGTGACCAGTTTGCGCCTGCCGCTCGATGCCGCGGCACTGGCCGATGTAGGACTGGTCGAACGCCTCAAGGCAACGCCGGGAGTGGCGGACGCCGTGGTGGTGGTCGACGAAGCGGCCATCTATATCAAAGTCGATACCCAACAAGTGGATCGCACGACGCTGGAAAGCCTGATCATATCGGCACCAGCGGCGTGCCGAGTCTAGGAGAACGTTATGGCCCGTGGGGTTAACAAAGTCATTCTGGTCGGCACCTGCGGCCAGGACCCGGAAACACGCTACCTGCCCAGCGGCAACGCGGTCACCAACCTGAGCCTGGCCACCAGCGAGCAGTGGACCGACAAGCAGACCGGGCAGAAGGTCGAGAAGACCGAATGGCACCGCGTCGCCCTGTTCGGCAAGGTCGCCGAGATCGCCGGCGAGTACCTGCGCAAGGGTTCGCAGGTGTACATCGAAGGCAAGCTGCAGACCCGCGAGTGGGAAAAGGACGGCATCAAGCGCTACACCACCGAGATCATCGTCGACATGCAGGGCACCATGCAGCTGCTGGGCGGTCGTCCGAGCGGTGATGAAGGGGGCGCTCCGCGTCAATCGCGTCCGGCTCCGCAGCGCGAGCCGCAACAGGCCCCGCGTCAGGAGCGTCCTGCTCCGCAGCAGGCCCAGCCAGCGCCTGACTACGACAGCTTCGATGACGACATCCCGTTCTGATCTGAGCGGGCTCTAGCCTATGCGAATGCGCCTGATGCTGCTGGGCGGTGGTAGTGCCCTGGGGCAAGCGCTGATCCGTCTTGGCGCCGAGGAAGACATCGGCTTCCTCGCGCCACGCCCGCCGGAAAATGGCTGGGATGCGGCGAGCCTCACCGAGTTGCTCGACGAGACCCGCCCGGATGCACTGATCAACCTGGCTTACTACTTCGACTGGTTCCAGGCCGAGTCGGTGGCCGAGTCGCGCCTGCAGACGCAGGAACGCGCGGTGGAGCGTCTGGCTGAGCTGTGCCAACACCATTCCATCGTCTTGCTGCAGCCGTCCAGCTATCGCGTCTTCGATGGTTCGCGTGTCACCGCTTACAGCGAAAAGGAAGAGCCGGTCCCCCTCGGGCTGCGTGGCCAGGCGCTGTGGCGTCTGGAGCAGAGCGTGCGGGCCATCTGTCCGCGGCATGTGCTGCTGCGCTTTGGCTGGCTGCTCGATGACAGCCGTGAAGGGTTGCTGGGGCGCTTTCTGCTGCGCGCCGAGCGCGACGATGCGCTCTACCTCGCCGATGACCGACGCGGCAACCCGACGCCGGTGGACGATGCTGCGCGGGTGATTCTGGCTGTGCTCAAGCAGCTCGATTGCGAGTCGCCCTTGTGGGGCACCTATCATTACGGCGGCCATGAAGCGAGTACGTCGCTGAGCCTGGGGCAGGCAGTGCTGAGCGAGGCGCGTCACTATCGCAGCAATCTGGTCGAGGATGTTGCGCCGCAGGCGCACGCCGCCCGTCCGGATGCAGCCGATGAGCCGCAGCATGCCGTGCTGGCCTGCAAGAAGATTCTTCACACCTTCGGCATCAAGCCGCGCGCCTGGCGCTCCGGCCTGCCGAGCTTACTGGATCGTTACTATCGCCATGGCTGAGTTTCTCGTAACGGGTGGTGCAGGCTTTATCGGTTCAAACTTGGTTGACGCCTTGCTGGCCGCCGGTCACGGGGTGCGCGTGCTGGACAATCTGTCCATGGGCAAGCGCAGCAATCTGCCGCTGGACAACCCGCGTTTGCGCTTCATCGAGGGCGATGTCGCCGATGCCGAGGTGGTCGCGCAGGCGGTGGCAGGTTGTGCAGGGGTAGCGCATCTGGCGGCGGTGGCGTCGGTGCAGGCCTCGGTGGATGATCCGGTGTCCACGCACCAGAGCAATTTCATCGGTACCCTGAATGTCTGCGAGGCCATGCGTCAGCATGGCGTGCGACGCGTGGTCTATGCCTCCAGTGCGGCCATCTATGGCAATAACGGCGAGGGCGTGGCAATCGATGAAGCCACCGCCAAGGCACCGCTGACGCCTTACGCGTCCGACAAGCTGGCCGGCGAACACTACCTGGATTTCTACCGCCGTCAGCATGGCCTGGAACCGGCGGTGTTTCGTTTCTTCAATATCTTCGGGCCGCGCCAGGATCCATCCTCGCCGTACTCCGGGGTGATCAGTATCTTCACCCAGCGTGCGCAGCAGGGGCTGCCGATCAGCGTCTTCGGTGATGGTGAGCAGACCCGTGATTTCTTCTATGTCGGTGATCTGGTCATGCTGTTGATGCAGGGCTTGCTCAGCGAGCAGGTGGTGAGTGATCCGCTCAATGTGGGTTGGAGCCAGGCGGTAAGTCTCAACCAATTGCTGGCTGAGATCGGCGTGCTGTGCGGCGGCCTGCCGCCGGTGACGCACTTGCCGGCCCGTGCTGGCGATATTCGCCATTCGCGTGCTGACAATGCGCGCTTGCAGGCTCATTACCACATGCCAGAGCAGACGCCGCTGCGTGAAGGCTTGCGCCAGCTGCTCGGTGTGTGAATCGAGCTCATGAAAAAGCCGGCATGCGCCGGCTTTTTCGTTTCTGCGAGGGTTATCAGAACTTGTAACCCAGGCCGACCATGTAGATGAAGGGGTCTACGTCCACGTCAACCTTGGCCCGCACACCGAGGGCGGTGTTGTCGACATAGGCGGTGGTGTCGATGTCGATGTAGCGCACCTGGGCGTTGAGCATCAGGCTATCGGTCAGCATGTAGTCGGCCCCCACCTGCCAGGCCAGGCCCCAGGAATTCTTCGCACGGAAATTGTCGAAGCCGTTGGCGCTGGCGGCGCTGCCGACGTGCTCGTCGAAAATCCAGGTGTAGTTGATACCGGCGCCGACATAGGGCTGGAAGGCTGACTTGGCGTCCAGCGGGTAATACACCAGGCTCAGGGTCGGCGGCAGGTGCTTGAGGCTGCCCAGCTTGCCATTGGCTGCATCGAGGACGGTGCCCTTGATCTTCACGTCGTGCTCGAACGGCGTTGCCGCCAGCAATTCGATGCCCAGATTGTCGGTGAGCATGTAGGCGAAGTTCAGGCCCAGCTGGGTGTCACTGCTCATGGTCGCTTTGCCGCCCAGGTCGGTGCCGGCGAGGCCGCCGCGATCAACCTTGACGCTGGAGGAATCGGCCTCCGGGTTGACGGTGATGGCGCCGGCACGGATGAGGATATCGCCGGCCTGGTGGGCCTGGGCAACAGGGGCAGCGATGGCGAAGGCCAGCAGCGAGGCAGTGAACAGTGATTTGTACATGGCGAGCTCCAGTTCGAGTCGGTTGTGTCTTTGGCTGGAATCAATGCTAAGCCAAGCAACAATCCACTTTTTGACCTGGCTCAATAGATCGGCGAGCTCTGTTGCGGTGTTTTGTCCATTGCTTCGAATGCGTCTGTAGATGATAATGTTTCTCTTTTTGAAGCAAGCCCGTCTGTCGAGGACCCTCTGCGCATGAATCGCTTCCCCCTCCGTTCCCTGGCCGTGGCACTGATGCTGAGCAGCGGCCCGCTGCTTGCCGCGCCGCTGGATGCTGCGCTCGACGAAAGCCAGCGCCTGGCCGCCGAGGCGAAAGCCTCCCAGGGCCGTGTCGAACAGCTGGATGACGCCAGCCGTGAGATGCTCAATGAGTACCGAAATGCCCTGCAGCAGGCTGAGGCTTTGAAAGGTTATAACAGTCAACTTCGTGACCTGGTCGAAGCCCAGCGTCAGGAACTGGCCAGTTATCAGAAGCAGCTCGATGGCATCGAACGTACCCAGGAAGCGGTGAGCCCGCAGATGGTCAAGATGGTCGAGGTGCTGGGTGAGTTCATCGCCGCCGATCTGCCGTTCCTGCCCGAAGAACGCGAAGACCGTCTGGCTCAGCTGCAGGATCTGCTGCCGCGCGCCGACGTCAGCCTGGCCGACAAATACCGCCGCATCCTCGAGGCCTACCAGATCGAGAGCGACTACGGTCGCACCCTGGAAGCCTGGCGTGGCGAGCTGAACCAGGCCGATGGTGGCTCGCGTAGCGTCGAGTTCCTGCGCCTGGGCCGCAGCATGCTCTATTACCAGACCCTCGATGCCCACGAGAGCGGCTGGTGGAACCCACAGTCCAAGGCCTGGGAAGTGCTCGACGGCAGCGCGCGTCGTCCGCTGACCCAGGCCATCGCCATTGCCCGTCAGCAACAGGCGCCCGCCGTGCTGTCCCTGCCGATCAAGACCCTGGCCGAGGAGGCCGCACAATGAGTCGTCGTGTTGTAGCCGTATTGGCGCTCAGCCTGTTGCCGGCACTGGCTGCCGTGGCCGAAACCCTCAATCCCGATCAACTGCTGCAGCGCATTCGCAGCGAGCGCGCAGCTGAAGTCAGCGCCATGCAGGAGCGCGAGCAGGCGTTTCTCGCCAAGCGTAGCGAGCAGGCGCAGTTGCTGGCTGCCGCGCGTTCCGCGCTGAATACCCAGAAAGCCGAAAGCGAGCGTCTGAAGGCTGAGTTCGACCGTCAGGAGGCCGAACTGGCCGAGCAGGAAAAACTGCTGGCGCAGCGTGTCGGCCACCTCGGTGAACTGTTCGGTGTGGTACGCCAGAGCGCCGGTGATGTCGCCGGACAATGGCAGGACAGCCTGCTCAACGGCCAGTATCCGGAGCGCCTGAAGCGCCTCAAGGCACTGGCTGAAAGCCGTTCACTGCCGTCTGCCGAAGACCTCGACGGCTACTGGATGCTGTTGCTCGAAGACCTGGCCGCCAGCGGTCGTATCGAGCGCCTGCAACTGCCGGTGGTGAATGCCGATGGCTCGCGCCAGGAGCAGCAGGTGCTGCGTGTTGGCGCCTTTGCCGTCTATGGTGAGGATGCGTTCCTGCGTTACGACGCCGATGCCGGGCAACTGGTAGCCCCGCCGCGTCAGCCGTCCGGCCTGGGCCAGGTCAAGGACTACCTGAGCAGCACCGATGCGCTCGCCACGCTGCCCATCGACCCTAGCCGTGGCAGCCTGCTGGCGCAGCTGCAGCAGCAGCCGACCCTGTGGGATCGTCTGCAGCAGGGCGGTCTGGTCGGCTGGGTGATCGTCGTGCTGGGTGCTTTCGGCCTGCTTCTCGCCGTGTGGCGCATGGTCTACCTGGGCCGCGTCGGCAGTGGCGTCAAGGCGCAGATGCACGACCTCAGCGCGCCGCGCAATGACAACCCGCTGGGCCGCGTGATTGGCGTGCTGGGTGCCAAGCCGCAACTGGCGGATCTGGAAACCCTGGAGCTGAAGCTCGACGAAGCGATCCTGCAGGAGACACCGCCGCTGGAGAAAGGCCAGGGCCTGCTCAAGCTGCTCGCCGCCGTGGCACCGCTGCTCGGCCTGCTGGGCACCGTGACCGGCATGATCGTCACCTTCCAGGCCATCACCCAGAGCGGTGGCGGTGACTCGCGGCTGATGGCCGACGGCATCTCCCAGGCGCTGGTGACTACCGTGCTCGGTCTGGTGGTGGCCATCCCGCTGCTGTTCCTGCACAGCCTGTTGGCCAGCCGTAGCAAGGGCCTGATCCAGATTCTGGAGCAGCAGAGCGCCGGCCTCATTGCCTTGCACCTGTCGGGAGCGCCGCGCCGTGACTGATCTGTTCGCCTTCTGGCTGCGTGCAGTCGACAGTGCCCATGCACTGCTCGACTTCATGAGCGCTGGCGGCGTGGTGATGTGGGCGCTGGCAGTGCTCTGCGTGGTGTTCTGGACCCTGGTGTTCGAGCGCTTCTGGTACATGCGCAGGATTTTCCCGCGCTGGGTGCAGGAGCGTCGCGAGGCCTGGCAGCAGGTGCTCGCCGATGACAACGGCAACTGGCAGCGCGCCGTGCGCCTGGCCTGGCTGGCGCAGGCGCGTCAGCAACTGGCGGCGCCGCTGCGCCTGGGCAAGACCCTGGTGGCGCTGTATCCGCTACTGGGCCTGCTTGGCACCGTGCTCGGCATGATCGCGGTGTTCGATGTGCTCGCCCTCAACGGCACCGGTAACCCACGCGGCATGGCCGCAGGCGTGTGGCAGGCGACCCTGCCGACCATGGCCGGCATGGTTCTGGCCATTCCTGGATTGTTCAGCCTGGCGCGCCTCGAACGCGAAGCCAGTCAGGCCATCGAGCGGCTGGCCGACCAGCTGCGTCACGACTGAGATCGCCCAACATGAGAATGCGTCGTCACCACCAGCAGGACGAAGACACCGGTATCGACCTCACGCCGATGCTCGACGTGGTCTTCATCATGCTGATCTTCTTCATCGTCACCAGCTCCTTTATCCGCGAGTCTGGCGTCGAGGTGCAACGCCCGCAGGCGGAAACCGCCAGCCCGCAGGACAAGGGCAATATCCTTATCGCCGTGACTGCCGACGGGCAGATCTGGATGGACAAGCAGCCGGTGGACATTCGTAGCGTGCGCGCCCATGTCGAGCGCATGCGCGTCGACCAGCCGGAAGGCGCCGTGGTGGTGCAGGCCGATCAGGATGCGCGTACCGGCCTGGTCGTCCAGGTGATGGATCAGGCGCGTCTGGCCGGCGTGCAGGATGTCGCCCTGGCTGCCGGTAGCGGAGTCAACTGATGCGCCTGCCGCTGTCTTTTCTCGGCGCCTGCCTGATGGCCTTGGGGCTGTTCGCCCTGATGCTGTACATGGTCGCGCCACCGAGCGCCAAGGTGAACCAGGACCCGGTCAGCGTGGCCAACTTCGTGCGCATGGACGGTAACGCCAGCGAGACCGCCAGCCGCACCCGTCAGCAGGCACCGCAGCCGCCGCAACCGCAGACGCCGCAGCCACCCACGCCGCCGACGCCGCAAACGGCCACGCCAAATGCCAACCTGCCGGCGCTGGATATCCAGCTGCCCAGCCTGGCCAGCGGTATTGCCGTCAACAGCGCGCCGGCTCCGAGTCTGTCCGGCCTTGCGCCGGGTGCTCCAGCGCCGACGCCACCGAGTGAGGCCGCCGAGTCCGGTGGGCAGATGGGCGGCATGGAGAGCGAAGTCATGCCGCTCAACGACGTGCGCCCCGAGTACCCGCGTTACGCGCTGCAGCGTGGCATCGAAGGTTTCGTCAAACTGGCTTTCACCATCAATCGCTCTGGCAACGTGGAGAACATCCGCGTGCTGGAGGCCAACCCGCGTAACGTCTTCGAGCGCGAAGCGCGCCGTGCTGCGTCTCGCTGGCGCTTCGCACCACGCACCGAGGGTGGCCTGGCGGTGGACCGCGAAGCGGTGAAAACCCTCTACTTCCGTCTGGAAAGGAGCTGACCATGTACCGTTGGTTGTTGCTCGTGATGCTCAGTGCTGCGGCCGTGCCTGGCATGGCCCAGCAGACCGTCGACCCGGCTGTGTTCAAGGCCCTGAACACGGCGCAGGTTGCGCAGCAGAAGGGGGACTATGCCGCTGCACGACGCGCGCTGGATGATGTACAGGCCAAGAGCGGCAGCCTCGAAGAGGCACTGGTCTGGCGCAGCAAGGCCTACGTGGCCTGGTCGGCCGGCAACAACGGCCAGGCCATCGACTGGCTGGACAAGGCCGTGCGCAGCGGCAAGCTCGACGAACAGATGCTCGCCAGCGAACGCCTCAACTTGGCCAAGCTCAACCTGGGCGAGCGCCGCTACGCCAGGGTCGTCGAGCTGCTGGCGCCGAATCAGGCCAGCGCCTCCGAGGAGGTGTTGCAGATGCTGGTGCAGGCCTATCAGGGTATGAACCAGCCGGCCAAGGCATTGCCGCTGGCCGAGCGCTACGTGCAGGCCAATCCCAATGCCGATGACATCTGGCTGCAGTTTCTGGTGGGCGTCAACGCCGACCTCAAGCGCTATGCCCAGGCCGAGCGCTGGCAGCGTCAGTTGCTGGCGCGCCAGCCGAACGATGCCAAGGGCTGGCGCCAACTGGCCGGTCTGCAGCAGATGGCCGGCAGCAACGACAAGGCGCTGGCGACCCTGCGTGCGGCGCACAGCAAGGGCCTGCGCTTCAGCGAGGCGGAACTGGACAACCTGGTACTGCTCGCCGGCGCTGCGGATCAGCCCTGGCAGGGTGCCAAGCTGCTCTCTGGCATGCTCGACAGCGGTCTGCTGGCCAATACCGCGGCTCGCCAGGAGCGTCTGGGTCTGTTCTGGTGGCAGGCGCGCGATCGCGCCGCAGCGGTGCGCGTGCTGCGTCCGCTGGCTGAGCGCAGTGGCAATGGCAAACACTGGCTGTACGTCGCTCAGCTGGAGCTGGAGCAGTCGCGCTGGCAGGCTGGCCTGGATGCGCTGGCGCGCGCCGAACGTGGCGGTGCCGAGCGCGCCAAGGTGCGTTCATGGCGGCAGTGGGCGGAAAGTGAGCTGCGCTTCGAGCGGGAGAACCGGGTCGCCAGTCGTAACTGACGATGGCGATGCCGGATATGAAAAAGCCAGACGCGATGTCTGGCTTTTTCTTGGGAGGGGTATTTGTAGGAGCGGCGGGCGGCGTTCCGATTTATCCGCGAATCTTTTCGCGGCTGAAGCCGCTCCTACGAAGATCAGCTATCGGGCAATTCGTAGGCGTAGATCTTGTCCGCTTCCATCTGGTAACCGACCTCGGCCAGCTCGCTGCTGACATGCTCGGTTTTCAGCGGGCCTTCCACCCAGAAGGGCTGGTACAGCGCATCGAGCAGCACGCCGAGTTCGCTGGTGACATGCACGATCTGGTTCGACGGCGGTGGCGGCACGTGGATGCAGGCGCCGAAGTAGGGCACCAGCAAAAACTCCACCACCCGGCCTTCGTCTGTCACATCCAGCGGTACGATATAGCCGGGCAGTTTCACCTGCTGGCCATTGAGCTCCTTGACCACCGGGGCGGCCGGCGATTGCTGCATGGCGGCCGGGCCGGATTCGGCCAGGGCGTCGGCCAACTGCGAAAGATCGTGGATCGGCGCGGGGTTGATAACCTGCGGCGGAGCATCCGGCGGAATCAGCTCCGACCAGGTGATTTCGCGCACATCGGCGGCGGCCAGCGGCAGGGCCAGCGTCAGCAGCAGGCTGGCGAGCAGGGGGCGGAACATGGATTACCTCTGTGCAGTGATTCGCCTGCACAGTGTACAGGCGAATCGCACCTTACAGGCGTATCGACAGGCCATCGGCGAGTGACTGCCGATAGGCCCGCCAGGCCGGTACGCTGCCCATCGCCACGGCGGCGGCGAGAATGCCGCCAAGCAGTTTCCATTCGTAACTCGACGGCGCGCTGAGTGCCAGATACAGACCGTAATTGGCCTGGACGAAACCCTGGCTGCCGGCGATGCCCAGATAGAGCAGCGCGACACCGAAGGCCACACCTGCCAGCGCCAGAGTGAAGGCCTCCAGCACCAGCAGACTGGCGATATGCCAGGGGCGAGCGCCCACCGAACGCAGGATGGCCATCTCCCGACGACGTTCGTTGAGGCTGGTGAGAATGGCCGTAAGCATGCCGATCAGACCGGTCAGCACGACGAACAGCGAGACCACGAACAGCGCCTGTTCGGCGGTGCCCATCAGGCTCCACAGCTCCTGCAGGGCGACACCCGGCAGGATGGCCAGCAGTGGTTCGCCACGGAACTCGTTGATCTCCCGTTGCAGGCTGAAGGTGGCGATCTTGCTGTTGAGACCGAGCATGAACGCGGTGATCTGCTTCGGCTGCAGGTCCATGGCGCGTGCCTGATCCGCGCTGATCTGCGCCGCGCCGCGTGCCGGCATGCCGTTCTGCCAGTCGATATGCAGCGCCTCCATCCCGGCCAGGGAGATGTGCAGCGTGCGGTCCACCGGGGTGCCGGTGCGGGCGAGGATGCCGACCACGGTGAACGGCTTGTCGTCGTGCTTGACCAGGCTGATGCGGGCCACGCCGTGGGCCAGGACGATCTCCTCGCCGAGGCCGTAGCCCAGCGCCTGCGCCACTTCCGCGCCCAGTACCACCTCGAACGGGTCGTCGGCAAACTCGCGACCCTGGGCCAGTTGCAGCGCCTGGCTGCGGGCGTAGCGGTAGTGCTCGAAATAGGCAGTGCTGGTGCCCATCACCCGATAGCCGCGGTGCGAGTCGCCGAGGGAAATGGGAATGGCCCACTTCACCTGGCGGTGATTGGCGAAGTGCTCGAAGCTGTCCCAGCGGATGTTGTTGGTGGCGTTGCCGATGCGAAACACCGAGTACAGCAGCAGGTTCACGCTGCCCGAGCGGGCACCGACGATCAGGTCGGTGCCGCTGATGGTGTTGGCGAAGCTGGCGCGCGCCTCGGTGCGCACGCGCTCGACGGCCAGCAACAGGCACACCGACAGGGCGATGGCAAATACCGTGAGCAGGGCGGTGAAACGACGGTTGGCCAGGCTGGCCAGGGCGATGCGGATCAGGTGCATCTCAGGCCTCCTGGGCGCGCGTGGCGCGATTGAGTTCGCCCAGCGACAAGCTGCGGTCGAACAGCGGGGCCAAACTCTGGTCGTGGCTGACGAACAGCAGGCTGGCGCCGGCGGCGCGGCATTCGGCGAAAAGCAATTGCAGGAAGGCTTCGCGGGCGTCGAAGTCCAGCGCCGAGGTGGGTTCGTCGGCGATCACCAGTTCCGGCTGGCCGATCAGTGCGCGCGCGGCAGCAACACGTTGTTGCTGGCCGATGGACAGTTCGTCGGCGCGGCGGCCGAGCAGCTCGGCGCGCAGGCCGAGGTGATCGAGCAGTGCCGCGGCGGCGGCATCGATGCTGCCATGGCGCTGGCGCGCGCGTTCGGCGCGCAAGCGCGAGAAGCGGCAGGGCAGTTCGACGTTCTCGCGCACTGAGAGAAAGGGCAGCAGGTTGAACTGCTGGAAGATGTAGCCGGTGTGATCGACACGGAAGCGATCACGGGCACCCGCCGAAAGCTTGCCCAGGTCCTGGCCGAGCAGGCGGATATGGCCGCTTTGCGCTCGCTGCACGCCACCCAGCAGGCCGAGCAGGGTGGTCTTGCCGCTGCCGCTGGGGCCCTTGAGAAACAGGGTCTCGCCAGGCGCCAGGGTGAAATGGGGAATATCCAGCAACTGCGCCTGGCCAGGCCAGGCGAAGCCGAGATCGGCGAGTTCGATCAGAGGTTGGGTCATGGTTTCTTCGAATCGTCGTTCATGAAAAGCCGGGCATGGTGGCCTGATTGTCTGAGCCGAGCTCGCGGATGGCATTCATACCTGCGGAGCAGGTTTGTAGGAGGCGCTTTAGCGGCGAGCATTTTCGCGGCTAAAACGGGTCACCAGCTGGTCCTCCCACAAAACTGATGGGGTGGATGAAAAGAGCGTCAGCTACGCGCCCCGATCCACCCTACGGCATCAGAAAGACAGACGTGGCTGAGCTGGAGTCAGTTCCACGCCCTGTTGGCCGTTCGGGCCGATCAGTTGTACCTGAATCTTCTCGGTGGCGGGGAAGCGTTTGAACAGCTCGGCCAGATCCAGTTGTTTCAATTCGTTGGCCTTGGCGCATTCGAAGCGGTAGTGCGCATGAATGTCGCTGTGTTCGCCTTCGTGCTTGTGATCGTGATGGTCATGCTTGTGGTCGTGCGCCTTGCCAGCGAACAGGGGGCTTTGCAGTTCGACCTGGGTGGCCTTGCAGTCGCCGCTGGTCAGGGCGAACAGGCTGACGGGTTGCTCCAGCTCGCGCTTGGCGGCCGCGACCTTGGCCTTGTCGGCATCGCTTTTGGCTGCATGTTCGAAGCCGACCAGGTTCATCGCCGGGCTTTCGAATTGCAGCTCCAACAGGTTGCCGTCCAGCGCGGCATTGAGGCTGGCGACACCATGCTCGTGGGCTCCCAGGCTGTCGTGGGAATGTTCGTGGTCGTGATCATGGCCGTGCTCATGAGCCTGGGCAGCGACCAGGGGCAACAGGGCGAAGGGCAGGGCGAGCAGCAGGTGGCGCATGGTTATCTCCAGCGTAGGTACGATTTGATTGTTACGTTATAACAACTTTCGTGGCGAACTGGCCAGCCTGGCGCTGCCGTGGGAGCATGTGAATTCCTGACTGGAGGCTGAACATGGTGCGAATACGTGGGCGCATTGGCGACTGGCCGGTGGATCTGACGCTGGAGCTGGATGCCGAGGACTGGGCGCAACTGGCGCAGCACGTGGCGGTTACGCCGGTTGCCAATGTGGTGGCACCGACTCCCATGGCGGATGCAGGTGATGCGTTATGGCAGACCGCATTGCAGCTGGTGCGTGAGGCGGGGCAGGTCGAAGGGCCACGGCTGATGGCGCAGCTGGCTGCGCTGGCTGGTGGCGAAGCTGCAGGTAAGCGCTTGCTGGTGCGCCTGCGCCACTGCTCGCAGATCCGCATGGAAACCGGCGCGGATGCGCCGATCTATCACTGGGTGACGGAGTAGGCCGATTCGGTATAGCCCGGCGGACTGTTTGCTGCGCTACGAGCGGCCGGCGTTCCGGTCCGCCCTATGGGCTGAGCCATTGGCTAGGGCGTACTCGCGAAGCAGTACGCCGCGCATCGGGCGACACGACGCCGACCTGCGGACTGTTCGCTGGCGTTCCTCAGTCCTCCCTACGCACTTTGGCTTGCCGCTGCTCTTTCAGTAGATCGCCTGATACAGCTTGCGGCGGTATGTGGTGACCAGCGGGTGGTCGCCGCCGAGCAGATCGAACACTTGCAGCAGGGTCTTGTGTGGCAAGCCGTCGCTGTAGCTGCGATTGCGCACGAACAGCTTGAGCAGGCCGTCCAGCGCCGCTTCGTACTGCTGGCGCGCCAGTTGTTGCACTGCCAGTTGATACAGCGCTTCGTCATCCTCGGCATTCTGCGCCAGGCGGCTTTTCAGCGTGGCAGCGTCTGGCAGGTCGACGGCCTGGCGCAGGAAAGTCAGCTGCGCCTTGGCGCCGGCCAGCGCCTGCTTGTGCTCATCACCCTTGACCGCGTTGAGCACGGTTTCCGCCTCGCCCAGCTCGCCGCGTTCGGCCAGGCAGCGGGCGTAGAGAATCAGCGCGGCCGCGTTCTCGTTGTCTTCCGTCAGCACCTGCTTGAGTAGCGCTTCGGTGTCGGCAAAACGTCCTTCGGCGAACAGCGCCTGGGCGGTCTCCATCGGGTCGGCAGCGGCAGGAGCCGGTTCGGCGACATGGGGTTTGAGCATCTCGCGGATTGCCGCTTCCGGCTGGGCGCCGGCGAAGCCGTCCACCGGCTGACCGTTCTTGAACAGCACCACGGTCGGCAGGCTGCGAATGCCGAAACGCATGACGATGTCCTGCTCGATATCGCAGTTGACCTTGGCCAGCAGCAATTCACCGGCGTATTCCTCGGTAATCTTCGCCAGCATCGGCATCAGCGCCTTGCACGGCGCGCACCACTCGGCCCAGAAGTCCACCAGTACCGGTTTGTGGAAGGAGTTCTCGATCACCAGTTGCTCGAAGCTGGCGGCGCCGGAGATGTCGAAGATGTAGGGGGAGTCACTCATGGTCGGTCTCGAAAAAGCAGGGCAATAGCCTATTAATGCGGGCAGCGTGGCGCGGTTACAAGGGGCGCGCGGCGTGATACAGGCTGACTTCGCGGAATTCCGCCGGTTCGGCCAGGTCCGGCCAGGTGCAGCCATCCAGCAACGCCAGGCGCTGGTAGAGCGGATGTTGGAAATCCTTGACCCGCGAATCGGCCACCAGCGCCTGACGGCCGCGGCTGAGAAAATGATCGAGCAGCGGCAGGTTGGCGCGATCGTAAAGCACGTCGGCGACCAGAATCAGGTCGTAGCGGTCGGCTTCGGCGAAGAAATCTTCCGAGTAGTTCAGCGTCACGCCGTTGAGCTCGGCATTGGCGCGGCTGGCGGCCAGCGCCACGGGGTCGAGGTCGCAGGCCACCACGTCGGCGGCACCCGCCTTGGCTGCGGCGATGGCAGCCACGCCGGAGCCTGCGCCGAAATCCAGCACGCGTTTGCCGCGTACCCACTCGGGGCGTTCGGCCAGCCAGCGGGCGAGCACCAGGCCGCTGGCCCAGCAGAAGCACCAGTAGGGCGGCTCTTCGAGGATGCGCCGGGTTTCCTCGGGGTTGAACGCGCGATCCATATTGCTGGCGTCGATCAGCCACAGGGCGATATCGGTACCCGGCAGCGTTTCGGCCACCAGGCGGGCATCGCCGAGCAGTTCGCTCAGTGCCTGCTGCAGCGCTTCGGGTGGCCTCATGGCGCCGGCACCAGTTGCAGGGCGCCAAGGTCCTGATCGCGCAGCTCGACGATGGTGCGTGCCGGCAAGCGTTGCACCAGGCGCCCGGAGTGACTGACCCGGCCACGCAGTTCCAGGCGCAGATCCTGCGGCACCTGCTGCATGTTCAGCGGCAGATGAAACGGCAGCGCTTCGCCGTTGCCACGCAGAAGAACCTGGCCGAGCAGCGCGCGCGGCCTGCCGCGCATATCCACGCCCAAAAGTGCCAGGTCGACATCGGCGCCTGCCGCGACGCCAAGCAACTCGCCACGCAGGCCAGGGCCCTGGATCGGCGCAGTGCTGGGTTCTGCCGGTGCAGGTGCTGGCATGGGGGGCGGCACGGTGGTTGTTGGCTCGCCGGCGCAGGCGACAAGCAGGCCGCTCAGGGCCAGTGGCAAAAGGGGCAGGTATCGGTTCATGGCATGTACTGCTCTTGGAGGTGCTTGCCCATAGCTTAATTTGTCTTGTGCCTGCCAAGCAGGCCTTCTCAAGGCTCCTTACATTTTTCAACGGCGTGCTATGCGCTACCATGGCGCCTTTGCCGCCAATCAGTCAGCGCCTGCCATGCATTGTCCCTTCTGCGCCGCCAACGACACCAAAGTCATCGATTCCCGTCTGGTCGCCGAGGGCGATCAGGTGCGCCGCCGCCGCGAATGCGTGGCCTGCGGCGAACGTTTCACCACCTTCGAAACCGCCGAACTGGTGATGCCGCGCCTGATCAAGCAGGACGGCAGCCGTCAGCCTTTCGATGAAGAGAAGCTGCGCGCCGGCATGCAGCGTGCGCTGGAAAAACGCCCGGTAAGCGTCGAGCGCCTGGAAGAGGCCATCGCCCGCATCAAGCAGCAACTGCGTGCCACCGGCGAACGCGAGGTGAAATCGCTGGTGCTCGGTGAGTTGGTGATGACCGAACTGAGCAAGCTCGACGAGGTGGCCTACATTCGTTTCGCCTCGGTCTACCGGCGCTTCCAGGACCTCAACGAGTTCCGCGAAGAGATCGAACGCCTGGCCCGCGAACCGTCGAAAAGCCGATGAGCGAGCGCGACCACTTGTTCATGGCGCGCGCCCTGCGGCTGGCGCGCAAAGGCCTGTACTCCACCCATCCCAATCCGCGTGTCGGCTGCGTCATCGTGCGCGATGGTGAGATCGTCGGCGAGGGCTGGCATGCCCGTGCCGGCGAGCCGCACGCCGAGGTGCACGCCCTGCGTCAGGCCGGCGAGCGCGCGCGCGGTGCCACCGCCTACGTCACCCTGGAACCCTGCAGCCACCACGGGCGTACGCCGCCCTGCGCCGATGCGCTGGTCGCCGCCGGGGTCGGCCGGGTGGTCGCAGCGATGCAGGACCCCAACCCGCAGGTCGCCGGGCGCGGCCTGTTGCGCCTGGCCAATGCCGGTATCGAAGTGCTGTCCGGCGTGCTGGAGGCCGAGGCGCGAGCGCTCAATGCCGGTTTCATCAAGCGCATGGAGAGCGGGCTGCCGTTGGTGCGGGTCAAATCAGCGATGAGTCTCGATGGCCGCACGGCCATGGCCAGCGGCGAGAGCCAGTGGATCACCGGGCCGGCGGCGCGTGCGCAAGTCCAGCGCCTGCGCGCGCAGTCCAGCGTGGTGCTCAGCGGCGCCGACACCGTGCTGGCGGACGATGCCCGGTTGACCGTGCGCCCTGACGAGCTGGGGTTGGGTGCCGAAGCCACCTTTATGGCGGCTTCGCGGCCGCCGCTGCGGGTGTTGGTCGATGGCCGGCTGCGGGTACCGCTGAGCAAGTCCTTCTTCCAGGTCGGCCCGGCGCTGGTGGCCACCTGCGCGGCCGCTGCTGCGCGCGACCGCTACCTGGCCGACGGCCACGAACTGCTCGCCGTACCGGGCAGCAATGGTCACGTCGATTTGCGCAAGTTGTTGCTGGAGCTGGCCGGCCGTGGCGTCAACGAAGTGCTGGTAGAGGCCGGGCCGCGTCTGGCTGGCGCCTTTGCCCGTGCCGGGCTGGTGGACGAGTACCGCATCTTCGTCGCGCCCAAGCTGCTGGGTTCCAGTGCTCGGCCGTTGTTCGAGCTGCCGCTCAACCGTATGGCCGAGGCGCCGGAGTTGCAGATTGTCGATATCCGCGCCGTGGGCGACGACTGGCAGATCACCGCGGTGCCCAAGGCCAGGTAGGGTGTGTCGCAGTTCTCTCTAAGTCCCCCTTGCCCGGTGGCAACCACTCGAGTGGGCCTGGCCGATCGGCGGTTGACCCTGCTGCGCGCAGCGCACCCTACAAGCCATGCGCCACAGCGATAAATATGGTAAAACGCCACGCGGCCATTCATATGGCCGCAACGTTCTCAGGGCGGGGCGAAATTCCCCACCGGCGGTAATGGTTCGTAGAACCTAGCCCGCGAGCGCTCGCCATGGCTTCTGCCTGGCGAGGTCGAGCAGACCCGGTGCGATTCCGGGGCCGACGGTATAGTCCGGATAAAGAGAGAGCGGGATTCCCTCCACGGGCGCCTCGTGCGTGTCCGCGAAATCCCTATCGATCGGCATTGCCCTGTTTTTGACCAAAACAGGAGTTCGTCCATGCTGTTCAGCAATACCTTCAACGTGAAACCGGAGGGCGTATGTTCACCGGCATAATCGAAGCCATTGGCAGTATCCGCGCCATGACGCCCAAGGGCGGCGACGTGCGCGTCTACGTGGCCACCGGCAAGCTCGATCTGGGTGACGTCAAGCTCGGCGACAGCATCGCCGTCAACGGCGTGTGCCTGACCGCAGTGGAACTGCCCGGCGACGGCTTCTGGGCCGACGTCAGCCGCGAGACGCTGGCGCGCACCGCCTTCGTCGACCTCAAGCCCGGCAGCGCGGTGAACCTGGAAAAGGCCCTGACGCCCACCAGCCGCCTCGGCGGGCACCTGGTCAGCGGCCACGTCGACGGCGTCGGCGAGATCGTCTCGCGTGCCGATAACGCCCGCGCCGTGCAGTTCAGGGTGCGCGCGCCGAGTGAGCTGGCCAAGTACATCGCGCACAAGGGCTCGATCACCGTCGACGGCACCAGCCTGACCGTCAACGCGGTCGATGGCGCCGAGTTCGAACTGACCATCGTCCCGCACACCCTGGCCGAGACCATCATGGTCGACTACCAGGCCGGGCGTAAGGTCAACCTCGAAGTCGACCTGCTGGCTCGCTACCTGGAGCGCCTGCTGCTCGGCGACAAGGCCGCCGAGCCCAAGGCCTCGGGCCTGACCGAAAGCTTTCTCGCCGAACACGGCTACCTGAAGAATTGAGGAGACGCCCCGATGGCGCTCAACACCGCTGAAGAACTGATCGAAGACATCCGCGCCGGCAAGATGGTCATCCTCATGGATGACGAGGACCGCGAGAACGAAGGCGACATCATCATCGCCTCCGAATGCGTCACCGCCGAGCACATCAACTTCATGGCCCGCTTCGCCCGTGGCCTGATCTGCATGCCGATGACCCGCGAGCGCTGCGAGCTGCTCAAGCTGCCGCTGATGGCGCCGCGCAACGGTTCCGGCTTCGGCACCAAGTTCACCGTCTCCATCGAGGCCGCCGAGGGCGTGACCACCGGCATCTCCGCTGCCGACCGCGCGCGTACCGTACAGGCTGCCGTCGCCAAGAATGCCGTGGCCGAGGATATCGTCAGCCCCGGCCACATCTTCCCGCTGATGGCCCAGCCCGGCGGTGTACTGGCGCGTGCCGGCCACACCGAAGCCGCTTGCGACCTGGCGCGCATGGGCGGTTTCGAACCGAGCGGGGTGATCTGCGAGATCATGAACGACGACGGCACCATGGCGCGTCGCCCGGAGCTGGAGAAGTTCGCCGAAGAGCACGGCCTGAAGATCGGCACCATCGCCGACCTGATCCACTACCGTCTGATCCACGAGCGCACTGTCGAACGCATCAGCGAGCAGCCGCTGGACACCGAACTGGGCCAGTTCAACCTGGTGACCTATCGCGATGGCGTGGAAAACACCGCGCACATGGCGCTGACCCTGGGCACCATCTGTGCCGAGGAACCGACCCTGGTGCGCGTGCACAACATGGACCCGCTGCGCGACCTGTTCATGGTCAACCAGCCGGGGCGCTGGAGCATGCGCGCTGCCATGGCGGAAGTTGCCAAGGCCGGCAGCGGCGTGGTGCTGCTGCTGGGCAACCCGCTGACCGGGCCGGAGCTGCTGGCGCTGATCAGCCGTCAGCAGCCAGCCAACCCGGCGACCTACAGCACCGTAGGCGCTGGCTCGCAGATTCTGCGCGACCTCGGCGTACGCAAGATGCGCCTGATGAGCTCGCCGATGAAGTTCAACGCGATATCCGGCTTCGACCTCGAGGTTGTAGAATACCTGCCTTCTAAATAAGAAGCGGCTCGACAGAGCCGCATCTGATGACCCTCTCCCTCCGGGAGAGGGTGCCCGAAGGGCGGGAGAGGGTGTTTCGGCGCATGCCATTGCCCTCTCCCCCGACCCCTCTCCCACAAGTGGGAGAGGGGAGCTTAAAACCTGTAGCCCGGATGAAATCCGGGAATTCAGCGTCAGGCCCCGGATTGCATCCGGGCTACGCTGACAAACGAATTTTATTTTCGGGGCGCAAGGCGCTCCGGCTCTTTAACCCATGTGAGACCCGTCATGACCCTGAAGACCATCGAAGGTACCTTCATCGCCCCGAAGGGCAAATACGCCCTGGTGGTAGGCCGTTTCAACAGCTTCGTCGTCGAGAGCCTGGTCAGCGGCGCTATCGACGCCCTGGTTCGCCACGGCGTGAGCGAGAGCGACATCACCATCATCCGTGCGCCGGGTGCTTTCGAGATTCCGCTGGTTACCCAGAAGGTCGCTCAGCGTGGCGAGTACGCGGCGATCATCGCCCTGGGCGCGGTCATCCGTGGCGGCACCCCGCACTTCGAATACGTGGCAGGCGAGTGCACCAAGGGCCTGGCCCAGGTTTCCATGGAATACGGCGTGCCGGTCGCGTTCGGCGTGCTGACCGTCGACTCCATCGAGCAAGCCATCGAGCGTTCCGGCACCAAGGCGGGTAACAAGGGTGCCGAAGCTGCGCTGTCTGCCCTGGAAATGGTCAGCCTGCTGGCGCAGTTGGAGGCCAAGTGAGCAACTCCGGTAACGGCCAGCCGGCCAAGAAGGGCCCTAGCGGCAAGATCCTCGCGCGCCGCGAAGCCCGTACCCTGGCCATGCAGGCCCTGTACTCCTGGCATATCGCCGGCCAGCCGCTGAACGAGATCGAAGCGCAGTTCCGCGTCGACAACGATTTCAGCAAGGTCGATGGCGCCTACTTCCACGAAATCCTGCACGGCGTGCCGCGGCAGAAGACCGAGCTGGACGAGACCTTCACGCCCCTGCTTGATCGCCCGCTGGAAGAGATCGATCCGGTCGAGCTGGCCATCCTGCGCCTGTCCACCTACGAGCTGAAGAACCGCGTCGACGTCCCCTACAAGGTGGTGATCAACGAAGGTATCGAGCTGGCCAAGGTGTTCGGTGCCACCGACGGGCACAAGTTCGTCAACGGCATTCTCGACAAGCTCGCGCCCAAGCTGCGTGCCGCCGAAGTCAACGCCAACAAACGGTGAATGAGTTCGAGCTGATCCGTCGCTACTTCGCCGCCGCCCGTTGTGCTCAGGGCGGCGACGGCGTGGTTCTCGGCATTGGTGATGACTGCGCGCTACTGGCGTTGCCCGCCGGTGAACAGCTGGCGGTTTCCACCGACACCTTGGTCGCCGGGGTGCATTTCCCTGAATCCTGCGATGCCTTTCTCCTCGGTCAGCGCGCGCTGGCCGTTTCCGCCAGTGATCTGGCCGCTATGGGCGCTACGCCGCTGGCCTTTACCCTCGCTCTGACCCTGCCGAGCGCCAATGAAGCCTGGCTGGCCGAGTTCGCTCGTGGCCTGCAAACGATGGCGCAGAACTGTTCACTGGCGCTGGTCGGTGGCGACACCACGCGGGGTCCGCTGAGCCTGACGCTCACCGTGTTCGGCCGAGTGCCGAGCGGGCAGGCGCTGCTGCGTAGCGGCGCGCAGGTGGGTGATCTGCTTTGCGTCGGCGGCGAGCTGGGCGATGCCGCGGGCGCGCTGCCGCTGGTGCTGGGGCAGCGCGAGGTGGCGGCGGACATCAGCGAAGCCTTGCTGGCGCGCTACTGGTCGCCGCAACCGCAATTGGCTTTGGGGCAAGCGCTGCGTGGCCGCGCCACGGCCGCGCTGGATATTTCCGACGGCCTGTTGGCCGACTGCGGGCATATCGCCAAGGCTTCACAGGTCGCCCTTAAGATCGAGCTGGAGCAGGTGCCGCTGTCTGCAGCGCTGCGCGCCTTCGCCGGCGAGCAGCAGGCGCGGATCTGCGCGCTGGGCGGTGGCGACGACTACCGACTGGCCTTTACCCTACCGCCAGCCCTGCTCGCCGACCTGCAGGCCGATTGGCCCGAAATACGGGTGATTGGCCGTGTGCAGGCCGGTACTGGGGTAGAGTTGCTGGACGCCGCCGGCCAGCCCATCGAGCCGCCGCGTGGCGGCTACCAACATTTCTGACAGGACGGAGTACGCGTGACCGATCACCCCAACCAGGTTCCCGCCGAATACGTACCGCCCTCGGTGTGGCGCAATCCCTGGCACTTCATCGCCTTCGGCTTCGGCTCCGGCACCCTGCCCAAGGCGCCCGGCACCTGGGGCTCGCTGGTGGCGCTGCCGTTCGTGCCGCTATGGCAGATGTTGCCGGACTGGGGCTACTGGCTGATGCTCGGCGTGACCATGCTGTTCGGCTTCTGGCTGTGCGGCAAGGTGGCCGATGACCTGCGCGTGCACGATCACGAAGGCATCGTCTGGGACGAGATGGTCGGCATGTGGATCACCCTGTGGCTGGTGCCCGAGGGGTGGGTCTGGTTGCTGCTAGGCTTTCTCATGTTTCGCCTGTTCGACATCGTCAAACCCTGGCCGATTCGCTGGATCGACCGCCACGTACATGGCGGCGTCGGCATCATGCTCGATGATGTCATTGCCGGGGTCTTTGCCTGGTTGGCGATGCAGGGATTGGTCTGGGGCTGGGCCAACTATGGAGCCGGGCTGGGTTTCTAAGGAGTGGACATGCGCATGAGGCAAGTCTGGCTGGGGATGCTGCTGATGCTCTCTGCCTTGTCTGGTGCTCAGGCTCAGAGCGAGCTGCCAGGTGAAATACGTCTGGCCAGTGAGATCTGGGAGGCCTATACCGAAGCCGATGGTACCGGTCTGGGCTGGGACGTCATGCGCGAGGTGTTCGAGCCGGCAGGCGTCCGTCTGGATATTCACAGCGTGCCATACACCCGTTCTGTCGGGTTGGTGCAGCGTGGCGAAGCCGATGCCTGTGTCGGTTCCTATCGTGGCGAGGTCGAGGGGCCGGTGTTCTACCCCAAGCACCACTATGACCGTGGTCAGATCGTCGCACTTGGCCTCAAGGACAAACCGGTGCCGACCCTCGACAGCCTGGGCAAGTACCGGCTGGTCTGGGGGCGAGGCTACGGTTACGAGGAATATCTGCCGAATGTGCGCGACTACCGGGAAGTACAGCGGCGCGACGGTATCCTCGGCATGCTCGAGCTGGGCCACGCGGATTTCTATATCGATGCCCGTCCTGAGGTCGACTACATAATGGGCCGGGCCGCCAAGCCGCAGCAATACCGGGTGACGAATCTGACGCAATTGCCGCTCTATCTCGGCTTTGCTGATACGCCACGCGGCCATACCCTGGCCAAGCTCTTCGATCAGCGTATGACGCAGCTGATCGCCAGTGGTGAGCTGCGGCCAATCTTCGAGCGCTGGCAGCAACCCTATCCCTTCGACTGAGCCGGGAGGCCTTCACACATGCAGCTTCGTCACTGTCTCGCCGCGCTGGCGCTGCTATGTGCGAGTTCTCCCTGGGCGGCCTCTCAGGTCCAGGTGGTTGGCCTGTTTCCCGGTGCGGCGGTGCTCAATGTCGATGGCCAGCGCAAGCTGGTGCGGGTCGGCCAGAGCGGTCCGGGCGGGGTAGAGGTAGTCAGCGTCGACAAGCAGGGCGCGGTGCTGCGTGTCGAGGGAGTCGAGCGCGCCTATCCACTGAGTCGTGAATACAGTGCCGGTTTTGCCGAGCCGGTAAGGAAGCGCCTGAGCATCGCCAAGGGCATTGGCGGACATTACTGGGTGGCCGGTTCGGTCAACGGCCAGACGGTGCAGTTTCTGGTGGATACCGGCGCCACCTCGGTGGCGCTCAACGACGCCCATGCCCGGCGCCTGGGTATCGATTACCGGGTCAGCGGCAGGCCGCTGCAGGTCAACACGGCCAGTGGTGTCGCTCGTGGCTGGCGGGTGGTGCTCGACCGGGTGAAGGTCGGTGACCTGGAGGTGCTGGGCGTCGAGGCCGTGGTGCTGGAAGGCGGAGCGCCCCACGAGGCGCTGCTGGGCATGAGCTTCCTCAACCGCGTCGGCTGGCGCGAGGACCAGGGCATGCTGGTGCTGGAGTCGAAGCACTGATGACAGAGCCTGCTTTCTGTAGGAGCGAACTCTGCTCGCGAACATGGGCAGCACAGAAGCTTCGCGAGCAGCGTGTAGGGCGTACTCGCGAAGCAGTACGCCGTTGGAGCTGGAGTTCCGCTGGTACGTCGTGGTGCCGAACTGGGCATGGCCCGGCGGACTGTTCGCTTCGCTCCTGAGTCCGCCCTACGCTCTGCAAGCCTGAAGCTGGTGGTACAATCCCTGCCTTTCTGCCTGATTGGAGTTGTTCCGGTGTCCGTCGTGTTCGTCGCCGCCTCCCAACTGCCCACCCCCTTTGGCGTGTTCACCATGCACGGTTTCCTCGATGAGGCTACCGGCAAGGAACATGTCGCCCTGACCTTCGGCAACGTCGCCGACGGTGCACCGGTGCTGGGGCGTCTGCATTCCGAATGCCTGACCGGCGACGCGCTGTTCAGCCTGCGTTGCGACTGTGGTGCCCAGCTGCAGGCGGCGTTGCAGGCCATCGCCAACGAAGGCCGCGGCGTGCTGCTGTATCTGCGTCAGGAGGGCCGTGGTATTGGTCTGCTGAACAAGATCCGCGCCTATGAACTGCAGGACGGCGGTGCCGATACCGTGGAAGCCAACGAGCGCCTGGGTTTCGGCGCCGACCAGCGTGATTACGCCATCTGCCTGCCGATGCTCGAGCACCTGGGCATCGACAGCCTCAAGCTGATGACCAATAACCCGCGCAAGGTCAAAGCCTTGGGCGACATGGGCATCGCCGTGGATCACCGTGTGCCGCTGCAGATTGCGCACAACCCCTACAACAAGCGCTACCTCGCCACCAAGGCCGGCAAGCTCGGCCATATGCTGGGCAACCAGCATCAGGGCGAGACCGAGGAGAGCCTGTGACCCGAGGCCAGGTAAAGCGTCGCCTGGCGCTGGCCTGGTGGCGTCAGCTGGGCGTGGCGCTGGCGCCCGTGTTCATGTTCAACCTGCTGTTCGGCGGCGGCAGCACCACGGTGCTGACCATGCCGTTGTTCATCGCCGGTCTGGCTTCGATGTTCGTCAGCCTGCCGTTGTTCTCCGCTTACAAACGCGCCCTGATCGCGACCGAAAAGGCTCTCGACAGCGACGATGAGCCGGCCGCCTGGCTGGAGCTGGATCGTGTCCGTTTGCGCGCCTTACTCGGCGCTGCGCTGCCTGCCTGGATCGCCGCGTTGGCAGTCCTTGCTGGCCTCGAGGCGATCCCGTTGGTACTGCTGGCGCTGTCGTCCATCGTGCTACACAGCCTCTACCGCATACCTCGCCAGTTGGGTTGATGCGCACGCTGCTGCTCGCGCTTTGCCTGCTGGCGTTGCCGCTGACAGCCGCCGAGCGGGTGATCAGCCTGGCCCCATCGCTCAGTGAAATCATGCTCGATCTGGATGCCGCCGACCTGCTGGTCGGCGTGCTCGAAGGTGATGAGCGTCCCGCCGCGCTGGCGCATCTCCCCACAGTCGGTCGTTATGGCCAGCTGGAATTCGAGCGCCTGTTGCAGCTGGCGCCGGATCTGATCCTCATCGCGCCTGGCAGTGTGCCGCCGGCGCAACAAGCGCAGTTGCAGCGTTTCGGCATTGACCTGCTGATTGTCGAGCCGCAGCGCCTCGAGCAACTTGGCGAGGCCTTCGCGCGTATTGGCGAGCGAGTGGGCCGGGCCGAGCAGGGTGAGCGGCTGGCAGACGAGTTTCGCGCCGAACTAGACGCGCTGCGCCAGCGCTACCGGCGTGAGCAGCCCCTTGCGGTGTTCTACCAGGTCTGGCACCAACCGCTTTACACCATTGGAGGCGAGCAACTGATTGGTGACGCCCTGCAGGTGTGCGGCGCGCGCAACCTGTTCGCCGACCTGCCGCAGCCGGCGCCGCAGGTAAGCGTCGAGGCGGTGCTGGCGCGTGACCCGGAGGTGATACTCGGTGGCAGCAATGCCGAGCTGAGCGCCTGGCAGGCCTGGCCGCAGCTGCATGCAGTGCGCCTGGGGCAGGTCTGGGCGGTGCCGGACAAGGGCCTGGAACGGCCTAGCCGGCAGATGCTGGGCGCCATCGAGCGGTTGTGCGAGTTGATGGCCGAGGCGCGTTAGCGTTACGTGGGGTGCATATGGTTGCGTAGGGTGGGTTAGCCGCTTGTCACGGGGTTTGAAAAAAACGCTGTGCCTGCTGCGGCTATCCGAGCGCACGTTTTTATCGGCTTCGGCGATGTTGGCGTTCTGCGCCGCTAACCCACCCTTGCATGCCTCCAATTAGAGGTTGGGAGTCCAGGTCATGCCGAGCATGAGGCCGAGAGGCTGTTCACGATAGCCATAGTATTGGGAGTCTTCGGCGTTCTGGTAGAGTGCGCGGCTGTAGCCCTTTTCCAGCAGGTTTTTGAGTTTGATGTCGAAGCCCAGCTCCTTACTGGCCCGCCAACTGCCGCGCAGATCGAGTACGCCGTAGCCGGCGATTTCACGATTGTTGTCGAGGTCATCGAAGCTACGGCTGACCAACTGCCAGCTGGCACCAACGCCAAAAGCACCGAAGTCGCGGTCGATATCCAGGCCCAAAGTGCGCTTGGCGCGGCGTTGCAGGGTATGCCCGCTATCGCGATCGCGTGGGTCGATCAGGCTAAGCCCAAGCGCGGCTTGCCAGCCAAGCAGTTCATATTGCAACGAGGCTTCGAAGCCATTAATGCGGGCTGTGTCGACGTTGTAGTTACGACCGACGAAGGTGCTCGTGTTCCACACGTAAGCGATCAGATCGCGGACATCGGTGCGGTAGATTGAGGCTTCGAGGCGGGTCTTTTCGGCCAGTTGACTGCGCCATTGCAGCTCGTAGCTCTTCGATTTCTCCGGGTTGAGATCCGGGTTGGCACCCCAGGAAGCAGGGCCGTAGAGGTCGTTGAAAGTGGGGACACGGAAGCCTTCGGCGTAAGACAGAACCACATCGTTGGCGGTGTCGAGCGGCACGGTCAGCGCTGCGTTCCAAGTATTCTCGCTACCGAATTGCTGGTTCTTGTCGTGACGCAGACCCAGTTCGGTGCTGAAGTATTCGCTGCGGTAGCTGTGCTGAATGAAGCCGGCCTGGTTCCAGCGGCTTTCCTCGTTATAGACGGTGCTGCTGTGCAACTTGTCCTTCTGATAATCGGCTCCGAGCAGCAGGCCGTGGCCACTACCCAGGTCGAGGTTGTTCAGCCAGGCTGCGGAGTTGCGGTAGCTGTGGAATGCATCGGTAGCGGCGAACAGCTTGTCGCGATCTTGCAGTTTGTCCTCGCCGTGGCCGACTTCCAGGCGGCTGTTCCAGCTTTCGCTGAGCCGGGTATCGACGAAGGCCGATATGCTGCTGAGGCTGTAATCGCTATAGGGCTTGGCCGGAAAGCTGGTAAAGGTGCTGTCATCCCAGCGGCCATAGGGGTTGTCGTACTCACTCTTGCCACGCTGGTCGAGTGCGCTGAGGCCAATCTGCATATCGTCGTTGAAACGGTGGCTGAGGTTGAAGCTGAAGGCGCGATTGCGATAGGTGTCGTGATCGGCATCGGATGCCCAGGAGGGGCCGCTGCGATCAATGCCGGCGGTTTCTTCCAGACTGGCGTTTAGGCTGTAGCGTGTCTGCTGGTTGCCACCGGATACGCCCAGGCTGCGCTCCCAGGTTCCCTGGCTGCCGCCAGCGATACGCAGGTAGGGATGAACACCCTCACCCTGATCTCGGCGAGTGAAGATCTGCACCACGCCACCGATGGCATCGGCGCCATAGAGAGCGGAGCGGGAGCCACGCAGCACTTCTATGCGTTCAATCTGCTCGACGTTCAGATATTGCAGGCTGGCTCCGCCGGAGGAGACCGAGCCAGTACGTTGACCATCGATCAACACTAGGCTCTGCGCATTGTTTGTTCCGCGAATGAACAGGCTGGTATTGCTGCCACGGCCGCCGTTCTGTACCACCTGTACACCGGGGACTCGGGCGAGCAATTCATTGATGCTGGCTGGGCGCAGGCGCTCGATATCGGCGCGGGTAAACACACTAACCGCTGCGCTGCTTTCGCTTCGTTTTTGGACGTCGCGGTTGGCGGTTATCAACGTGTCGTCGAGTTTCAGAGCGTCATCGCGAGACGGTGTTTCAGCCAGAACAAGGCTCGGCGCCAGGGCGATGGCCAGAGCCAGACGGGACAGTTTCATTATCTTTCCTCAAAAGGTCGGCAGACTTTCGAGGAGGGCAGGCGCAAGCGCAGGGCAGCGCTTGACCGTGCTGCCCTCCGCAACACCAGTCGCACCGCCTGGGCCGGTCTCCGGGCTCTCGACCCAGGTCCGCCTTCCCAGGTTTGGCCCAGTGGCTGTTGGACGTGGCGCAAGCTCAGCACTTGCAGTCGATTACCGTTGCGGGGGCAGCGCCGGATTCACACCGACTTCCCGTTTAACGCCGCTTGCGCAGCGCACCCTGGCGGAACATGAATGGCGCGCACCTTAGTGCGCGCGCGTATGAATGACAAGCAAGCTCCGCTCATTCAACGATGAGCGGGCTTCATGCTCAGGCGCTCGCGTACCGCGCGTTCGATGCCGGCTTCGTCGAGGCCGCACTCGGCGAGCATCTGGCTGGGCTTGGCGTGTTCGACGTAGTAGTCCGGCAGGCCGAGGTGCAGCATCGGCACCTGGCGGTTCTCGGCGGCGAAGAATTCGCCGACCGCGCTGCCGGCGCCGCCCATCACCGCGTTTTCCTCGATGGTCACCAGCAGTTCGTGATTGCCGGCCAGCTCGCGCAGCAGGGCCTCGTCCAGGGGTTTGACGAAACGCATGTCGACCACCGTGGCGTCCAGGGTTTCACCGACGCGCAGGGCTTCGGCCAGTTGCACGCCGAAGGCCAGCAGGGCGACGCCCTTGCCCTGGCGGCGCACCACCGCTTTGCCAATTTCCAGCGGCTCCAGGCCGGCATCGAGCGGCGCGTTGGGGCCGGTGCCGCGCGGATAGCGCACCGCCGCCGGGCCGTCGAACAGGTGGCCGGTGGTGAGCATGCGGCGCAGCTCGTTCTCGTCGCTCGGCGTCATCACCAGCATGCCGGGGATGCAGCGCAGGTAGGACAGGTCGAAGCTGCCCGCGTGAGTCGGGCCGTCTTCGCCGACCAGGCCGGCGCGGTCGATGGCGAACAGCACGTCGAGGTGCTGCACGGCCACGTCGTGAATCAATTGATCGTAGGCGCGCTGGAGGAAGGTGGAGTAGATCGCCACCACCGGCTTGGCGCCTTCGCAGGCCATGCCGGCGGCGAGGGTCACGGCGTGCTGCTCGGCAATGGCGACGTCGAAGTAGCGCTCGGGGAAGCGCTCGCTGAAATCCACCAGGTCGGAGCCTTCCTTCATTGCCGGGGTGATGCCCACCAGGCGGTTGTCAGCGGCGGCCATGTCGCACAGCCACTGACCGAATACGTTGGAGTATTTCGGGCCACTAGGCTTCTTCGGAGCGGCTACCGGGGTCACAGGTTCCAGCTTGGTGATGGCGTGATAACCGATGGGGTCGGCCTCGGCCGGGGCGAAGCCCTTGCCCTTCTTGGTCACCACATGGAGGAACTGCGGGCCGTCGAGGTCGCGCATATTGCGCAGGGTGGCGAGCAGGGTGGGCAGGTCGTGGCCGTCGATGGGGCCGACGTAGTTCCAGCCCAGTTCCTCGAACAGGGTGCCGGGCACCAGCATACCCTTGGCGTGTTCCTCGACCTTGCGCGCGATTTCCCAGGCACCGGGCAGGCGCGAGAGGATCTTCTTGCTGCCCTCGCGCATGCTGGCGTAGGTGCGGCTGGAGATGATCTTGGCCAGGTAGTTGGACAGGCCGCCGACATTCTTGGAGATCGACATGTCGTTGTCGTTGAGGATCACCAGCATGTTGGCGCCGACGTCGGTGGCGTGGTTGAGCGCTTCGAAGGCCATGCCGGCGGTCAGTGCGCCGTCACCGATCACTGCCACGCTCTTGCGCTTCTCGCCCTTCAGGCGGGCGGCGATGGCCATGCCAAGGGCCGCGCTGATGCTGGTGCTGGAGTGGCCGACGCCGAAGGTGTCGTACTCGCTCTCGCTGCGCCGCGGGAAGGCGGCCAGGCCGTCTTTCTGGCGCAGCGTGCCCATGCGCTCGCGCCGGCCGGTGAGGATCTTGTGCGGGTAGGCCTGATGGCCGACGTCCCACACCAGGCGGTCATCGGGGGTGTCGAAGACGTAGTGCAGGGCGATGGTCAGCTCGATCACGCCGAGCCCGGCACCGAAGTGCCCGCCGCTCTGGCCAACGCTGTAGAGCAGGTACTGGCGCAGTTCGTCGGCGAGGGTTTCCAGGTCCGCTTCGGCCAGGCGGCGCAGTTCGTCGGGCGTGTTGGCGCTGTCGAGCAGCGGCGTCAACGGGCGCTCGCGGGGGATCTCGTGGAAAGTGGTCGGCATCAGGCGAATCGTTATAGGTGTAAAAGATGCGGCAGTTTACCTGATGCCAGGAAAACAGCCCAATCCGCTGTCCATCTCGCCGTTACTGGTAGTTTCGTGTGAGGAAGTCCAGCAGCAGGGCGCTGACACGCTCGCTGCATTCGGCCTGCAGCCAGTGGCCGGCGCCGGGCAGATCATGGCGTTCCAGGTGCGGCACCTTGTCGTCCATGCGTTTCAGCGTCGGCGCCTCGAAGCGGCCGACCGGGTCGTTTTCTCCGAGCAGGAACAGCGTCGGCTGCGTGATCTGCAGCCCGGCCAGATGCTCGGTGCGTTGCCAGTTGCGCTCGAAGTTGCGGTACCAGTTCAGCGCGCCGCAAAAGCCGTGGCGCTCGAAGGTGCGCAGGTAGTGGGCGAACATCGCCTCGTTGCACCAGGGCGGCAGCGGCAGGTCATCCGGCATGCCGTCGAACAGCCGCGCATCGGCCGGTTTGTCCGTTGCCAGCAGGGCATCGCCGAGGCCGCCGAGCAGCAGGCGCAGGCTGCGGCCGATGTCTTCGTCCAGCTCGGCCTCGGCTACGCCCGGCTGCTGGAAATACAGGATGTAGTGAAAGCGCCCGGCGTAGGCCTCGCGCATCATCTCGATGGCCGGGCGTTTCGGCCGGCCGCCGAAGGGTACCGACAGCGCGCCGAGCGCCTTGATCCGCTCAGGCTCCAGCAGCGCCAGGTGCCAGGCCACCGGCGCACCCCAGTCGTGGCCGACCACCGCCACCTCGCGCTGGCCGAGCATGTCCATCGCCACCTGGATATCGCTGCACAGGGTGAGCAGGTCATAGGCCGCCGGATCGGCCGGCGCGCTGCTGGCGCCATAGCCGCGCATCTCCGGGGCGAACACCCGGTAGCCGGCGGCGGCCAGCGCCTCGATCTGCGGATGCCAGGCGTACCAGCATTCGGGAAAGCCATGCAGCAGCCACACCGGCTTGCCGTGCTCGGGCCCGGCGCTGTACAGGCTCAGTTCGATGCCGTTAACGGCGAGCAGGCGATGGTCGATGTGCATGGATAATTCCTTGGCTATGTCTGAGTTAAGTGTTGGGGGGGGTAAAGGGCCGTAGGGTGGGCCGGGCGGCGCTCCGCTTCAGCCCACCACCGACGGTCAGCGTGGGCTAAAGCCCCCCCTACAAGGCTCCGAACCTTCCCCGGAACTGCTTGGCAACAGCTAACGCGGACATAGCCAATTCCTTACCAGGTGTCGACGAAGGGACGTTTCTTGCCGTCGCGCCGGGGTGGACGCGGCGCCGCATTGAGACCGCGCAGCAGCCAGGCGCGGCTGTCGGCGGGATCGATCACGGCGTCGATCTCCAGATAGCTGGCCATGTTCAGCGCCTTGCCGTTGTCGTAGGCCTTGGCCACCAGCTTGTCGAACAGCGCCTGGCGCGCGGCCTCGTCCGGCTGGGCCGCCAGCTCCTTGGCAAAGCCCAGGCGCACCGCACCCTCCAGACCCATGGCGCCGAATTCGCCACTGGGCCAGGCGGCGGTGAACAGCGGCGAATGGAAGCTGCCGGCGGCCATGGCCTGGGCGCCGAGGCCGTAGCCCTTGCGTAGCACCAGGGTGAAGAAGGGCACCGTGAGGCTGGCGGCGCTGACGAACAGGCGCGAGACGTGACGCACCGTGGCCTGCTTCTCCGCGTCCGGGCCGACCATGAAACCGGGGGTGTCGCACAGCGAGACGATGGGCAGGTCATGCGCCTCGCACAGTTGCAGGAAGCGCGCGGCCTTGTCGCCGGCCACGGCATCGATGGCGCCGCCCAGGTGTGCGGGGTTATTGGCGATCAGGCCGAACGGCTTGCCCTCGATGCGAATCAGCGCGGTGATCAGGCCGGGGGCGAACTGGCGGCGCAGTTCCAGCACGCTGCCGTCGTCGGCCAGCAGTTCGATGACCTTGCGGATGTCGTACACGCGCAGGCGGTTTTCCGGGATCACCTGGCGCAGTTCGCGGGGATCGCTGCACTGCCAGTCGCTCACCGGGCCCTGGAAATAGCCCAGGTACTGCTTGGCCACGGCGACCGCTGCGGCTTCGTCCTCCACCAGCACATCGATCACCCCGTTGGGGCCTTGCACGCTGGCCGGGCCGACCTGTTCGGGGGTGAAGCTGCCGAGGCCGCCACCTTCGATCATCGCCGGGCCGGCCATACCGATGCTTGCATTGCGGGTGGCGATGATCACATCGCAGCAGCCGAGCAGCGCGGCGTTGCCGGCGAAGCAGCGGCCGGAGACCACGCCCACGGTCGGCACCAGGCCGGAGAGCTTGGCCATGGCGACGAAGGTGTGGCAGTCAAGCCCGGCTACCCCGACGAAATCGGTATCCCCCGGTCGGCCGCCGCCGCCCTCGGCGAACAGCACCACCGGCAGGCGCCATTGCTCGGCCAGGGCCAGCATGCGGTCGGTCTTCTTGTGGTTCATCACGCCCTGAGTACCGGCGAACACCGTGTAGTCGTAGGCGATGGCCATGCAGCGCGCGGCCTCGGCGCCGAAGCGCGTGGCGTTTACCGTGCCGATACCGGCGACCAGGCCGTCGGCCGGGCTCAGCTCCAGCAGCTCCTCGGGCGAACGCCGACGGCGCTGGGCGGCCAGGGCCATGGCGCCGTATTCGATAAAGCTGTCTGCATCGAGCAAGTCCGCCAGGTTTTCCCGCACGGTGCGCTGGCCGGTCTTGCGCCTTTTCGCCACGGCCTCGGGGCGACGCGCATCGGTCAGACGCGCATGGCGCTCCAGCACTTCGGCCAGGTCGGCGCGGATATGCGCCAGGTCGATTGCCTGTTCGCCGTGGGCGTCCAGGCCATCCACCTCGGCCGGCTCCAGGAACGCCAGCGCCTGGCCTTCACCGATGGCGTCACCGGGGGCCACGGCCAACGCACGGACGATGCCGCTGTGCTCGGCCTTGACCTCGAATTCCATCTTCATCGCTTCCAGCACGGCGATGCGCTGGCCAGTGGCTACGGCATCGCCCTCGGCTACCTCCAGGCTGACCAGCACGCCAGCGTTGGGGGCGCTCAGGGCCAAGGTGCCGGGCGGTGCATCGACAGTGGCTTTGGCGTTTTGTAGCGCGGCGTCAGCGGCGAAGTAACGGTGCGGGTGGGCCTGTGCGCGGGCTGCCAGCAGGGTGTCCAGTTGGCGTTCGACATAGGTGGTGTCGACCTGATTGGCGATCACCTCGTCGCGTTGCAGCAGGTTCTGCAGCAGGTGCAGGTTGCTCGCCACGCCTTCGATGCGGAACTCGCACAGCCCCCGATAGGCACGGCGCAGGGCACCGGGGTAGTCACCGGCGCTGGCGATCAGCTTGGCGATCAGCGAATCGTAGGCCGGGCTGACGGTGTAGCCGGCATAGCCGCAGCCATCCACACGCAGGCCGGGGCCGCTGGGCGGCTGGTAGGCGCTGAGCACGCCGCTGGCCGGGCGCGTGCTGCCATCGGCGTGCAGGCTTTCCAGATTCAGGCGCACCTGCACGGCATAGCCGTTGGTCGCGGGCGGTGTGAGCAGGTTCAGTTCGGCCAGGCTGCTGTCGGCGGCCAGGTGCAATTGCGTGTGCAGCAGGTCGACACCGGTGACCTGCTCGGTGACGGTGTGCTCCACCTGCACGCGCGGATTGGCTTCCATGAAGTAGAAGCGCCCCGGCTGGTCGAGGTCGAGCAGAAACTCGAAGGTGCCGATGCCGCGATACTGCACCTCGGCTGCCAGGCGCAGGGCGCTGGCGATGATCGCGTCACGCGTGGCCACATCCAGGTCGGGGCTGGGCGCGATCTCCACCAGCTTCTGATGGCGGCGTTGCAGGCTGCAGTCGCGCTCCCACAGGTGGCTGACCGCGCCGCTGCCGTCGCCGAGCACCTGCACTTCTATATGCCGGGCGCGGCGTACGCGCTTTTCCACGTACAGCGCGCCGCTGCCGAAGGCCCCCTGGGCCTCCGAGGCGCAGCGGGCGAAGGCCTCGGCCAGTTGCGCCGGATCGTCCACCGCACGCATGCCGCGCCCGCCACCGCCGGCCAGGGCCTTGAGCATCACGCTGCCGTGCTCGGCGAGAAAGTCCGCGGCCTGCTCCAGCGTCACCGCCTGGTTGATCCCCGGTACCAGCGGCACTGCGCAGCGTTCGGCCAGGGCGCGGGCGGCGGCCTTGTCGCCGAACAGTTGCAGGGTTTCCGGCGTCGGGCCGACGAAGGTCAGCCGGGCAGCCTGGCAACGGCGGGCGAACTCGGCGTTCTCGGCGAGAAAACCGTAGCCGGGGTGGATGGCTGCACAGCCCTGTTCACGGGCGATGCCAATGAGCTGATCCATATCCAGATAGGCCGCCGGGCCGCGTCCCGCCAGCGCCACGGCCTGATCTGCCTTGCGCGTGTGCAGGCAGGCGCTGTCGTCCTCGGCGTACACAGCGACGCTGCGGATACCGAGGTCGGCGCAGGCCTGGGCGATACGAATGGCGATCTCGCCGCGGTTGGCGATCAGCAGGGCGGGGAAGGGCATGGCGGCTCCGGACGTCTTGTCGTTATGGAGCCATCTTAGGAGGCTGGTCGCGTGGGTAAAGCAAGCCTTATGCGGCGATCATGCGGTCATAGATGACAATGATGGAGCGGGGCGGCTATCGCGGCTGAAGCCGCTCCCACAACAGCGGCCTAGCTGCGTCGTTCGACTATGTAGCGCGCCAGCTCGCGCAGCGGTTCGGCGCTGTTGCCGAACGGGCGCAGCACGTGCAGGGCCTGGTCGCGCAGCTCCAGTGCGTAGTCCTTGGCCGCGTCGAGGCCAAGCAGGGCGGGGTAGGTGGGCTTGTCGTGGGCTTCGTCCTTGCCCTGGGTCTTGCCCAGGGTGGCGGTATCGCTCTCCACGTCGAGGATGTCGTCCTGCACCTGGAAGGCCAGGCCGATGGCGCGGGCGTATTGCAACAGGGCCTTGTGCGCCAGTTCGTCGGTGTTGCCACTGGCCAGGGCGCCGAGCGCCACGCTGGCTTCGATCAGCGCGCCGGTCTTGTGCCGGTGCATCACTTCCAGCGCCTGCTGGTCGAGTTGCAGGCCGACCGAGCCAAGGTCGATGGCTTGACCGCCGACCATGCCGGCCGGGCCTGCAGCCTGGCTCAGCAACTCGATCATCTGCAGGCGCGTCTCGGCATCCTGCGGATTGCGCCGGTGGTCGGCGAGCACTTCGAAGGCCAGGCTTTGCAGACCATCGCCAGCAAGGATGGCACTGGCTTCGTCGAAGGCCTTGTGGGTGGTCGGCTGACCGCGACGCAGGTCGTCATCGTCCATCGCCGGCAGATCGTCGTGCACCAGCGAGTAGGCATGGATCAGCTCCACCGCACAGGCAGCGCCATCGGCACGTTCGAGATCACCTTCGAGAGCCTCGCAAGCGGCATAGACCAGCAGCGGGCGCACGCGCTTGCCGCCGTTCATCACGCTGTAGCGCATGGCCTGGTAGAGGCGTTCGAGCTCTGTGCGTGGAGCTTGAAACAGCGCTTCCAGTGCAGTGTCGACGCGGGTCTGGCAGCGTTTCTGATACGCCGCAATCATGCGGGCTCGTCCGTGTCGAAGGGGGCGGGCTGCAACTCACCGTCGCGCTCGAGCAGAATCTGTACCTTCTGCTCGGCCTGGGCCAGGGCGGCCTGGCACTCACGGGTTAGGCCGATGCCCTGCTCGAAAGCAGTCAGCGAGTCTTCCAGCGACAGCTCGCCGCTCTCCAGGCGCTCGACCAGCGTTTGAAGCTCGGCGAGGGAGTGTTCGAAGTCGGGGGCGGCTTTTTTGCGGGCCATGGCGGCGGGTCTCGGGAAGCGTAGAAACGGGCGCGACACTAGCAGAGGCGGGCCTCTCGGGCAAATCAGCGGGTTTTGGAGGCGCATAGCCGTGCGCCTGGGTAATGTCGATTCAACGCGATCATTCGTAGGAGCCCCGCCTCGGGGCGAAGCTTTTCAAATTCGCGGCGCCTTGATTCGCGGCGGGGCGCCGCTCCTACACATTCGATACGTCGACGCCTAACTGAGTGGCATTAGGCGTGCTCGGACACTGTCCGGTCTATTTTTCGCAGGGCTGGTTTTTACGCGGAGAAGTAGGTGCTCCAGAAGTAGTACAGGGTCATCGTGCTGCCGACCAGGATGACGAAGCTGCGCAGCAGTGCCGGCGGCAGCTTCTCGCCCAGTGCACCACCGGCATAACCGCCGATGGTGGCACCGGTGAGCAGGATCGCCAGCTCGTACCAGCTGACCCGGCCGGCGATCACGAACGTCAGCGTGGCGATGCTGTAGATCACTGCCGAGATCAGGTTCTTCAGGGCGTTGGAGCGGGCCAGCGGGTGGCCTTCGATGGAGAACGCGGCCAGTTGCAGGATACCCATGCCGGCACCGAAGTAGCCGCCGTAGATCGACACGCCGATGTGTGCACCCAGCGACAACGGCGTGTGCGGCGGATACTCGGCGGCCTTGCGCCGCGCGGCGAGGGCGCGCCCCAGCCAGGGGCTGGCGGCGAACAGCGCGGTGGCGGCCAGCAATAGCCAGGGGATCAGCACGCGGAACACATCGTCGCCGCCGGCCAGCAGCAACAGGCCGCCGAGCAGGCCACCGGCCAGACCGGCCAACAGCAGCGGAAGCAGATAACGCCCCAGTGGCCGCAACGAGGCGCGTGCTGCCCACGCACCAGCCAGGCTGGCCGGCCACAGCGCCACGGCGTTGGTGGCATTGGCCGTTACCGGCGGCAGGCCGGCGGCGAGCAGGGCGGGGAAGGAAAAGAAGGTGCCGCCGCCAGCCAGGGCATTCATGCCCCCAGCGGCGAAACCGGCGAGGGCCAACAGCAGCAGATCAGGCAGGGACATCGGGCAGGCTCGCACAAAAAAGGTGCAGCATAGAGCTGACCCATCGGTCAGCCAAGTGCGACCAAAGTGACGAACCTGCCAATTGTCGTCTGTGCCATGCCTGTGCTTTGCGGCATCATCGCGGGCATCTGTTTTCGGTGCCCGCGATGAACATCGACACCCGTATCAAATTCCGCCACCTGCTGTGCTTTCTCGAAATCGCTCGCCAGCGCAGCTTCGCCAAGGCGGCCGATGCCCTGGCGGTCAGCCAGCCGGCGATCTCCAAGACTCTCAAGGAGCTGGAGGAGATCCTCGAGGCCAGCCTGTTCGAGAGGGGCAGGAACGGGGTGAGTCTGACCGCTGCTGGGGTCGCCTTCATGCGTTACGCCGGCCCGTGCGTGCAGGCGCTGCGCGATGGGGTGAACAGTCTTCGCGAAGGTGAGCACGAGGCCGGCCAGGTGCGAGTCGGTGTGCTTTCTACCGTAGAGAGCCTGCTGATTCCCGAGGTGGTGCGGCGTCTGCATCAGCGTCACTCGGCGCTGGTGGTCAGTGTTGCTACCGGGCCGGGCGCCTACCTGCTCGGTCAGTTGCGCGTCGGCGAGCTGGACCTGGTGGTCGGGCGCATGACTGACAGCCCGGACATCCAGGGCCTGACCTTCGAGCACCTGTACAGCGAGTCGATGAGCCTGGTGGTGCGCCCCGGTCACCCGCTGCTGGCCGCCGGCGCCGCCGCGCTGGGACAGCTTGGCGATTACCCGCTGGTGCTGCCGACGGCCGGTACCACCATCCGCAAGCATGCCGACAGCCTGTTCGTACAGTGCGGAGTGACGCCCTCGCGGCAGCGCCTGGAGACCCTGTCGCCGGCGCTGAGTCGGCGCTACGTGCTGTCTGGCGATGCGCTGTGGGTGGCGCCGCAGGACGCGGTGTGCCTGGACGTGCAGCGCGGCGAGCTGGTCGAGCTGCAGCTGGGCGTGCAGGAACCAGGCGGCTCGGTGGGCATCTGCCGCAACAGCGCGCTGGCCCTGCCGCTGGCCGCCGAGCAGTTCTGCGCGGCGCTGCGTGAGGTGGCCGAAGCCTACCGCGAAGGGCTTTTTTCATAACCATTTGGTTATGGGTCGACGGCGTCTTTTCAATATTCCCCGCGTCTGCTTTGGCGGAAACTGTGCGTCAGCCTGATCCCAGGTCGACTCCACAATACTCACAACAGGAGCGCACCATGCCTGCCGAGGACAATCGCCGTTTCGTCATTCGTGACCGCAACTGGCACCCCAAAGCCCTGACGCCCGATTACAAGACCTCCATCGCCCGTTCGCCGCGCCAGGCGCTGGTGAGCATCCCGCAGTCGATCTCCGAGACCACCGGCCCGGACTTCTCGCACCTGAAGTTCGCCGAGCACGACAACGACCTGCTGCTCAACTTCAACAACGGTGGCCTGCCCATCGGCGAGCGCATCATCGTTTCCGGTCGGGTGATGGATCAGTACGGCAAGCCGATCCCGCATACCCTGGTGGAAATGTGGCAGGCCAACGCCGGTGGCCGCTACCGGCACAAGAACGACCGCTATCTGGCGCCACTCGACCCCAACTTCGGCGGTGTCGGCCGTGCCCTGACCGACAGTGAAGGGCGTTACATCTTCCGCACCATCAAGCCCGGCCCCTATCCGTGGCGCAACAACCCCAACGACTGGCGTCCGGCGCACATCCACTTCTCGCTCAATGGCCCGTCGATCGCCACGCGGCTGATCACCCAGCTGTATTTCGAGGGTGACCCGTTGATTCCGCTATGCCCGATCGTCAAGTCCATCGCCAACCCGGACGCGGTGCAGACGCTGATCGCCAAGCTGGACATGAGCACGGCCAACCCGATGGATTGCCTGGCCTACCGCTTCGATATCGTGTTGCGCGGGCAGCGTAAAACCCATTTCGAGAACAAGTGAGGAGGATGACCATGCCTGTTGAATTACTGCCGGAAACCCCCTCGCAGACCGCCGGCCCCTACGTGCACATCGGCCTGGCCCTGGCCGCGGCCGGCAACCCGACCCGTGAGCAGGAAATCTGGAACCAGATGGCGGGGCCCGACGCGCCCGGCGAGCACATCGTGCTGGTCGGCCATGTCTACGACGGCAACGGCCACCTGGTGCGCGACGCCTTCCTCGAGCTGTGGCAAGCCGACCACCAGGGCCAGTACGACGAGGATTACGACCAGAGCAAGGCCTTCAATGGCTTTGGTCGCACTGCCACTACCTTCGATGCCGGTAGCGAGTGGACCGCCTATACGGTCAAGCCGGGCGTGGTGCACAACGCCGCCGGCGTGCCGATGGCGCCGCACGTCAACGTCGCGCTGTTCGCCCGTGGCATCAACATCCACCTCAATACTCGCCTGTATTTCGAAGACGAGGCCGAGGCCAACGCCAAGGACCCGGTGCTCAACCTGATCGAGCAGCCGCAGCGCCGCGAGACGCTGATCGCCAAGCGCTGCGACGTCGATGGCAAGCCGGCCTACCGTTTCGACATCCGCATTCAGGGTGAGGGCGAGACGGTCTTCTTTGACTTCTGATTTGTGCTCGCAGGCCGCGCGCTTCATCGAGGCGCGTGGCCTGCATCTGGACGATGCCCAGCAACGGATGCTAGGCCGCCTGGCCGATTGGCTGCAGGCACGCCTGCGGCCGTCTGGCTGGCGCCGTCGGCCTGCGGCTGGCGCCTACCTGTGGGGCGGTGTCGGGCGTGGCAAGAGCTTGGTGCTGGAGGCGCTGTTTCAGGCTGCACCCTGTCAGGCCAAGCGCCGCGTGCATGTTCATGCGTTCCTGCAGGAAGTGCAGCAACGCATGCTGCGCCATACCGGGCAAACCGACCCGTTGCAGCGCGTAGCCGACGAGCTGGCCAACGAAGCCCGGCTACTGTTTCTCGACGAATTTCACATGCACGACATTGGTGATGCGATCCTGCTCGGGCGCCTGCTACAGCCGCTGATCGAACGCGACTGCATCCTCCTGTTCAGCTCCAACTACGCCCCGCCGCAGTTGTGCCCCAACCCGCTGTATCACAGCCGTTTCAGACCGTTCGCCGACCTGCTGCAGCGCCGCTGCCTGGTGCTGCAGATGGATGCCGGCCCCGACTATCGTGCCCGCAGCACACAGCACTGGGGGCTTTATCTGCAAGGCCCGGCCAGGCTGCTGGAGGCGCGCCTTGCGCACCTGCCGGCCACGTCGCAGCTGCTTGTGCAGCGCCGCACTCTGACACTGCGCGGCATGGACGAGCGAACGATCTGGCTGGATTTCTCCGTGCTGTGCCGGCAGCCGCTGGCCAGCAGTGATTACCTGCAGCTATGCCAGCGCTTCGCGCACATCGCCATCGGCGAGTTGCCCGCACTGGGGCGTTGTACGCTGGACGAGCAGCAGCGCCTGATCAACTTCGTCGACATCGCCTACGACAGCGGCTGCGAGCTTTGGCTGCAGGGGCCGCACAGCCTCGAGACGCTGTGCGCCGATGTCGGTCATGGCGACTTTTCTCGCACCCGCAGTCGCCTGGCGCAGTTGCGCCAGGCGCCCATGGAGAGCCTGGCATGCTAGCGGTTCTGAGCATTACCGCACCGATCTTCATCCTCATCGGCCTGGGCTTCTTCTCGGCCCGAATCGCGCTGGTCAACCGTGACCAGGTGCGTGGTATGGGTACCTTCGTCATCTACTTCGCGCTGCCTTCGCTGGTGTTCAAGGCGCTGGCCGAGCGCAGCCTGAGCGAGGTGCTCAACGGCCCCTACCTGGCCGCCTATGCCATGGCGTCGCTGAGCCTGTTCGGCATCGGTCTACTGCTGGCGCGGCGTTGGCGCGGGCAGGGCCTTTCCAGCAGCGCGATCCTGGCCATGGGCATGGCCGTGCCCAACAGCGGTTTCGTCGGTTACCCCATCGCGGTGATGGTGATCGGCCCCACGGCAGCGCTGGCCATGGCGCTGGGCATGCTGGTGGAGAACCTGCTGATGATTCCGCTGGCACTGGCCATCGCCGAAGCGGGTCGGCAGGACGGACAGGGCTGGACGGTGGTGCGTGAAACGGCGCTGCGCCTGCTGCGCAATCCGTTGATCATCGCCATCGTGCTGGGGCTGGGCATGTCGCTGCTGGAACTGCGCCTGCCAGTGGTGCCGGCACGGGTCATCGAGATGCTGGCCGCGGCCTCGGCACCGGTGGCGCTGTTCGTCATCGGCGCCACGCTCAACGGCATGAAGGCCGGCGGTATGGCGGCGGATCTGGCACAGACCTCCATCGGCAAACTGATTCTGCATCCGCTGCTGATGTTTGCTGCGCTGAGCCTGGTGCCGGGCATCGATCCGCTGCTGATGGTCGCCGGTGTGCTGTTCGCCAGCGCACCGATGTTGAGCGTGTTCCCCATCCTCGGCCAACGCTTCGGCCTGGAAGAACGCTGCGCCGCCGCGCTGGTGGGGTGCACGGTGCTGGCCTTCTTCAGCATCAGCGGTCTGCTTGCGCTGTTGCGTTGGCAAGGCTTGCTGCCGGGCTGAGGCTGGCTACGAACTGTGGGAGGCGCTTCAGCGGCGAGAATCATCGACAGCGGTCGCGGCTGAAGCGCCTGCCACAGGGGCGCTCATCGTTCGGCACTATTTGCGATTACCGCACGACAGTTCGATAATCGCCTGGCACCGTCGACCGCCCCGGAGGTTCCATGAGCGATACCCGTCCGCCCCTGTCCAGTCTGGCGCCGCCGCCCTACGTGTCGCCAGCCAAGCGCATCGAGGAATTTGCCGGCGATCCCAATTTCATGACCTCCCTGGCTCGCGGCCTGGCGGTGATCAACGCCTTTCAGGAGCGCAAGCGCCACCTGACCATCGCGCAGATCAGCCACCGCACCGAGATCCCCCGTGCCGCGGTGCGCCGTTGTCTGTACTCGCTGATGAAGCTGGGCTACGTCACCACCGACGGGCGTACCTATTCGCTGCTGCCCAAGGTGCTGACCCTGGGCCACGCTTACCTGTCGTCGACGCCGCTGGCGGTGTCCGCCCAGCCCTATCTCGACCGCTTGAGCGAGCAACTGCACGAGGCCTGCAACCTGGCCACGCTGGAAGGCGAGCAGGTGCTCTACATCGCCCGCTCGGCGATTCCGCAGCGGCTGATCTCGGTGGATCTCAGCGTCGGCAGCCGCCTGCCGGCCTACTGCACATCGATGGGGCGCATCCTGCTGGCCGCGCTGGACGACGACCAGTTGCAGGACTACCTGGCCCACGCCGAGCTGCAGCCCAAGACCAGTCGCACCCTGCACACCCCCGAGGCGCTGTGGGAGTGCCTGCAGCGCGTGCGCCACCAGGGCTGGTGCATCGTCGACCAGGAGCTGGAGCAGGGCCTGCGCTCGCTGGCGGTGCCGGTATACGACTCGGCCGGCCACGTGCTGGCGGCGATGAACGTCAGCACCCACGCCGGTCGTGTGCCGGTCAGCGAGCTGGAAAAGCGCTACCTGCCGCTGATGCTCAGCGCCAGTCGCGAGCTCAGCAGCCAGCTGTTTCGGCCGGCCTGAGCAGCCGCCTCGATGCTTGTTCGTAGGAGCCGCGCCCCGCGGCGAAAGCGATCGAGCAGACAACGCAGAACGACAAGGCTTCGCCTCGGGGCCTGGCTTCTACGAAGACTGCGGGTGTCGCTGGCCTATTGCGTCAGTTCACGAAAGCGGGCGGTAATCGCCCGCGGCGATATTCGCCCAAGTTCCGATTGCCTAAGCTCGCCGAAACGCTAACCTGCTCTGGTCAACCGTTGATCGGTTTGTGATCAGGTGCGGGCCATTTGCCTGTATCTATGGTTCGAGCGAGGAGGGCAGCCTTGGCCCGTCAGTACTCGCCGTCCGATAACAATAAGAGCGCCGTGAGTTATGGACTGTCGTCTGCTGAACGAGAAGAGTCGGCTGTTCGCCAATGCCGACCCCTATGCGGTATCCGACTACGTCAACCAGCATGTCGGCTCGCATTGCATTCGCCTGCCCAGCAGTGGCCGTCCGGCCGCCAGCCTCAGCCATCGCAGTTTCGCCAGCCTCGACCTGTGTCGCATCAGCTACGGTGGCAGCGTGCGCGTCACCTCGCCGGCGCTGGAGACCATCTACCATCTGCAGGTGTTGTTGCAGGGTCACTGCCTGTGGCGCGGCCACAGCCAGGAGCACTACTTCACCCCCGGCGAACTGCTGCTGATCAACCCCGACGATCCGGTCGACCTGACCTACTCCGATGACTGCGAGAAGTTCATCGTCAAGCTGCCGAGCCAACTGATCGAGCGCGCCTGCAGCGACAACCACTGGCAGCGTCCGGCCAACGGCGTGCGCTTCGCCTCGCGCCACCAATTGCAGCAGCTCGAAGGCTTCACCAACCTGCTCGGCCTGGTCTGCGACGAGGCCGAGAGCGAGCAGTCGCTGCCCTCGGTGCAGGAGCATTACACGCGGATCATCGCCAGCAAGCTGCTCGGCCTGCTCGGCAACAACGTCAGCCGCGCGGAGCTGGCCGAGAGCAACCCGTCGTTCGAGCGCCTGGTGCAGTTCATCGACGACAACCTCAAGCAGGACATCAGCCTCGAGCAGCTGGCCCAACTCGCCCATATCAGCCCGCGCTCGCTCTACGGGCTGTTCGACAAGCACTTGGGCACCACGCCCAAGCACTACATCCGCCAGCGCAAGCTGGAGCGGGTGCACGCCTGCCTCAGCGACCCGTCGGCCAAGGTGCGCAATATCACCGAGGTGGCGCTGGATTACGGCTTCCTTCATCTCGGCCGTTTCTCCGAGAGCTACAAGAGCGCCTTCGGCGAGCTGCCCTCCGATACCCTGCGTCGCCGCGAGTCCTGATCGCTCCGCGTGTTTTCGGTGCCCACGGCACACCCTACGAGCGGGTAGCTTGTCCACCGATAAAACACGCGCCGTATCTCTTCCGGTTGGCTACAGGTGGAAAACGCTTCGCGGCTTTCCACCCTACGTTTTCCACCTTCCGAACTTCTGCCGAGGCCACGGCTGACGCGGCTTCTACGACCTTGGTCGCACTCTGCAGAAAACGGATAAAGGTCCTGCACTAACTGGATATTGTCGAACAATCGAGCGGCATAGCCTTGGAACCGTTGAAACAATAACAACGGAGCCATGGCCATGAACCTGGGACTCGACTACCTCAATAGCCTGCTTGAAGAAGACAAGGACAAGGGCATTTTCCGCTGCAAGCGCGAGATGTTCACCGACCCGCGCCTGTTCGACCTGGAGATGCAGCACATCTTCGAGGGCAACTGGCTGTACCTGGCTCACGAGAGCCAGATCCCCAACGTCAACGACTACTACACCACCCACATGGGGCGCCAGCCGATCTTCATCGCGCGCAACAAGGACGGTGAGCTCAACGCCTTTATCAACGCCTGCAGCCACCGCGGCGCCATGCTGTGCCGCTTCAAGAGCGGCAACAAGGCCAGCTACACCTGCCCGTTCCACGGCTGGACCTTCAACAACAGCGGCAAGCTGCTCAAGGTCAAGGACCCCAAGGAAGCCGGCTACCCGGACAGCTTCAACTGCGACGGCTCGCACGACCTGAAGAAGGTCGCCCGTTTCGAGTCCTACCGCGGCTTCCTGTTCGGCAGCCTGCGTGAGGACGTGGCGCCGCTAGAGGACTTCCTCGGCGAGTCGAAGAAGATCATCGACATGATCTGCGACCAGTCCAGCGAAGGCCTGGAAGTGCTGCGCGGCTCCAGCACCTATGTCTACGAGGGCAACTGGAAACTGCAGGCGGAAAACGGCGCCGACGGCTACCACGTCACCGCCGTGCACTGGAACTACGCCGCCACCCAGCAGCAGCGCAAGCTGAAAGAGGCCGGCGACGACATCCGCGCCATGAGCGCCGGCGGCTGGGGCAAGAAGGGCGGCGGTTTCTACTCCTTCGAGAACGGCCACCTGCTGCTCTGGACCCGCTGGGACAACCCCGAGGATCGCCCGCTGTTCGCCGACCGCGAGCGCCTCGCCGCCGAGTTCGGCGAAGCCCGCGCCGACTGGATGATCGGCCACTCGCGCAACCTCTGCCTGTACCCCAACCTGTACCTGATGGACCAGTTCGGCTCGCAGCTGCGCATCGCCCGGCCGCTGTCGGTGGACAAGACCGAAGTGACCATCTACTGCATCGCGCCCAAGGGCGAGAGTGCAGAGGCCCGTGCCCGGCGTATCCGTCAGTACGAGGACTTCTTCAACGTCTCGGGCATGGCCACCCCCGATGACCTGGAAGAGTTCCGCGCCTGCCAGCAGGGCTTCGCCGGCCGCGCCATGCAGTGGAACGACATGTCCCGCGGCGCCAAGCACTGGATCGACGGCGCCGACGACTCGGCCCGGGAGATCGACCTGCAGCCGCTGCTGTCCGGTGCGCGCACCGAGGACGAGGGCCTGTTCGTGCTGCAGCACCACTACTGGCAGCAGCAGATGATCCAGGCCGTGAAGAAAGAACAGGACCAACTGATCCACGTGGAGGGTGCGTAAATGAGCCTTTCCTATGACGCCGTGCGCGACTTTCTCTACCGCGAGGCGCGCTACCTGGACGACAAGCAGTGGGATCAGTGGCTGGAGCTGTACGCCCCGGACGCCGAGTTCTGGATGCCGGCCTGGGACGATGCCGACCAGTTGGTGGAAAACCCGCAGACCGAGATCTCGCTGATCTGGTACGGCAACCGCAGCGGCCTGGAAGACCGGGTGTTCCGCATCCGCACCGAGCGCTCCAGCGCCACCATTCCGGACACCCGCACCTCGCACAACATCAACAACATCGAGATCGTCGAGCAGGGCGAGGGCCTGACCAAGGTGCGCTTCAACTGGCACACCCTGAGCTTTCGCTACAAGACCGTCGATCACTTCTACGGCAGCAGTTTCTACACCTTGGATACCCGCGGCGAGAACCCGCTGATCAAGGCCAAGAAGGTGGTGCTGAAGAACGATTACGTGCGCCAGATCATCGACGTCTACCACATCTGAATCCGCTGCAGCGCTGCCGGCGGGAGCCCTCGGCTCCCGTCGCGGGCTTCTGCACGCCGCCAACCGCATAGCGAGGTGCGCCATGAGCCACAAGATCGCACTGAATTTCGAAGACGGGGTCACCCGCTTTATCGACGCCAACCTGGGTGAAACGGTGGCCGATGCCGCCTACCGCCAGGGCATCAATATCCCGCTGGACTGCCGCGACGGCGCCTGCGGCGCCTGCAAGTGCTTCGCCGAAGCCGGCCAGTACGACCTCGGCGAGGAATATATCGAGGACGCCCTGAGCGAGGCCGAAGCCGAGCAGGGCTATGTGCTGACCTGCCAGATGCGCGCCGAGAGCGACTGTGTGATCCGCGTGCCGGCCTCCTCGCAGCTGTGCAAGACCCAGCAGGCCAGCTTCGAGGCAGCCATCAGCGCGGTGCGCAAGCTCTCCGACAGCACCATCGCCCTGTCGGTCAAGGGCGAGGCGCTGAGCCAGCTGGCCTTCCTGCCGGGGCAATACGTCAACCTCCGGGTGCCGGGCAGCGAGCAGAGCCGCGCCTACTCCTTCAGCAGCCTGCAGAAGGACGGCGAGGTCAGCTTTCTGATCCGCAATGTGCCGGGCGGGCTGATGAGCAGCTTCCTGAGCAACCTGGCCAAGGCCGGCGACAGCATCAGCCTGGCTGGCCCGCTGGGCAGCTTCTACCTGCGCGAGATCAAGCGGCCGTTGCTGCTGCTGGCCGGCGGCACCGGCCTGGCGCCCTTTACTGCGATGCTGGAGAAGATCGCCGCCGAAGGCTGCGCGCACCCGCTGCACCTGATCTACGGCGTGACCCACGACCATGACCTGGTCGAGCTGGACAAGCTGGAAGCCTTCGCCGCGCGCATCCCCGGCTTCAGCTTCAGCGCCTGCGTGGCCAGCCCGGAGAGCATCTACCCGCACAAGGGCTACGTCACCCAGCACATCGAACCCAAGCACCTCAACGACGGCGAGGTGGACATCTACCTGTGCGGCCCGCCGCCGATGGTCGAGGCGGTCAGCGCCTATATCCGCGAGCAGGGCATCGCCCCGGTCAATTTCTATTACGAGAAGTTTGCCGCCAGCGCCTGAGGCACGCAGCGCGGAGCTCTTGTAGGAGCGGCCGGGCGGCGTACCGCTTTAGCCGCGAACCAGTGTGCAAGAGCTTCGCGGCTAAAGCCGCTCCTACGAGTTTGGCGATCAGATCGAGAGTCGTAGCCCGGATGAAATCCGGGGTAAGTCCACGAACCAGCCCCGGATTGCATCCGGGCTACGGTCGCACCATTTGATTGAGGTCGACAGATGAACAAGCGTTTCCAAGACAAAGTCGCCGTGGTCACCGGCGCCGCCCAGGGCATCGGCCGCCGCGTCGCCGAGCGGCTGCTGGAGGAGGGTGCGCAGGTGGTGGCGGTGGACCGCTCCGAGCTGGTGTTCGAGCTGGCCGAGCATGAAGGCGTGCTGTGCCTGACTGCCGACCTGGAGCAGGCCGGCGACTGCCAGGGCGTGATGCGCGCGGCGGTCGAGCGCTTCGGCCGCCTCGACGTCCTGATCAACAACGTCGGCGGCACCATCTGGGCCAAGCCCTTCGAGCACTACGCAACGGCGCAGATCGAGGCCGAGGTGCGTCGCTCGCTGTTCCCCACGCTGTGGTGCTGCCATGCCGCGCTGCCGCAGATGCTGGCGCAGGGCAGCGGCGCCATCGTCAACGTCTCCTCCATCGCCACCCGCGGGGTCAACCGCGTGCCCTACGGTGCGGCCAAGGGCGGCGTCAACGCACTGACCGCCTGCCTGGCGTTCGAGACCGCCGAGCGCGGTATCCGCGTCAACGCCACCGCCCCCGGCGGCACCGAGGCGCCGCCGCGGCGCATCCCGCGCAACGCCGCCGAGCCGAGCGAACAGGAGCAGGCCTGGTACCAGCAGATCGTCGATCAGACCGTCGAGAGCAGCCTGATGAAACGCTACGGCAGCATCGACGAGCAGGTCGGCGCGATCCTCTTCCTCGCCTCCGACGAGGCCTCCTACATCACCGGCGTGACCTTGCCGGTGGGCGGAGGGGATCTGGGCTAGCACGACTCCTGTAGGAGCCCGCTTGCGGGCGATCCATCAACAGCATCGCCAGCAAGCCGGCTCCTACGCAAAGCAACCGAACCGTTCACAACAAAAACAAAACCGAGAACCGATGCCATGCGACAGATAGACGTTCACCCCGTTATCGACAACGCACGCTTTTCCCGCTTCCACTGGATGGTCATGGCGCTCTGCGCGCTGCTGCTGATCTTCGACGGCTACGACCTGTTCATCTTCGGCGTGGTGCTGCCGTCGATCATGCAGGAGTGGGGCCTGACCCCGTTGGAAGCCGGCGCCCTGGGCAGCTATGCGCTGTTCGGCATGATGTTCGGCGCCCTCGGCTTCGGCACCCTGGCCGACCGGATCGGGCGCAAGAAGGGCATCGCCATCTGCTTCGTGCTGTTCTCCACGGCGACCATCCTCAATGGCTTCGCCAGCAACCCGACCGAGTTCGGCATCTTCCGCTTTATCGCAGGCTTGGGCTGTGGCGGGCTGATGCCCAACGCCGTGGCGCTGATGAACGAGTACGCGCCCAAGCGCCTGCGCAGCACCTTGGTGGCGGTGATGTTCAGCGGCTACTCGCTGGGCGGCATGCTCGCCGCCGGCGTGGGCATCTACATGCTGCCGCGCTTTGGCTGGGAGTCGATGTTCTTCGCTGCCGCCGTGCCGCTGCTGCTGTTGCCGCTGATCCTGTGGAAGCTGCCGGAGTCGGTGGGTTTCCTGGTGCGCCAGGGTCGCCATGAGCAGGCCCGCGCGGTGCTGGCCAAGGTCGAGCCGGGCCTGGCTCTCGACGCCGCCGACCAGTTGCAGATGAGCGATGGCAAGGGCCAGGGCGTCGGCGTCTTCGAGCTGTTCCGCGACGGCCGCGCGCTGCGCACCCTGTGCCTGTGGCTGGCGTTCTTCTGCTGCCTGCTGATGGTCTACGCGCTGAGTTCCTGGCTGCCCAAGCTGATGGCCAGCGCCGGCTACAGCCTGGGGTCGAGCCTGTCGTTTTTGCTGGCGCTGAACTTCGGCGGCATGGCCGGGGCGATTCTCGGCGGCTGGCTGGGCGACCGCTTCAACCTGGGCAAGGTGATGGTGGCCTTCTTCGTCGCCGCCGCCGCCTCGATCAGCCTGCTCGGCTTCAACAGCCCGACGCCGGTGCTCTACGGCCTGATCTTCATCGCCGGCGCCACCACCATCGGCACGCAGATCCTGCTGTACGCCGGCGCCGCGCAGTTCTACGGCCTGTCGATCCGCTCCACCGGCCTCGGCTGGGCCTCGGGCATCGGCCGCAACGGCGCCATCGTCGGGCCGCTGCTCGGTGGTGCGCTGATGGCGATCAACCTGCCGCTGCAACTGAACTTCATCGCCTTCGCCGTGCCCGGCGCCATCGCCGCCCTGGCCATGGCGGTGTTCACCCTCAGCGGCCAACGGCGCCAGGCGGCGTCCGCGGCGCTGGCGGCGGCCAAGGCTTAAGTCTTTAGCCCTTACCCTGAACCTGGAAAAGTGAAATGAGCCACGTCCTGATCGAAAGCCTGACGGCGACCATCGTCGACCTGCCGACCATCCGCCCGCACAAGCTGGCCATGCACACCATGCAGAACCAGACGCTGGTGATCATCCGCCTGCGCTGCAGCGACGGCGTCGAAGGCATCGGCGAAGCCACCACCATCGGTGGCCTGGCCTACGGCAACGAGAGCCCGGAGAGCATCAAGCAGAACATCGACAGCCACCTGGCGCCGGCGCTGCGCGGTCAGGACGCGGCCAACGTCAACGCCTGCATGCAGCGCCTGGACAAGCTGGCCAAGGGCAACACCTTCGCCAAGTCGGGCATCGAGAGCGCGCTGCTCGACGCCCAGGGCAAGCGCCTGGGCCTGGCGGTCAGCGAGCTGCTCGGCGGCCGCGTGCGCGACAGCCTGGAGGTGGCCTGGACCTTGGCCTCGGGCGACACCGCCCGCGATATCGACGAGGCGCAGCAGATGCTCGCCATTCGCCGCCACCGCATCTTCAAGCTGAAGATCGGCGCCGGCGAACTGCAGCGCGACCTCAACCACGTCATCGCCATCAAGCAGGCGCTCGGCGACTGCGCCAGCGTGCGCGTCGATGTCAATCAGGGCTGGGACGAGTCCCAGGCCATCCGCGCCTGCCGGGTGCTGGGCGACAACGGCATCGACCTGATCGAGCAGCCGATCGCGCGCATCAATCGTGCCGGCCAGGTGCGCCTCAACCAGCGCAGCCCGGCACCGATCATGGCCGACGAATCCATCGAGAGCGTCGAGGACGCCTTCAGCCTGGCCGCCGACGGCGCCGCCTCGGTGTTCGCCCTGAAGATCGCCAAGAACGGCGGCCCGCGCGCCGTGCTACGCACCGCGGCCATCGCCGAAGCGGCCGGTATCGCCCTGTACGGCGGCACCATGCTCGAAGGCGCCATCGGCACCCTGGCCTCGGCCCACGCCTTCGTCACCCTCAAGCAGCTGACCTGGGGCACCGAGCTGTTCGGCCCGTTGCTGCTGACCGAGGAAATCGTCAGCGAGGCGCCGCTGTACCGCGATTTTGCCCTGCAGGTGCCGCGTACCCCCGGCCTCGGCCTGACCCTGGACGAAGAGCGCCTGGCGTTCTTCGCCCGCAAGTGAAACGGAGGAAATCCCCATGCTGTTCCACGTGAAGATGACCGTAAGGCTGCCGGCCGACATGGACCCGGCACGCGCCGCGCAGATCAAGGCCGAGGAGAAGGAGCTGGCCCAGCGCCTGATGCGCGAGGGCACCTGGCGCCACCTGTGGCGCATCGCCGGGCACTACGCCAACTACAGCGTATTCGACGTGGCCAGCGTCGAGGCGCTGCACGACACCCTGCTGCAACTGCCGCTGTTCCCCTACATGGACATCGAGGTCACGCCGCTGTGCCGGCATCCCTCGTCGATCCATGCCGACGACCGCTGATTTCCCAGAACAACAACGAGGTACGCCACCATGACCGTGAAAATCTCCCACACCCAAGACGTGCAGAACCTGTTCCGCGAGGCCTGCGGCCTCAACAACGAGCAGGGCAGCCCGCGCCTCAAGCAGCTGATGCTGCGCATCGTCGGCGACGCGGCGAAGATCATCGAAGACCTGCAAGTGACCGACGACGAATTCTGGCAGGCGGTGGACTACCTCAACCGCCTCGGCGCGCGCAGCGAGTTCGGCCTGCTGGTGCCGGGCCTGGGCCTGGAACACTTCCTCGACCTGCTGCAGGACGCCAAGGACGCCGAGGCCGGCCTCAGCGGCGGCACCCCGCGCACCATCGAAGGCCCGCTGTACGTGGCCGGCGCACCGCTGGCCGAGGGCCAGGTGCGGATGGATGACGGCACGGAAGACGGCGTGGCCACGGTGATGTTCCTCGAAGGCGTGGTGCGTGACACCCAGGGCAAACCGGTGGCCGGTGCCGTGGTTGACCTGTGGCACGCCAACACCAAGGGCAACTACTCCTACTTCGACCAGAGCCAGAGCGACTACAACCTGCGCCGGCGCATCGTCACCGACGCCGAGGGCCGCTACCGCGCACGCAGCATCGTGCCCAGCGGCTACGGCTGCGACCCGCAGGGTCCGACCCAGGAATGCCTCGATCTGCTCGGCCGCCACGGCCAGCGTCCGGCGCATATCCACTTCTTCATTTCCGCGCCGGGCCATCGCCACCTGACCACCCAGATCAACCTGGCCGGCGACCAGTACCTGTGGGACGACTTTGCCTACGCCACCCGCGAGGGTCTGGTCGGCGATATCCAGTTCGTCGAGGACGAGGCCGCCGCTCGTGATCGCGGCATCCAGGGCCCGCGCTTCGCCGAGCTGACGTTCGACTTCCAACTGCAGAAGGCCCCGCAGGCCAAGGCCGAACGCCGCAACGCACGGCCGCGCGCACTGCAGGGCGTCTGAGCCCCCGAGCCCTCGCCCGCTCGCGGGTGAGGGCGGCACCCAGGGCCGTGCCGGCACGGCCCCCGGGCGTAAACAACAAGAGCGTTTCCCAAGAAGCGCCAGCCTGACCTTGCGAGGGACCATGAAAGCCCTGCTCAAAGACTTCAGCCTGCCCGCCCTGGTGGCCGGGCTGCTCGCCACCACCATCTCCTACGCCGGGCCGCTGGTGCTGATCTTCCATGCCGCGGAAAGCGCCGGCCTGTCGCAGGCGCTGCTGTCGTCCTGGGTCTGGGCGATTTCCATCGGCAGTGGCGCGCTGGGCCTGCTGCTCAGCCTGCGCTACCGCACGCCGGTGGTGATCGCCTGGTCGATCCCCGGCAGCGCGCTGCTGGTCGGCGCCCTGCCCGAACTGGGTCTGAATCAGGCGATCGGCGCCTACCTGGTGGCCAACCTGATCCTGTTGCTGATCGCCCTCAGCGGCAGCTTCGACCGGCTGATCGCCAAACTGCCCGGCTCCATCGCCGCCGGTTTGCAGGCCGGCATCCTGTTCGCCTTCGGCATCGAGGTGTTCAAGGCGCTGCCCGAGCAGCCGCTGCTGATCGCCAGCATGTTCGTCACCTACCTGCTGCTAAGGCGCATGGCGCCGCGCTATGCGGTGGCCGGCGTATTGCTCGTGGGCGCGGCGCTGACCCTGCTCGGCGGCCAGCTGCGCAGCGAGGCGCTGGTGCTGCAGCTGGCCACGCCGCAGTGGATCGCCCCCGAGTTCAGCCTCTCCGCCACCCTCAACCTGGCGCTGCCGCTGGTGCTGGTGGCGCTGACCGGGCAATTCATGCCGGGCATGGCGGTGCTGCGTGGCGCCGGTTACCAAACCCCGGCCAGCCCGCTGATCGGCGCCAGCGCCATCGGCGGCGCGCTGCTGGCGCCGTTCGGCTGCCACGGCCTGAACCTGGCGGCAGTCACCGCCAGCCTCTGTACCGGCCGCGAGGCCCATGAAGACCCCAAACGGCGCTATGTGGCCGCGGTGGTCGGCAGCCTGGCCTACCTGCTGCTGGGCATTGCCGGCGCCACCCTGGTGTCGCTGTTCGCCGCCTTTCCCGCCGCGCTGATCGCCGCCCTGGCCGGGCTGGCGCTGTACGGCGCGTTCAGCGAGGCGCTGGCGCGCAGCCTGAGCGAGCCGGCGGAGCGCGACGCCGGACTGTTCACCTTCCTGGTGACGGCCTCCGGGGTGAGTTTCCTCGGCCTGTCGGCGGCCTTCTGGGGCCTGCTGTTCGGCCTCGCCGCGCACCTGCTGCTGCGCGCGCGCAAGCCGGCCACCATTGCCAGTCCCGCCGGCGAGCCGGCCAGGGAATAACCCCCAATCCATTCCCCCGAACCGGCAACCCCTGGGCTGCCGGGCGGGTTTCTGCAACCTCGATAACAACAAGAGCACGCTACCGATGAAACACAGCCCACGCCTTTGCCTGCTGTCCACCGCCATTGCCGCCTGCCTGCCGAGCCTGAGCCAGGCCGGCGAGGGCGGGTTTATCGACGACGCCAGCGCCACGCTCACGGCGCGCAACTACTACTTCAGCCGCGACTTTTCCGACATAGTCGGGCCGAACCGGCAGTCCAAGGCCGAGGAGTGGGCGCAGGGTTTCATCCTCAACGTCAAATCCGGCTACACCCCGGGGCCGGTGGGCTTCGGCGTGGATGCCATCGGCCTGCTCGGCGTCAAGCTCGACAGCAGCCCGGATCGAGTCAATACCGGCCTGTTGCCGACCCGCGAGAGCGGCAAGGCCGCCGACGACTACAGCCGCCTGGGCCTGGCGGCGAAGCTACGCCTGTCCAAGACCGAGCTGAAAGTCGGCGAGCTGCAGCCCAACCTGCCGGTGCTGACCTACTCGGACATCCGCCTGCTGCCGCCCAGCTACCAGGGCGTGAGCCTGGTTTCCAACGAGCTGGCCGGGCTTACCCTGCAGGCCGGGCATCTCAACTCCACCAGCCTGCGCAACGAGGCCGGCGACGACCAGATGCTGGCCATGCTCGGCCACCTGCCGCAGCGCGCGGCGAGCAGCGACGCCTTCAACTACGCCGGCGGCGACTACGCCTTCAACGCCGGGCGCACCTCGCTCGGCGCCTGGTACGCGCAGCTGGAGGATATCTACCAGCAGCGCTTCCTCGGCCTCAAGCACAGCGAGCCGGTGGGCGCCTGGACCCTCGGCGCCAACCTCGGTTTCTACGACTCGGCCGACGACGGCCAGGGCCTGCTCGGCGACATCGACAACCAGGCGGCCTTCGCCCTGCTGTCGGCCAAGCACGGCGGCCACACCTTCTATGTCGGCTACCAGGCGATGTTCGGCGATGACGCCTTCCCGCGCGTATTTGCCAACGTCAGCCCGCTGGGCAACGAGGTGCCGACCTTCGAGTTCGCCTCCGCCGACGAGCGCTCCTGGCAACTGCGTTACGACTACGACTTCGCCGCCATGGGCGTGCCGGGTCTGGTGGCCGGGGTGCGCTATATCCGCGGCGACAACGTCGACGCCCAGGCCACCAACCGCGGCGGTGCGCGCTACGAGGGCAAGGATTGGGAGCGCGACCTGGACATCGGCTACACCCTGCAGAGCGGCGCGCTCAAGGGCCTCGGCGTGCGCGTGCGCAACGTCACCGCGCGCTCCAACTACCGCAGCGATATCGACGAGAACCGGCTGATCCTCAGCTACACCTGGAACCTCCTCTAAACCCGTCCCCAGGCGCCCGCCCAGGGCGCCTGGCACCTGCCGGAGAACCCTTATGATCGCAACGCTACTCGCCCTGCTCGCCGCCGGCTGCGCCGCCGTGCTCCTGGCGCTGGCCGGCGAACCGCTGGCCCAGGGTCTGGCGGCCCTGGCGCTGCTCGCCGGTCTCGGCGCCGCCTGGCGGCGCAGGCCCACCCCGGCGGCCAGCCCGGAGCCCTGCATGGCGCCGCTGGCCGAGCCCGAACCGGCGCTCGCACCGCCGCCGTTGCCTGTCGTGCTGCCGGAACCACGGCTCGATCTGACGCCGCTGCTGGCGCGCCTGGCCGAGCTGGAACAGGCCATCGCCGCCAGCCGCGACGACATGCAGTACGCCGATCAGCTGGCGCGCGGCGCCGGCGACAAGGTGCAGGGCAGCGCCGAGAGCATCCGCGCCGCCACCGCCACCATCGAGCGCCTGGCCGGGCATATGGCGCCGGTGACCCGGGTGTTCGACGACCTCGGCGAGCAGACCGAGCGCATCGGCAGCATCGTTGGCAGCATCCAGGACATCGCCAAGCAGACCAACCTGCTGGCGCTCAATGCCGCCATCGAGGCGGCGCGCGCCGGCGAGCAGGGCCGCGGTTTCGCCGTGGTGGCCGACGAGGTGCGCCACCTGGCGCAACGCGCCAACGCCGCCAGCGAACAGATCCGCCAGATCGTCGGCAGCCTGCAGCAGGCCGCCGAAGGCGCGCGCAGCGGCCTGCGCCGGGTCGAGGAGGACAGCCGCGCCGGCCTCGGGCAATCGGCCGACGCCCTGCAGGCCATGGCCGAGATGCGCGAGGGCGCCAGCGCACGGCTGGCCATCGTGCAGCGCATCGTCGCACGCCTGGCCGCGCAGCAGGCGCTGGCCCTGGGCATGCGCGCGCAGCTGGAGAACGACCCCTGATCAGGAATGGTTCGATAATCGCACCATAAGGCGATTATCGGATTGTTCCGCTGCATGGCGCGCCCTAATCTGAACTCACCGTCACCCTGCCCGGTGGCACCTGCAACCCAAGCGAGAACAACACGATGGCCGACATCATCACCCTGGGCGAAGCCATTTCGCGCCACGTCAACGACGGCGACTGCGTCGCCCTCGAAGGCTTCACCCATTTGATCCCCACTGCCGCCTCCCACGAGCTGATCCGCCAGGGCAAGAAAGACCTGCACCTGGTACGCATGACCCCGGACCTGGTCTACGACCTGCTGATCGGCGCCGGCTGCGCGCGCAAGCTGACCTTCTCCTGGGGTGGCAACCCCGGCGTCGGCTCGCTGCACCGCCTGCGCGATGCGGTCGAGAAGAAGTGGCCGAACGCCCTGGAAATCGACGAGCACAGCCACGCCGACCTGGCCAACTCCTACGTTGCCGGCGCCTCGGGCCTGCCGTTCGCCCTGCTGCGCGCCTATGCCGGCTCGGACCTGCCCAAGGTCAACCCGAACATCAAGTTCATCGACTGCCCCTTCACCGGCGAGAAACTGGCCGCCACCCCGGCGGTGCGCCCGGACGTCACCGTGATCCACGCGCAGAAGGCCGACCGCAAGGGCAACGTGCTGCTGTGGGGCATCCTCGGCGTGCAGAAGGAGGCGGCCCTGGCGGCCAAGCGCTGCATCGTCACCGTCGAGGAGATCGTCGACGACCTCAAGGCGCCGATGAACGCCTGCGTGCTGCCGAGCTGGGCGCTGACCGCCGTCTGCCACGTACCCGGCGGCGCCCACCCGTCCTACGCCCATGGCTACTACGAGCGCGATAACCGCTTCTACCAGGCCTGGGACCCGATAGCCCGCGACCGCGAAACCTTTACCGCCTGGATCGATACCTATATCCGCGGCACTGCCGATTTCGCCGAGTTCCAAGCCAAGATTGCGGAGGCCAAGTGATGAGCGACTACAGCACTAATGAAATGATGACCGTGGCGGCCGCCCGCCGCCTGAAGAACGGCGCGGTCTGCTTCGTCGGCATCGGCCTGCCGTCCAAGGCCGCCAACCTGGCGCGCCTGACCTCCTCGCCGGACGTGGTGCTGATCTACGAATCCGGCCCCATCGGCGCCAAGCCCAGCGTGCTGCCGCTGTCGATCGGTGACGGCGAGCTGGCCGAAACCGCCGACACCGTGGTACCCACCGGTGAGATCTTCCGCTACTGGTTGCAGGGCGGGCGCATCGACGTCGGCTTCCTCGGCGCGGCCCAGGTCGACAAGTTCGGCAATATCAACACCACGGTGATCGGCGACTACCACAACCCGAAGGTGCGCCTGCCCGGCGCCGGCGGCGCGCCGGAGATCGCCGGCAGCGCCAAGGAAGTGCTGATCATCCTCAAGCAGTCGCACCGCACCTTCGTCGACAAGCTGGCCTTTGTCACCTCGGTCGGCTTCGGCGAGGGCGGCGACCACCGTCAGCAGCTCGGCCTGCCCGGCAAGGGCCCGGTCGGCATCATCACCGACCTGTGCATCATGGAGCCGGAAGCCGGCAGCAACGAATTCGTGGTCACCTCGCTGCACCCGGGCGTGACCCGCGAGCAGGTGATCGAGAATACCGGCTGGGCCATCCGCTTTGCCGACAATCTGGCCGTGACCGAGGCGCCGAACGACACCGAGTTGGAAGCGCTGCGCGCCCTGGAAGCGCGCACCGCCGCCGCCCACGGCCAGGCCGGGGGTGACGAATGAGCCGCGACGTATTCATCTGCGACGCCGTGCGCACGCCGATTGGTCGCCTCAATGGCGCGCTGTCGGCGGTGCGCGCCGACGACTTGGCGGCGATTCCGCTCAAGGCGCTCATCGAGCGTAACCCGCAGGTCGACTGGTCGGCAGTCGATGAAGTGTTCATGGGCTGCGCCAACCAGTCCGGCGAGGACAACCGCAACGTGGCGCGCATGGCGCTGCTGCTCGCCGGTCTGCCGGAAACGGTGCCGGGCGTGACTCTTAACCGCCTGTGCGCCTCGGGCATGGAGGCGGTCGGTGCCGCCTTCCGCGCCATCGCCTCGGGCGAGATGGAGCTGGCCATCGCCGCTGGCGTCGAGTCCATGACCCGTGCGCCTTACGTGATGGGCAAGGCCGACAGCGCCTTCGGCCGTGGCCAGAAGCTGGAAGACACCACCCTGGGCTGGCGCTTCGTCAACCCGTTGATGAAAGAACAGTACGGCGTCGATCCGATGCCGGTCACTGGCGACAACGTCGCCGAGGATTACGGCATCAGTCGTGCCGACCAGGATGCCTTCGGCCTGCGCAGCCAGCAGCGTGCAGCGGCGGCTCAGGAGAGAGGTTACTACGCCGAGGAAATCGTCCCGGTAGTGATCAAGACCAAGAAGGGCGAGATCGTCGTCGACCGTGACGAGCACCCGCGTGCCGACACCACCGCCGAAGGCCTGGCCAAGCTCAAGCCGGTCAATGGCGAAGGCAAGACCGTCACCGCCGGCAACGCCTCGGGCCTCAATGACGGCGCCTCGGCGATGATCCTGGCCTCTGCCGAAGCCGTTCAGAAGTACGGCCTCAAGCCGCGCGCCAAGGTGCTGGGTATGGCCAGCGGCGGCGTGGCGCCACGCATCATGGGCGTCGGCCCGGTACCGGCGGTGCGCAAGCTGCTGGCGCGACTGAACCTGAGCATCGAGCAGTTCGACGTGATCGAGCTGAATGAAGCCTTCGCCGCCCAGGGCCTGGCCGTCACCCGCGACCTCGGCCTGCCGGACGATAGCGCCAAGGTCAACCCGAATGGCGGCGCCATCGCCCTCGGCCACCCGCTGGGCATGAGCGGCAATCGCCTGGTGCTCACCGCCGTTCACCACCTGGAGAAGACCGGCGGCAAGCTTGGTCTGGCGACCATGTGCGTGGGCGTGGGGCAGGGCCTGGCGCTGGTCATCGAGCGGGTGTGAATGACATCTGTAGGGTGGGCTTTAGCCCACCATGTCCATAGTGCGTGAAGGGATGGTGATTCGCTTCAGTCCACCATGACGCCCCCGGTGGGCTAAAACGGATCGCCGCCCGGCCCACCCTACGCCCGGTCATCGGGCTGGTGTGAACCTTGTGGGAGGCGCTTCAGCGGCGACGCCTTTAAGCCGTCGCGGCTAAAGCCCCTCCCACAGACGCCCCTCCGTGCGCGGCGCCGCCGGTTGATGCCACACTAGCCGTACATTTTTCCAGGAGCGTTTCGCTCGTGAGCAACCAACTCTTCGATGCCTACTTCACCGCCCCGGCCATGCGCGCGATCTTCTGCGACGCCGGCCGGGTGCAGGGCATGCTCGACTTCGAGGCCGCGCTGGCGCGGGCCGAGGCGCGTGTGGGGCTGATCCCGCCTGAGGCGGTGGCGCCCATCGCTGCCGCCTGCCGGGCCGAGCTCTACGATTTCGCCGCCCTGGCCCAGGCCATCGCCACGGCGGGTAATTCCGCCATCCCGCTGGTCAAGGCCCTCGGCAAGCGCATCGCCGCCGCCAGCCCGGAGGCCGAGCGCTACGTACACCTCGGCGCCACCAGCCAGGACGCCATGGACAGCGGCCTGGTGCTGCAACTGCGCGCCGCCATCGAGCTGATCGAAGGCGACCTCGCCGCCCTGGGCGATGCCCTGGCGGCGCAGGCCGAACGCCATGCCGACACCCCGCTGGCCGGACGCACCTGGCTGCAGCAGGCCACTCCGGTGACCCTGGGCATGAAGCTGGCCGGCGTGCTGGGCGCCATCACCCGCCATCGCCAGCGCCTGAACGAACTCAAGCCGCGCCTGCTGTGCCTGCAGTTCGGCGGCGCCTCGGGCAGCCTGGCGGCGCTCGGCGAGCAGGCCTGGCCGGTGGCCGAGGTGCTGGCCGATGAATTGCAGCTGCACCTGCCCGAGCAGCCCTGGCACACCCAGCGCGACCGCCTGGTGGAGTTCGCCAGCCTGCTCGGGCTGATCGCCGGCAGCCTGGGCAAGCTCGGCCGCGACCTCAGCTTGCTGATGCAGACCGAGGCCGGCGAAGTCTTCGAGCCGGCGGCGCCAGGCAAGGGCGGCTCGTCGACCATGCCGCACAAGCGCAACCCGGTCGGCGCCGCCGTGCTGATCGGCGCCGCCACCCGCGCGCCGGGCCTGGTGGCGACGATGTTCGCCGCCATGCCGCAGGAGCACGAGCGCAGCCTGGGCCTGTGGCACGCCGAGTGGGAAACCCTGCCGGAGCTGTGCTGCCTGGTCTCCGGCGCGCTGCAGCAGGCGCTGCTGGCGGTGCCGGGGCTGGAGGTGGATGCCGCACGCATGCGTGCGAACCTCGAACTGACCCAGGGCCTGGTGCTGGCCGAGGCGGTGAGCATCGCCCTGGCCCAGCGCATCGGCCGCGACGCCGCCCATCATCTGGTCGAGCAGTGCTGCCGCCAGGCGGTGCAGCAGGGCGTGCACCTGCGTGCGGTACTCGGCGCCAATGCCGAGGTCAGCGCAGAGCTGTCCGCTACCGAGCTGGAGCGTCTACTCGATCCGGCCCATTACCTGGGACAGGCCCGCCGCTGGGTGCAGCGGGCCGTCGCCGAACACACGCAATTTTCGCGTTAGGAGTTATCCATGCCTGCCGTACGTCTCGCCGATGGCGATCTCAACTACCAGCTCGAAGGCCCGGCCGGCGCGCCGGTGCTGGTGCTGTCCAACTCCCTCGGCACCGACCTGCACATGTGGGACGTGCAGATGCCGGCGCTGACCCGCCATTTCCAGGTGTTGCGCTACGACACCCGCGGCCATGGCCAGTCGCTGGTGACTGAGGGGCCCTACAGCATCGAGCAACTGGGTCGCGACGTGCTGGCACTGCTCGATGCCCTGGATATCGCCAAGGCGCATTTCTGTGGGCTGTCCATGGGCGGGCTGATCGGCCAGTGGCTGGCGCTCAACGCGCCGGAGCGCATCGCGCGCCTGGTGCTGTGCAACACCGCCGCCAAGATTGGCGCGCCGGAGGTGTGGAACCCGCGTATTGAAACCGTGCTGGCCGGCGGCGTGCAGGTCATGCGTGACCTGCGCGACGCCTCGATCTCGCGCTGGTTCACCGCCGGTTTCGCCGCGGCGCAGCCGCAGCAGGTCGAGCCCATCGTCGGCATGCTGGCGCAGACTTCGCCCGAAGGTTACGCCGCCAACTGTGCAGCGGTGCGCGATGCCGATTTTCGCGAGCAGATTGCCAATATCCAGTCGCCAACGCTGATCGTCTGCGGCAGCCTCGATCCGGTGACCACCGTCGAGCACGGCCGCTTCATGCAGCAGCGGATCGAGGGTGCGAAGCTGTTGGAGTTCCACGCCGCGCACCTATCCAACGTCGAGGCCGGCGTGGCCTTTACCCAGGCGCTGCTGGATTTCTTAACCAGCTGATCGCCGCTTTTCTGTAGGAGCGAGCTCTGCTCGCGAACAGCGCGAGAGCTTCGCGAGCAAGCTCGCTCCTACAAGAGCATTTTTCCACGGAGCAGAAAATGGACGAAAAACAACGCTACGAAGCCGGCATGCAGGTGCGCCGCGCGGTGCTCGGCGACGCCCATGTCGACCGCAGCCTGGACAAGCTCACGCCGTTCAACAGTGAGTTCCAGGAGATGATCACCCGTCACGCCTGGGGCGATATCTGGACTCGCCCCGGCCTGCCGCGCCACACCCGCAGCCTGATCACCATCGCCATGCTGATTGGCATGAACCGCGAGGGCGAACTGAAACTGCACCTGCGCGCGGCGAAGAACAACGGCGTGACCCGCGACGAGATCAAGGAAGTGCTCATGCAGAGCGCGATCTACTGCGGCATCCCGGCGGCCAATGCCACCTTCCACCTGGCCGAGGAAGTCTGGGACGAATTGGGCGTGGAATCGCTGGAAGACTGATTCGTACGAGCGATACAGCGCTGCCCGGACCACGCATCCGGGCGGCGCTTTTTTATGCCTGCCATCCATGGCCGGCCGATATCAGACCGTGGCCGCGTGGCGTCCGGCGATATAGCCAAAGGTCAGCGCCGGACCAATGTTGATGCCACCCGAGGGGTAGTGCCCGCCCATGGGGCTGGCCATGTCCGTACCGGCGGCATACAGGCCGGAGATAGGCTGGCCGGCACCATCAAGTACGCGCGCATGGCCATCGGTGCGTAGCCCGGCGAAGGTGCCGAAGCAGCCCGGTTGTACTTTCACGGCATAGAAGGGGCCATGCTCGATGGGCGCCACGCAGGGGTTCGGACCGCTGTGCTGGGCATCGCCGCTGCGACGGTTGAACGCGGTGCTGCCACGGCCGAACAGTGGGTCTTCGCCACGGCGCGCATGCTGGTTGAACTCGTCGACGGTGGTAACGAGCCCGATCGGGTCGATGCCGCAGGCCTGCGCCAGTGCTTCAAGGCTGTGGCCGCGCTTGAGGTAGCCGTTGCGGATATGTGGCCACAGCGGTACTGGCGCCGGGCGAGCGAAGCCGAGGCCGTAGCGGCGCTGAAAGCGGTGGTCGCAGATCAGCCAGGAGCAGGCTTGCCGATCCTCGGGAATGGCCTTGAGCATGGCGTCGACATAGTCGTAGTAACCGCCTGCCTCGTTGACGAAGCGCTTGCCGTTTTGCAGCACGCCGATGATGCCTGGCTTGCCGCGGTCGATGATGTGCGGGAAATGGCCGACGCTGCCGTCGGCGTAGGGCACCTTCGATACCGGCGCCCAGGCTACTGGCGAGCGCAGGTCGTCGGCCACGCGTCCGCCGGCTGACTCGCCCAGGCGCAGGCCGTCGCCGGAGCAACTGGTCGGCGGCAGGGCGAGGTTGTCATGGCCGCTGGCATCGCGCGGGAACATTGCCTTACGCCGCTCGGGATCATTGGGAAAACCGCCGGCAGCCAGCACCACCGCTTTGGCGCGGATAGTCATTTCCACACCGGCGTGCTGCACCACGGCACCGCATACGTTGCCGTCTTCGATGATCAGGCGCTGCGCGGGCGTGGACACCATCATCTGCACGCCCAGGTCCTGCGCCGAGCGCGCCAGGCGGGCGACCAGCGCCACACCGTTGACCAGGTGCATGGCACGTCCGTAGCGGGCCAGGTGATAGAGGTGGGTGGTGAAACGGCGGATCACGTGCAGCAGAGCCCTGGGCGAACGCGTCATGTTGAGGAAGGCGGCGAGATCGGCACCGGCCATGATTGGCATGCCCATGAAGGACGTTTCGCGCATGGTCTTGCGCAGACGTGGCAGCAGGTCGAGCACTTCGCGGCCATCGTAGGGCGCGGCGATGACCTGATGACCGCCGCTGGCAGCGCCGGGCGTATCGCCGTGCATGTCGGGGATACCGTTGCCGTCGACGAACTGCAGGGCAGTGTGCTGCTCGAAAAACGCCACCATATCGGGGCAGTGCAGCAGAAAGGCGTCCACCAGCTCGGAGCGATAATGCTCGCCCAGCTCGTTGCGCAGGTAAGTGCGCGGCTGCTCGATGTCCTCGACGATACCGGCGCGCCGGGCCAGCGGGTTGCGCGGCGCCCACAGCCAGCCGCCGGACCAGGCGGTCGCGCCGCCCAGCACGGCGTCCTTCTCCACCAGGATCACCCGTTTGCCCAGGTGCGCGGCGCTGACGGCAGCCGCCAGTCCGGCCGCGCCGGAGCCGACCACCAGCAGGTCGCAGTCGAGTGGAGCGTTGGCCATGGCAGATCTCCGCATTTGTTATTTATTGGAACTTGGTTCCGGATTTTATGTGGTGCCTGCCGAGGCGCCAAGCACTGTCGGATGATTCGCCCGGGAAGTCGTGCGGTTAGCGGTCAATTATTGTCGGGGTAGTGCGGATGCCATCCGGGAAAGGGTAGCGATTGCGCCTTGCTCATGAGCGGCGACGGTGGACAAGCTGCGCGTTGTCCACCCTATGGCCGGGATGACCAGGGCCGGTTCCTTGGCCTCAGGTCCGAAAGCGGCCGATGCGCAGCTGCAATTCACCGCCCAGCCTGGCCAGCTCGGCGCTCGATAGCGCGGTCTGCTCGGTGGCGCTGGCGCTTTGCTCGCCGATGCCGCGTACGTTGTCCAGGCTGCGGTTGATCTCCAGGGCCACCGCACTCTGCTGTTCGGCGGCGCTGGCGATCTGCTGGTTCATCTGCTCGATCAGAGCGACCGCCTGATTGATGCGCGTCAGGCTCTGCCCGGCCAGCTTGACGCTGGCCATCGCGTCCTGGCTCAGCGTCTGGCTGGCCTGGGTCTGGGCGACGGCGGTCTGTACGCGGCTCTGCAGGCTGGTGATCAGCGCCTCGATCTCGCGGGTGGAGTCCTGAGTACGGCGCGCCAGCGCGCGCACTTCATCGGCGACAACCGCGAAACCGCGGCCTTGTTCACCGGCGCGTGCGGCCTCGATGGCTGCGTTGAGCGCGAGCAGATTGGTCTGCTCGGCGACTGCCTTGATCACATCCAGCACACTGCCGATGCGTTGGCTCTCGCCTTGCACCAGGCCAACGGTCTGCCCGGTATGCGCCACCTCGCTGGCCAGGCGCTCGATCTGCTCGACGACCTGGTGCACCTGGCGGTCGCCATCACGGGCCTGCAATTCCGCCTGTTGCGCGGCCTGCGATGCCTGCTCGGCATCACCGGCCACCTGCTGCACGCTGGTGACCATCTGTTGCATGGCGCAGGCCGTCTGGCTGGACTCTTCGCTCTGCTCGCGCACACCCGCGCGGGTCTGTTCGCTGACTGCCGAAAGTTGCTCTGCTGCGGCGGCAATCTGTGTCGCGCTACCACCGATCTGCTCGATTAATTCGCGCAGGTGGTCGCGCATGGTCTGCAGTGCGCCCAGAAGCTGGCCGACCTCATCACGGCGCACGGCGATTCGACTGCCACTGAGATTGCCGGCCGCGACCTGCTGGGCCAGCAACAGGCAGTGTTGCAGCGGCCCGACGATCAGGCGGCGAATCAGCCAGCTGGCGAGCAGAGCCAGTAGCAGCGCTGCAGTGGTGAGCAGGGCAAGGGTTTGCAGGGAGGTGCGGTTGCCCGCTTGCATGGTGAGTTGCTGGTGCTGCTGCAGATCGCTGCCGTGCTGCAGCATGCCTTGCGCCAGATCGGCCAATTGGCTGCGACTGAGCTGCTCGGCCTCGCGGCTGTGGCGATAGTGCTCGAAGGATTCGCGATAGCTGTCGAGCGAGCGCAGTGCTTCGTCCAGGGAGGCCTGCTGCAGGGCCGCGAGTTGTGCGCGCAGTTGCTGCGCCGCTTCGGTCATGCTGGCGAAGCGTGTTTGCCAGAGATCGGCATCGGCGCTGTCAGCGCTGCGGATGAACTGGCTTTCCGCCAGGCGCAGTTGCAGCAGGGTGTGGCTCAGGCGTGCGGCCGCTTCGGCCTGGTCGACGCTGCTCTGCGTGCCCGTTTCGCCATCGAACAATTGATCGCGAATCAGGTTGAACAGGTCCTGGGTGACCATCTCGAACTGGATCAGCGCTTCGTCGGCGCGTATCGCCATTCCGGTCTGCGCCGTGCTTGCCTGAGATTGCGTCGCGCGCAGTTGGGTGAATTGCTGCAGATAGGCGTCGTTACCGTGCAGCAACAGCTGTGGTTGCTCGGCGTCGGTGGGCAAGTCAGCCAGCTGTGCGGCGATGCGCGCATGTTGCTCGGTGATGGCTGCTTCATGGCCAGTCAGCGGCGCCAGCAGGTAATCCTTCTCCTGCAAGCGCAGTTGCAGGATCTGTTGCTTGAGGTCTGCCACCTGCAGCGACTGAGCGGCATGCCCGAGAATCTCGCTGGCGGTGCGCCAGCCACCCAGGGCGACTGCCAGAGTCAGCAGCATGACCAGTGAGAAGCCCAGCAGGAGTTTGTGCCCGACCTTGAGGTCGGCGCTACGTTCGATAATCCAGCGCATGGGGGGTACTTCCTCAAACAGTTGCACATCAAAAAAAAGCCCGTCACGAGGACGGGCTGAACGTGCCGTAACACTAGGAGTCACTTGTGCAGCGATGTCGCGTGATGCTTACAGAATCGACAGCGGGTAGTTGATGATCAGGCGGTTCTCGTGCAGATCCTGGCCCACGTCACGGCGCACATCGGAGTTACGCCAGCGGATGCTCAGGTTCTTCAGCGTGCCTTCCTGGATGGTGTAGGCCAGCTCGGATTCGCGGCCCCATTCCTCGGCGTTCTCGCGGGTTTTCACGCCATTGGTGTAGACGTCGATGTTGCTACCGCTGACGTAGCGGTTCATCAGGGTCAGGCCGGGAATGCCGAGGCCGGCGAAGTTGTAGTCATGGCGAACCTGCCAGGAACGCTCTTCCGGGTTGTCATAGCTGTTGGTGAAGCCGTCGTTGACCAGAGTGCCGCCGCTGGCGCCGTCGATGCGCATGAACTTGGTATCACCGCTGAGCTTTTGGTAGGCAACCATGAAGCTGTTGTTGCCGGTCTTGGCAGTGAGCGCGCCCTGATAGACCTTGTTGTCCAGGTTGCCGGCCTTGGCCGCGCCTTCTTCCTTGCCGGTGACGTAGCCGAGATTGGCGCCGAGTACCCAGTCACCGACCGCTTGGCTGTGGGTCAACTGCACGTAGCTCTGCTGGTAGACGTCTTCCAGGCGCGCATGCCAGACGCCGACCATGGTGTTGTTGCCGTTGAAGCGGTACTCACCGCCGCCGAAGTTGAAGTCGTCGCCCTTCACGCCACCGAACGACATGTCTTCACGGCTGGCATCGTTGCGCTGGCTGTTCTTCCAGAACTGGCCGCCGTACAGGGTCAGACCGTCGATCTCGTTGGAAGTCAGCTGCGCACCCTGGAAGGTTTGCGGCAGCGAGCGACCGTCGTCGGCACGCAGGATCGGCAGCACGGCGAACCACTCACCGACCTTCAGTTCGGTCTTGGACAGCTTGGCCTTGGCAGCTACGGCGGTGCGGCCGAACTGGTCGGCGGCCTGGCCGTCGTCGTGGATCGGCATCAGTTGGGTGTTGGCGGCGCCGCGGTTGCCGTCCAGCTTGATGCTGTACAGACCGAGCACATCGAGGCCAAAGCCGACGGTGCCTTCGGTGAAACCGGAGCGCGCATCGAGAATGAAGTTCTGCGTCCAGCCTTCGGCCTGGCCCTGGCGCTCGCCACGGATCACGGGGTCGGTGCCGTTCAGGTAATTGCGGTTGAAGTAATAGTTGCGCAGGCCGAGGGTGACCTTGGCGTCCTCGACGAAACCGGCGGCCTGAACGCCGACCGAGAGGCTGGAGGCCATGACGGCAACGGCGATGGCGCTGGGAGCGAGGTACAGAGCTTTTTTCATTGTTATCGTTTCCTTTTTCAAGGTTGAAAGCTCCCCTCCGCAGTGGCAGATACGCTTCTACATCGGGGAGAGTGGTGGCAGTTATTCGGGGTTCAGCGGTGTTCGTCTGAATGCATCGCGAGTCCTCAGGTCAGCCAGCGCACCAGGCACAGGGTGATCGATGGGAAGAGCACGAGGATGACCACGCGCACGATGTCCGAGATCAGGAACGGCACGATGCCTCTGAAGGCTTCACTCATGGGGATATCGCGTGCCATGCCGGCAATCACGTACACGTTCATGCCCAGTGGCGGGGTGACCATGCCGATCTCCACCACCATCAAGGCCAGAATGCCGAACCAGATGGCCTTCTCGGTCTGGTCCAGACCATAGAAGTCCAGCCCCATGATCACCGGGAAGAAGATCGGGATGGTCAGCAGGATCATCGACATGGTGTCCATCACGCAGCCGAGGATCAGGTACAGGACGAGGATCCCGGCCAGCACCAGGAACGGCGGCAGACCTGCGCCGCTGATGGTTTCGGCGATGAAGTTGGGCAATTGCGAGATGGCCAGGAAGGCGTTCATCACATCGGCGCCGAGCAGGATCATGAAGATCATGGCCGTGGTCACGCCGGTGCCCAGCAGCACCTCCTTGAGTTCGGCCAGACGCATCTTACCCAGGGTGAAGGCGAAGAAACCCGTGCCCACGGTGCCGATGGCTGCGGCCTCGGTAGGGGTGAACCAGCCGCCATAGATACCCCCGAGCACCACCAGGAAAATCAGCAGTACCGGCCACACACCCTGCTGCGCCTGCAGTCGCTGTTTCCAGCTCGAGCGCTCCTGCGCTGGCCCGGAGTCCGGGAACAGGCGCACATAGATGGCGATGGCGATCATGTAGCCGATGACGGCGAGAATGCCCGGCACGAAGGCGGCCATGAACAGCGTGGAGATGTTCTGCTGGGCGAGGATGGCGTAGATCACCAGCACCACCGAGGGCGGGATGAGAATGCCCAGGGTGCCGCCGGCTGCCAGGCAACCGACTGCCAGCGAGTTGGAGTACTTGTAGCGACGCAGCTCCGGCAGGGCCACCTGACCCATGGTCGCAGCGGTCGCCACCGATGAGCCACAGACCGCGCCGAAGGCTGCGCAGGAGCCGATGGCGGAGATCGCCAGGCCACCGCGCCAGTGCCCGACCATGGCGGCTGCGGCACGGAACAGGCCGGTAGCCAGGCCGCCACGCGAGGCGAACTGCCCCATCAGCAGAAACAGCGGGATCACCGACAGGTCGTACACGGTGTAGCGGGCGTAGGCCACCGTCTTCAGGTAGTTGAGCAAGGGGTCCCAGCCGCTGATCGAGACGTAGCCGCCAATACCGGTCAGCAGCATGGCGATGGCGATCGGAATACGGATGGCCAGCAGAACCAGGAGGAAGGCGAGGAAGAGTCCGCCCAATACGACGCTGCTCATTGCTGGCCTCCCTCACCACGCTGGTCGAGCCAGGCGGTGTACAGGGAAACGACGGCCAGCAGGGCGAAAGACGGCGCGAACGGCGTCATCGACCACCACATCGGAATGCCCATGATGATCGACTCTTCACCGTTGCGGTAAGTGTCCAGCGTGCCGATTACCGAGCGCCAGGCCAGCAGCGCTGCACAGGCGGCCATCAGCAGGCAGCCGAGCGTGTCGAGATAGCGCCGGGTGGAGGCCGAGGCGCGCAAGGTGAAGGCATCGACGATGACGTTGCTACGACGCAGCTGGCACAACGGCAGGAAACTCACCACGGCAATGCCGCAGCCCATCTGCACCAGCTCGACGTCACCGAGCAGTGGCGCGTCGAACAGGCTGCGCATGGTGATGCTGTAGGCCGACAGCAGGGTGATGGCGACCAGCACCAGGCCACCAGCCAGTGCCAGCCAGCGTGCCAGGACATCGAGCAACTGGCCGAACGGGCGCATGTGCTGAGGCTGCCCGGGCAAGGCAGGGTTTTCGATCATGAGAGAACTCCGCAAGACCGGCACCGCAGGTGCCGGCCAACACAACGAGGGTTAACGATCAGTGCGGCAGCTTGGCGTTGTAGCTTTCGATCAGGTCGCGCACTTCTTGCAGCAGCGCAGCACCGTTGTCGTTGCCCTTGCTCTCGACTTCCTTGATCCAGTCGTTGTCCAGCTTGCGGCCGATGGCCATCCACTTGGCCTGTTCTTCGGTGGGCAGTACATAGATCTCGTTGCCACGCGATTGCGCCAGCTTGTGCCCGGTCTCGATCACGTTGGTATCCCAGATATGGCCGGCCTGGCGTGAGAGCTCACGGCCGCTGTTGGCGTCGATGATCTTGCGCAGGTCATCGGGCAGGCTGGCGTACTTGGCCGGGTTCATCGCCAGTACCAGCGCGGTGTGCATCAACGCTGGCTGACCCGGCGCCATTTCGGTGTGGTACTTGACCAGTTCCTGCAGCTTCAGTGCAGGGACCACGTCCCAGGGCAGCACGGCGCCGTCGACCACACCCTTGGACAGCGCTTCCGGCACCTGCGGTACCGGCATGGCCACCGGGGTGGCACCGAGCATGGAGATCAGCTTGGTGGAGATGCGGTTGGCCGAGCGCAGTTTCAGGCCGCGGAAGTCGGCCAGACTACGCACCGGTTTCTTCACTGTGTGCAGCAGCGCGCCATCGGTCAGGTGCGTCGCGAGCAGATGCACGTCGGCGAACTCCTTCTGCCCGTGGGCTTGGAGGAAATCCCACATGGCCTGGCTGCTGGCTTCCGAAGAGCGGCTCATGAACGGCATCTCGAATGCCGATGCCAGCGGGAAGCGGCCGCTGGTGTAGCCAGGCAGGGTCCAGACGATGTCGGCGACGCCGTCACGCGCCTGGTCGATCAGTTGCGGCGGGGTGCCGCCCAACTGCATGGAAGGGTAGAACTGAAACTGGATCCGACCATTGGATTCGGCGGTGATCTTCTCTGCCCAGGGCTTGAGAAAGTCGGCCTGGGTCACCGAGTGCGCCGGCAGGAAGTGGTGAACCTTGAGGGTGACCTCGGCCTCGTCGGCGTTGGCCCAGGTCATGACGCTGGTGGCAAGCAGCGTCAGCAAAGCCTTGGAAAGCTTGTGCATCGCAAATGTCCTTTCTTATTAATTGTTAGTAGGCGACTCAGGTACAGCCAAATTCGGCTGCAATACTGCCGCCGCTAGGATTCGCTGCTCGCATGGTGCGAGTTAGCGAGGGGCTATTCAATTCGATTAACGACTTAGTGTGCGATAAACGAACGAATTGCGTGTGCCCGGAGCCTCCATAGAAGGCCCCGGGCGAATATCGATCATCACTCCCGCTCGATGGGCTCGTAGGGCAGGCCGACGTAGTTCTCGGCAATGGTTTTGCGTCCGGCTTCGGAGCTGACGAAGTAGTCCAGCTCGGTCTCCTGCATACGGCGGCTGAAGGCATCGGTGTCGGGGAAGCGATGCAGCATCGAGGTCATCCACCAGGAGAAACGCTCGGCCTTCCAGATGCGCCGCAGGCAGATTTCCGAGTAGCGTTCGAGCAGATCCACACGGCCTTCGCGGTAGACCTTGAGCAGGATGCGGTACAGCGTGCTGACGTCGCTGGCGGCCAGGTTCAGGCCCTTGGCGCCGGTCGGCGGAACGATGTGCGCGGCATCACCGAGCAGAAACAGGCGGCCGTACTGCATCGGTTCGACGACGAAGCTGCGCAGCGGCGCGATGCTCTTTTCGATCGAAGGGCCGGTGATCAACTGGCTGGCGATCTCGCTGGGCAGGCGGCGCTTGAGTTCGTCCCAGAAGCGCTCGTCGGACCAGTCTTCGACCTTCTCCTCGGCGCCCACCTGCACGTAGTAACGCGTGCGTGTCGGCGAGCGCATGCTGCACAGGGCGAAGCCACGCGCGTGGTTGGCGTAGATCAGCTCCTCATGCACCGGCGGGGTGTCGGCAAGGATGCCCAGCCAGCCGAACGGATACACCCGCTCGAATTCCTGAAGTACCCCAGCCGGGATGAATTGTCGCGATACGCCATGGAAGCCATCGCAGCCCGCGATGTAATCGCACGTCAGGCGCTGCGTGCGGCCCTCATGCTCGAAGGTCAGGTAAGGGCGCTCGCCCTTGAGTTCGTGCAACTGCACCTGGCTGGTGTTGTACAGGGTGACGGCGCCGCTGGCCTGGCGTGCCTCCATCAGGTCGCGAGTGACTTCGGTCTGGCCGTAGACCATCACGCTCTTGCCACCGGTCAGCCCCTTGAGGTCGATGCGTTCGCAGCGGCCATCGAAGGCCAGTTGGAAACCATCGTGCGGCAGGCCCTCGCGATCCATGCGCGCGGCCACGCCGGCCTCGCGCAGCAGGTCGACCATACCCTGTTCGAGCACGCCAGCGCGGATACGGCCGAGCACGTAGTCGGGGCTCTGGCGTTCGAGGATGACGTTGTCGATGCCGGCGTTGTGCAGCAGTTGGCCGAGCAGCAGGCCGGAAGGGCCAGCGCCGATGATGGCGACCTGAGTGTTCATTATTGTTCTCCAGTAAGTGATCGGCTGTATGTCGATTCACAGGCTCAGGTCTGTATTTTTTGTGGATACATGCTCGGTTAGAAGGCAATATCGAAAAGGATTCTTGGACTTTTCGATGATTTTAAGAGCCCGCTCATGACTGCTTCGAAAGCCTCCCTGGTGCCGGTATTCAAGCTGTACGGTGAGACGACCGAATGGCCGACCCCCGACCTTATCCATTGCGAATCGATTCCCGAGCGCAGCCAGCTGCACGGTTGGGAAATCAAACCGCACCGTCACGCTGACCTGCTGCAGTTGCTCTATGTGCAGGCGGGTGAAGCGGAGCTGGAGGTGGAGGGGCAAGTGCGCCTGGTGCGCAGTGCTTCGCTGCAGGTCGTGCCGGCGCTGTGCGTGCACGGCTTTCGTTTCTCGCGTGATGTTCAGGGCTATGTGCTGAGCCTGGCGCGGCCGCTGGTGGAGCAACTGGCCGCGCCGCTGGGCCAGCAATGCTTGCAGAGTCCCATGTGCTATGAGGTTGGCGAGCAGCGCCGTTATCTGGATGCCTTGTTCGAATCGATCAGCCAGGAGTACGGCCGTCTGGAGCCGGCGCGGGAGCTGATGCTGCAATCGCTGATCAGTGTCCTGCTGGTTGCCATCGCGCGTCGGCAACTGGCGCGAAGCGAGGCGCAGGAGCCTGCCGATGGCCGAGGGCGCGAGCATGTGCAGGCCTTCGTGCATTTGCTCGAAGTGCACTTTCGCGAGCATCTACCGATCGAACACTACGCCTCGCGCCTGGGGATCAGTGCCGCTCACCTCAATGCGCTGTGCCGGCGGCTGGCCGGGCAATCCGCATTGCAGCTGATCAATCAGCGTCTGCTGCTCGAGGCCAAGCGCTGTCTGGTGTACACCACCATGACGGTGAGCCAGGTGTCAGACAGTCTGGGGTTTTCCGAGCCGGGCTATTTTTCCCGTTTCTTCAAGCGTGGCAGCGGGCTTTCGCCCAAGGCGTTTCGCCTGCATCGCTGAGCAGCGATACAGGCGAAAGAGAGGCAGGCGCCGAAGGCACCCGCTGGGGAAGGGCTCAGGGCTTGGCGATGCCAACCGAGTCCGGGGCAACCTCGATGGCCTTGGCCTTGTACATCGACCAGGTGGTGACCGACTGCCAGCGCTTGAGGAACTCTTCGGCTTCGGCGCCGTTGAGGTTCAGGCTCTGCGCGCCGAAGTTCTTCAGGAAGCCCTGGAAGTCGGGGTTGGCAACGGCCTTGGCGTAGGCATCGACCAGCTTCTGCTTGACGTCGTCCGGGGTGTCCTTGTGCACGAAGGCGCCCCAGAACGGGCCCCACGGCAGGTACTCGGCGATGGCCGGCAGGGACTTGGTGATCGGCTCCACGCCCGGCAGCTCCGGGGTTTCCTCGGTGGCGAACACGGCCAGGGCCTTGAGCTTGCCGCTGCGTACCAGCTCACGGGCGGCGGCCAGGCTCAGCGGCATGAAATCGATGTGCTTGCCCATCAGTGCCGTGATGCCGGGGCCGTCGCCACCGAAGGTCACTTCACGCACTTTCAGCTCGTCCACCGCGTTGATCATCGCGCTGACGGTGCTCGGCAGGCCGCCGGCGCCGGTGGAGCCCATGCGCAGGGTGTCCGGGTTGGCTTTGGCGGCGGCCATCAGTTCGGCCATGTTGTTGAACGGCGCGTCGGCGTTGGCGGCGATCACCACCACGTTCTGGCCGATGATGTTGACCGGGTAGAAGTCGGCGTAATCGAAGTCGGCGAGTTTCAGCACTTTATAGAGCTGCGGGTTCTCGGCGCCGAGCAGGACGGTGTAGCCGTTCGGACGCTGCTGCATGACGTGGGTGCTGCCGATCACGGCGGTGCCACCCGGGCGGTTGTTGAGGATGAACTTGCCGCCCAGCTCTTTCTCCACGTACGGAGTCAGGCTGCGCATGACGTTGTCGGTGGCGCCGCCTGCGCCCCAGGGAATGACCGCCTGGATGCTGCGCTCGGGGTATTCGGCGTGGGCTGGCAGAGCCATGGTGAGGGCGCTGAGTCCGAGAGCGGCGCCAGTCAGTAGCGATTTGAACATGTGGAGACTCTCCATCGGTTGTTGTTGTGAGCCCCTGTCGGCCGGGGCACGCCTTGGAACCTGGGTATCAGCCGCGCGCCGAAGCGGGGCTGAGCTTGCTCTTGAGTTTCTTCAGCAGCGGGGTGTTGCCCAGCAGGATCAGCACTACCGCGCTGGTCAGGATCAGCGACAGCGGGCTGGTGACCAGACCCTGCAGCAGCTCCAGCGGGTTGTCACCGGCCGAGGACATGGCCTGGCGGTACGAGGTATCCATCAGCGGGCCGAGAATGGCGCCGAGGATGATCGGGCCCATCTGGAAGCCGAAGATCTTCAGCAGATAGCCGAGCACGCCGAAACCGAGCATCCAGTACACCTCGGTCATGCTGCTGTTGATCGAGTAGGTGCCGACCACGCAGAGCACCAGGATCAGCGGAATCAGCACGGCCTTGGGCATCTCGACGAACTTGGCGAACAGCTTGATGCCCATCAGGCCGAAGATCAGCAGGAAGATGTTGGCCAGCAGCAGGTTGCCAACGGTGAAGTAGAAGATGTGCGGGTTCTCCACCATCAGCATCGGGCCGGGGTTGAGGCCGTGGATCACCAGTGCACCGATGATCACCGCCGTGACCGCGTCGCCCGGCATGCCCAAGGTCAGCATGGGCACGTAGGCGCCGCCGACGGCCGCGCTGTTGGCGGTTTCCGGTGCGACCAGGCCTTCATAAGCGCCCTTGCCGAAGGGTTTGCTCGGGTTCTTCACGGTGCGCTTGGCATGGTCATAGGCCATCAGCGCGGCGATGTCGCCACCGACGCCCGGCAGTACACCCACGACCACGCCGATGATCGAGGTGCGGATCGACAGCGGCAGGAACTTCAGCACCATGGCAAAGGACGGAATGATTTTGTCGACGACCTGGCGCTTCACCGGCGCATCCAGGTTGTGCAACTGGTAGAAGACTTCGGCGACGCCGAACAGGCCGATCATCAGCACGACGTAGTGGATGCCGCCCATCAACTCGACCTGGCCGAGGGTGAAGCGACCTTCGGCGGTGACCGGGTCCATGCCCACCAGGCCTATGATCGCACCCAGTGCCGCGGCGAAGATGCCTTTGGCCAGCGAGCCTTCGGCCAGGCTGCCGACCAGCAGCAGGCCAATGGCGGCGACCAGGAAGTAGTCGCGCGGGGCGAACTTCAGGGCCAGGTCTCCGATCACCGGCGCGGCGCTGGCCAGGACGATGGTGCCCACCAGGCCGCCCACCACCGACATCACGGTGCTCAGGCCGATGGCGCGACCGGCTTCGCCCTGCTGGGCCAGCGGGTAACCATCGAACGAGGTGGCGACCGACGATGGGCCGCCGGGAATGTTCAACAGAATGGCGCTACGCGAGCCGCCATACACGCCACCGATGAAGATGCCGACGATCAGCGCCAGGGCGTCATTGACGTCCCAGGAGAAGGTGAAGGACACCAGGATGGACACTGCCATGGTCACCGACAGCCCTGGAATGGCGCCGATGTAGATGCCGGCAAAGGTGCCTAATGCCGTCAGCATCAGCAGCTGCGGATCGGTCCAGGCCATCAGCAGGTAGGAAAAGGTATCGCTCATCTCGGGTGCCTCGTTATGGCAGGTAAACGCTGAAAGCCAGGCTGAACAGCAGGTAGATCACGATCAGCAGGGCCACGGCCACGCAAACCGCGTTCAGCACACGGCCGCCGCGCAGGTAGACGATTGCCAGTACCAGGAAGAGGAAGGTACTGATGTAGAAGCTGGCCCACTGGATGGCGGCTAGATAGATCACGGCCAACAGGCCGAAGATCATCGTGCGCTTGGGAAAGTGCTGAAGGCGGAACTGCTGTGCAGCATCGAGCCAGCCACTGCAGTCGGGCCGGGCCTTGCCGATCATTTCCAAGGCAATCTTCGCCGCCGACAGGATCATCACCAGCGCCACGCCGATGGGAAAGGCGCCCGGAGAGTTGGCCGAGGAGAAACCGGAAATCTGGTAGGCCAGGTAGAAGATCGCCAGGCTGAATACCAGCAGCAGGGCGCAGAAGGTGCGCTCGCCGACCAGCATCTTGTCTGTCTTGTTCATGCTATCGCTCCGACAGAATGGGGGGAGGGTAAGGGGCTGAGTCAGGCTTTGCGCGCAGGCAGCAGTCTGGCAAGCAGCGAGCTGATCAGGCGCGGCCGAGAGCTCCTGTGCATGTCATGACAGGCAGGGGCGAGGGCAGGCATGGCTAGCGTCGATAGGGATGACCAGTCGTCGAGCAACGAGCTGGGCGCCGGACGAGGAGCGATCCTCGCTGTGGCAGGGGCGGCCGGGGCACGCAGGTGCATAGGCTGTGACATGACAATTGACCTTCTTATATTTATTGGCTGCTGAAACGTTCGAAGCGTGATGCACCAGGCAGAAGATCACTTCGGTTTCAGGCGTGGTAGGAATAGTGGGCCGACCAGGCTGGCCATTTCAATTCGCTAAACGGGGTTTTGTTCGATAACCGAACAAGAACGAACCAGTTAGTACATTGTGCGTCGCGCCGGCAGTATCGCGCGTCCGTGGTCCAGCATCCAGAGGTAGGCTCCCGTCTGGCTCGCGTCGCCGGGCGCTTGTCTCTTAGAATCGGCGCAAATTTTTCAGGACATTCTCATGGCCGGCAGTCAGATCGAACGCGCGCTCAGCCTTCTCGAAAGCCTCACTCGTGATGCCCGTGGCGTGCAGATGCAGGCCCTGGCTGATGAGCTGGATATTCCCAAGAGCGCCACGCATCGCATGCTCGCCGAGCTGATGCGCCTGGGCTATGTGCGCCAGGATGCGCTCACCAGTCGCTATCGGCTGTCGACCAAACTGGTGGCGCTGGGCTTTCGCTACCTGGCCAATAGCGGCGCCGACGTGGTGCAGCCGATTCTCGATGCCCTGGCTGAAACCAGCGGCGAGCTGGTGCGCCTGGGCGTGATCGAGGGCGAGCGCCAGACCTGGATCGCCAAGAGCCAGGGGGCTCGTTCCGGCCTGCGTTACGACCCGGACATGGGGCGTGATGCACCGCTGTTCTACACCGCCTCCGGGCATGCCTGGCTGGCCAGCATGAGCGATGCAGACGCGTTGGCGTTGGTGGCGCGGCAGGGTATCGCCGACCCTGCCGACTTCGGTCCCAACGCCCCGCGCAACGAACAGGAACTGCTGCAGCGCCTGGCCCTGGCGCGTCAGCAGGGATATGCCTGGGTGATGGAAAGTTCGTCGCTGGGTACCGCTGCGCTGGCCGCCGTGGTGCGTCACCCTGTCGAAGGACGGGTGCTCGGCGTGCTCAGCATTGCCGGGCCCAGTGCTCGTCTGCCGCTGACGCGTATCGAGCAACTGGCGCCTGAGCTGCTGGCCGCCGCCGCCGAACTGTCCGCCGCCAGCCCTGCCTCCGAGCTGTTCGCCTGAGCAGGTAGCAAGCGACACGCCCAGCCCGCGTAGGAGCGGCTTCAGCCGCGCATCAGCGTCCATCGCGGCTGAAGCCGCTCCTACGGTCTGTCCAATCCGATTCCGCTGCCGGTGCGCGCGGCGCACCCTACGAAACTGCCGACGAGTTGTTCGCCGCCAGCCCTGCCTCCGAACTGTTCGCCTGAGCGGGTAGCAAGCGACACGCCCAGCCCGCGTAGGAGCGGCTTCAGCCGCGAATCAGCACCCTTCGCGGCACCGCCGCGCCTGCAGGTAATCCGCGGGCCTGATCCCAAATCCGATTGCTCTCATGGCGCGCCCTACGAATCCCGTATCGACTTCTGGGTATGCAGCGAAGCCTGGGACATTCCCTGCATTTTCGTCTTGCGCAATTTTTGGAACTAAGTTCTAAATATTAAAAGGTCTGCGCCTGATGTATGCGGTGCACCCGCGTGAGAACGACAACAAGAGGATCATCGCGTGACTTCCCCCTTGCGTATTGCCCTGATCGGCGCCGGCGTCATGGGCCGTCAGCACCACCAGCACCTGCAGAATCTGGCCGAAGCGCAACTCTGTGCCATCGCCGATCCCGGCCCTCAGGCCGCCGAGTTTGCGGCGCAATGCGGCGTGCCTTTTTTCGCCGATCACCAGCAGATGCTGGAGCAGGTGCGGCCTGAAGCAGTGATCGTTGCCAACCCCAATGCGCTGCATGTCAGTACCGCGCTCGACTGCATTGCAGCGGGTGTGCCGGTGCTGCTGGAAAAACCGGTGGGCGTCCACCTGGACGAGGTTCGCGAGCTGGTTGCGGCCAGCGAACGCAGTGGCGTGCCGGTGCTGGTGGGGCATCATCGCCGGCACAATCCGCTGATCGCACGTGCCCGCGAGTTGATCGAAGAGGGCGCTCTGGGCCGACTGACCACGGTGACTGCGCTGTGGCAGGTGCAGAAACCCGATAGTTACTACGACATCGCCTGGCGCCGCGAAGCCGGTGCCGGGATGCTGCTGACCAATCTGATTCATGACCTCGATCTGCTGCGCCATCTGTGTGGTGAAGTGCGTCAGGTGCAAGCCATCACCAGCAATGGCGTACGCGGTTTCGCCAACGAGGACAGCGCGGCGGTGCTGCTGCAGTTCGAAGGTGGCGCGTTGGGCAGCCTGACCGGTTCCGATGCGGTCGCTGCGCCCTGGAGCTGGGAGCTGGATTCCGGCGAGAACCCGGTCTACCCGCATCAGGCCGATCAGCCCTGTTACCTGCTCGCCGGCACCCGAGGTGCCCTGAGCATTCCGCAGCTCAAGCGCTGGCATTACAGCGAGGCGGGCGCTGGCTGGCACCAGCCGCTGCAGCAGGTGCAGGAGCACTTCGACGCAAGCGAGGCGCTGTACCGCCAGTTGCAGCATTTCGTCCAGGTCGCCCGTGGCCTGGTTCAGCCGCTGGTCAGCGCTGCCGATGCCGGTCGCACCCTGGCGCTGATCGAGGCCATCCGTCTGGCGGCGGAAAGTGGCCAGGCCTGCGTCCCCGAAACCCTCTGAGCAGAGAATCATCATGAGCGAACGTATTCTTTCCCTGGCCGCCCTGACCGTGCTCGAGCTGTCGCCGCCGGAAATGGTCGAGGTGGCGGCGCGTGCCGGCTACAGTCATGTTGGCCTGCGCCTGGTGCCGGCCACGCCGGAAGAACATCACTTCCCAATGGTGGCCGATGCCGCCCTGCGTGCGCAGACCCTGCAGCGTTTGCGCGATACCGGCATCCAGGTCCTCGACGTGGAAATTCTGCGCCTGAAGGCGCAAACCCGCGTCAGCGACTTCGAGGCCATCCTCGCTGTAGGCGCCGAGTGTGGTGCCAGCGAATTGCTGGTGGCCGGCAATGATCCAGATGAAGCGCGACTGACCGACAACTTCGCCGCGCTCTGTGATCTGTCCGAGCAGTACGGCCTGCACCCGCACCTGGAATTCATGCCCTGGACCGACGCTCGCGACCTAACCCAGGCGGCGCGTATCGTCGCCGCGGCGGGGCGCCCCAACGGCTGCGTGCTGGTCGATGCCTTCCACTTCGATCGCTCGGCTTCGCGCCTGCAAGATCTGGCGGCAGTACCCGCCGAGCGCCTGCGCTACGCTCAGTTGTGCGATGTGGCCGGGCCTCGCCCAGATGACATGGACGAGATCCTGCGGCAGGCGCGCAACGAACGGCGCTTTCCTGGTGATGGCGACTGCGATCTGCTCGGCTTGCTGCGAACCCTGCCGACGAACATCCCGCTGAGCCTGGAAATTCCGACCCGGCAGCTGATGGAGCAGGGTGTCAGCGCATTGCAGCGAGCCCGCATGGCGCTGGAGAAGACCCGGGAGTTGCTCGACCGTCAGTCGTGATGCAGCCAGTGCTTGCCGCAGTGGATGTAGGCGCTGGGCCGTGGTGGTCTGTATAGTTAGTTGCCTTGCTATCTTTTTGCGGCGAGTCCGCTTTCCGGGTATTTCATGAGTCTCACTCCATTGTCCGGCGCCAATCACCCGCTCAAGGGGATCGGCCTGATGGTGCTGGCGACCTTCCTGTTCGCCAGTCACGATGCCATGTCCAAATACCTGTCGGGCTTCTATCCGATCATCCTCATCGTCTGGGCGCGCTACCTGGTGCACACCCTGTTGATGGCCGGCATCTTCCTGCCGCAATCCGGTTTGCGCGTGCTGCGTACCAAGCGGCCTGGCCTGCAGGTGCTGCGGGCGCTGTGCCTGCTGGGCGTGAGCCTGTTGTTCACCACGGGGCTGATGTTCATCCCGCTGGCCGAGGCAACCTCGGTGATCTTTCTGGCGCCGCTGCTGGTCACGGCGCTCTCGGTGCCCTTGCTCGGTGAACGCGTCAGCGTCGGGCAATGGGTGGCGGTGATCATCGGCTTCGTCGGGGTGCTGATCATCGTGCATCCGGGCGGCAGCCTGTTCACTCCGGCGGTGCTGTTACCGCTGAGCGCAGCGCTGTGTTTCAGCTGCTATCAGATCCTCACCCGGCGCCTCAGTGAAGTGGACAGCGCGACCACCAGCAACTTCTTCGCCGGCCTGGTCAACACGCTGGTGATGAGTCTGCTGGTGCCGTTCTTCTGGCATGTACCGAGCCTCACACACGGTGTGATGATGCTGGCGCTGGGCGGCTGTGGCATGGCCGCGCACCTGCTGCTGACCCACGCTTTCCGCCATGCCGCGCCTGCTTTGCTGGCGCCGTTCGGCTACGTGCAGATCGTCTTCGCCGGGCTGCTGGGGCTGCTGGTGTTCCAGCACAAGCCGGATGCCACGGCGATGATCGGCATCCTCATCATCTGCCTCAGTGGTTTGGCGGCTGCCTGGCAGAGCCGGAAACTGTCCCGGAAATGATCGATGTTCGATTATCGAACGGAAAACTAACCGGTTCGTTCATTTTGAATTGCTGATCTCCCCGACCCTGCCAATAATCCAGGCTACGAACAATCCATGAGCGCCGACCAACCGGCCGAGTGAGGGCTCATGAGCGCGTCTCGCCTCCCTCACTTTGCCCGCCACGGCGCCGCCTCAGCCCGGAGCCGTCTATGCAGCGTTCAATTGCCACCGTTTCCCTCAGCGGTACCCTGCCCGAGAAGCTCGAAGCCATTGCCGCCGCCGGCTTCGACGGTGTGGAAATCTTCGAGAACGACCTGCTCTACTACGACGGCAGCCCCACTGAAATCCGCAAGCGCTGTGCCGACCTCGGCCTGGCCATTACCCTGTTTCAGCCATTTCGCGACTTCGAAGGCTGTCGCCGCGACCGCCTGCAGCGCAACATCGACCGTGCCGAGCGCAAGTTCGACCTGATGCAGGAGCTGGGCACCGATCTGGTGCTGGTGTGCAGCAACGTCGCTGCCGACTCGCTGGGCGATGATGAAATCCTTATCGACGACCTGCGCCTGCTCGGCGAGCGTGCCGGCGCACGCGGCCTGCGTATCGGTTACGAGGCCCTGGCCTGGGGGCGCCACGTCAACACCTATCAGCAGGTGTGGAACCTGGTGCGCCAGGCCGACCATCCTGCCGTCGGGGTGATCCTCGACAGTTTCCATACCCTGTCGCTCAAGGGCGACCCTGCTGCCATCGCCGATATCCCCGGCGACAAGATCTTCTTCGTGCAGATGGCCGATGCGCCGATCCTGGCCATGGATGTGCTGGAATGGAGCCGGCATTTCCGCTGCTTCCCGGGGCAGGGCGAATTCGATCTGGCCGGTTTCCTCGCGCCGATCCTGCGCACCGGCTACCGCGGTCCGCTGTCGCTGGAAATCTTCAACGATGGATTCCGCGCCGCGCCACCGCGTCAGAACGCCGCCGACGGCCTGCGCTCACTGCTCTATCTCGAGGAAAAGACCCACAAGCGTCTCGAGAAAGAGGGGCATCAGATCGAGCCGGGCGTGCTCTTCACCCCGCCTGCGGCCCACCGCTACGATGGCGTCGAATTTCTCGAGTTCGCCGTCAATGAGGCCGTCGGCGCGCGCCTGGCCGGTTGGCTGGAGCGACTGGGCTTCGCTCGTGCCGGCCAGCATCGCTCCAAGGACGTCAGCCTGCTGCGTCAGGGCGATATCAACATCGTGCTCAATGCCGAACCCTATTCTTTCGCGCATAACTTCTTCGAGTCCCATGGCCCGTCTCTGTGTGCCACGGCACTGCGGGTGAAGGATGGTGCCGCTGCGTTGCAGCGTGCCTGCGACTATCGCGGCCAGCCCTATCGCGGCCTGGTCGGCCCCAATGAGCGGGAAGTGCCCGCAGTGCGCGCCCCTGATGGCAGCCTGATCTACCTGGTGGAGCAGGCGGGAGCAGGGCAGACCATCTATGACACCGACTTCAGCCTCAATCAGACGGTCGAGGCCAGCGGTGGTCTGCAGCGCATCGACCACATGGCCTTGGCATTGCCGGCCGACTCGCTGGACAGTTGGGTGCTGTTCTACAAGAGTCTGCTCGACTTCGAGGCCGATGACGAAGTGGTCCTGCCCGATCCTTACGGTCTGGTGAAAAGCCGGGCGATTCGCAGCCGTTGCAGTTCGATCCGCTTGCCGCTGAACATCTCGGAGAACCGCAACACCGCCATTGCCCATGCGCTGTCCAGCTATCAGGGCTCCGGCGTGCACCACATCGCGTTTTCCTGCGAAGACATATTCGCCGAAGTGGCGCGGGCCAAAGAGGCAGGGGTGCCGCTGCTGGAAATTCCGCTGAACTACTACGACGATCTGGCCGCGCGCTTCGATTTCGACGACGAGTTCCTCAGCGAGCTGGCTTACTACAACGTGCTCTATGACCGTGATGCCCAGGGCGGCGAGTTGTTCCACGTCTACACCGAGCCGTTCGAGGAGCGCTTCTTCTTCGAGATCATTCAGCGCAAGGGCGGCTATGTCGGCTATGGCGCGGCTAACGTCGCGGTACGCCTGGCTGCCATGGCCAAGTCACGCAGCGGCGGATTGAAGCGTCCGCGGTTATAAGTGGGTTCAGGCGGCAGCCTGTCCGGTTGCCGCTGCGGCCTGCCATAATCCGCCCCACCAAGACCTATAAAAAAGACCATTGCCGTATGACCGAAGCCGTTGCCAACCTGGCCACTCAACCTCTCGAGGTGGTGCGCAAGGTACGTAAGAACAACCCGGAGAAAACTCGCGAGAGCATCCTCCAGGCCGCCATCACCGAGTTCGTCCAGCAGGGTTTGTCCGGGGCACGGGTGGACGCCATCGCCGAGCGCACCGCCACGTCCAAGCGGATGATCTACTACTACTTCGGCAGCAAGGAGCAGCTCTACCTCGAAGTGCTGGTCAAGCTCTACGGCGACATTCGCGGCACCGAGAGTCGCCTTGACCTGGCATCCTTGCCGCCCGTGCTGGCGATCCGGCGGCTGGTGGAGTTCACCTTCGATCACCATGACCGCAACGTCGACTTCGTGCGCATCGTCAGCATCGAGAACATCCACTACGGCGAGTTCGTCAAGCAATCGCCTGCCATTCGCCAGATGAGCAACGTGGTGCTCGATACCCTCGGCAAGACCCTGCGCCGCGGTGAGGAGGAGGGCGTGTTCCGCCCCGGTATCGATGTGCTCGATGTACACCTGCTGATCAGCTCGTTCTGCTTTTATCGCGTCTCGAACCGCCACACCTTTGGCGAGATCTTCCAGATCGATCTGCCCGACGAGCAGGTCAAGCAGCGGCACAAGGCGATGATCTGCGAGGCCGTGCTGCGTTATATCCAGGGCTGAAGATCGGTGCGGAGATGAAAAGGGCCCTGGCGGCGTTGTCGCTGCCAGGGCCCTTTTTGCATGAGTGCGCTCAGAAACTGGCGAAGTGCGCCTGCATGCGTTCGGCATCGGCCGGGCGGCCGCTGAACAGCTCGAACGCCTTGACCGCCTGGAATACCGCCATGGTGCCGCCGTCCAGGGTGCTGCAGCCGAGGGCGCGGGCGTGGCGGAGCAGTTCGGTTTCCAGTGGGAAGTAGATGATCTCGGCGACCCACAGCCCGGCATGCAGCAGCTCCACCGGCAGCGGAGTACCCGGCAGCTTGGCCATGCCCACCGGTGTGGTGTTGACCAGGCCGTCGGCAGCGGCGACTTCACCTGCCAGGTCTTCACCGGCGATGGCGCGCTCGGCGCCAAAGTGAGCGTTAAGGTTGTCCGCCAGGGCCTGGGCGCGGCCAGGCTCCACTTCGAAAATGCACAGGCGTTCGACGCCTTCGGCGAGCAGGGCATGGGCCACGGCTGCGCCTGCGCCGCCTGCCCCCATCTGCACCACGCGACGGCGAGCCACGTTGGGCAGGCCGCGACGCAAACCCTCGGCGAAGCCCAGGCAGTCGGTGTTGTGGCCGACACGTTTGCCGTCCTTGAGTACCACGGTGTTCACCGCGCCAATGCCACGCGCCTCGCTCGACAGCTCGTCGAGCAGCGGGATGATCGCCTGCTTGGCCGGGAAGGTGATGTTGAGACCGGTAAAGCCCATGTGCTGCGCCGCATCGAGCAGGCTCGGCAGCGCATCGAGGTCGAGGCCCAGCTGGTCGAGGTCGATCAGACGGTAGAGGTAGCGCAGCCCCTGCGCATCGCCTTCGCGTTCGTGCATGGCGGGCGTGCGGGAGGCCTGAATGCCTTTGCCAATGAGGCCGGCGAGAATGCCGCTGGTAACCGAGGACATGGTCTTAACCCTTGAGCGATTGAGCGAAGTACTGCAGGCCCAGTCGGTAACCCTGACTGCCGAGCCCACAAATGACACCGACGGCGATCGGCGAGACGAAGGAGTGATGACGGAACGGCTCACGCTTGTGCACGTTGGACAGATGCACCTCGATTACCGGCAGTTCGCTGGCCACCAGGGCGTCGCGGATGGCCACCGAGGTATGGGTCCAGGCTGCCGGATTGATCAGGATGCCGGCGCAGCGCCCGCGCGCGGCATGAATCCAGTCGAGCAGTTCGCCCTCATGGTTGGTCTGGCGAAACTCGATCTTCAAGCCGTGTTCGGCGGCGGTATCGGCGCAAAGCCGGGAAATGTCGGCGAGGGTTTCATGGCCATAAGTGGCCGGTTCGCGGGTTCCGAGCAGGTTCAGGTTGGGGCCGTTGAGCACCAGGATGCAGGGGGACATAGGGGCGATCTCTTGTTGTTGTGGCAACGGGCGACAAGTCGTTCCGGGAAAATGTACTAACTAGTTAATACGGTCAATCGAGCGGATTGCTTGCGCTGGCCAACGGCTGCCGGGGAAAGGTCGGTAGCAAGCGCTACAGGCCAGCAATGACGTGGCTTTCAGCCAGATGAGGGGGAGCAAGGGCGGGCGGCAAAACTGGGCGATTACCGGCTAGGCGCTGGGGCGAGGGTCCAGGACGTGACGGTCGAGCGACTCACCCAGCGCACAGCCACCCACGCCGCCGAAAATGGCGCCTGCTTTAGACAGGGCCGGCGACGCCAGCCTGACCACCTGCAAGGGCCGCGCTGACGCCACGCGCAACACTGCCCCCGGTGCCGATGGCCGCGCCGACTTTCATGGCGTGATGGAAGGGAGCGACTTTGGGGGAGTGACAGCGAGGGCACGGCAATGACAGGGGGCGAACCTGCTTGGTGGTGATGTCATTGCGGTTATGTAGGGCTGAGGTTTTTTGAATCGAATGGCTGTTCAGGATCCCAGCCGTGTCCGTCGGAAGCAGTGCTGGCCTTTGAGCGCATGCCATGGCTGACCTGGCGCCCTTCAAAATCCATTCGCTGGCGGATCCTTGCGTCTGTACTTCACCAAATGGACAACCCTTTCATCGGTTTGATTATTTGCTCAACTCTACCGCCTACGAACTGAGGTGCGAGCCCTTCGGTGGAGTATCGGTGAGGCAATAAAAATCAATATATATCAACGATTTATATCTTGATTAAAGCCGCAGGTTAACTGCTGGCACAGGCGTTGCTCTAGCGTCATCAACCGCTTCAAGACAACAACAATCACAAGTGGTGAGACGTGATGAAAACGCGAAACTCTCTCGATGGCCGTTGGCCGTTGAGTGCCTACCGCCGTGCACCCTGTTTGCTTAGCGCAATACTCCTACCTGCTTTCTTGGTTGGCTGCGAAGCGCAGCTAAATCTCTCCGGCGTAGAGGCCAGCAGCTCCAAGGCCGTTCAGCGCACCGATTTTTACCAGGCCATGGCCAGTACACCAGGCGTCACTCTGCTGGCCGGTAACAATGGCGTGCTGTTGAGCAGTCTCGATCAGGGCAAGAACTGGTCGCGTCAGATCATCGCAAATGGTCGCAGCCTGATTGATCTGGATGCCTGCGCCGACGGCAGCTTCATCGCGCTCAGTTTCGACAACTATCTGTGGCATAGCCACGATCAGGGCAAGAGCTGGCGCGAGATCCAGTTGCCGACCCAAGAGCAGATGCTAACGGCGGCCTGTTCGCCAAGCGGAGCCTGGTGGGTCGCCGGCGGCCTAAGCACGTTGCTCGGCAGCACTGACCTGGGGGCCAACTGGCAGGAGACCAGCCTCGACGAAGACGCCATGCTGACCAACCTGCAGTTCATCGACCGCGACCATGCGGTGGCCGTGGCTGAGTTTGGCATGCTCTTCGCCAGCCAGGACGGCGGCGCCAACTGGCAGCTGGCCGGCACCCTGCCGGACGAGTTCTACCCGCACGCCAGCTACTTCCGCAGCCCCGAGGAGGGCTGGGTCGGTGGCCTCAACGGCTTCATCTACCACACCACGGATGCCGGGCAGAGCTGGCAACGCCAGAGCACGCCGAGCAGCGCACCGATCTTCGGCTTTCTAGCGAGCGACAACGGCCTGTTCGCCGTCGGCGACCACAGCAGCGTGCTGCAACTGGCCGGTGAACAGTGGCAAACGCTGCCGACGCCCGATGCGCCGGTCTACTTGCGCGCCATCACCGCGGATAGCGCACAACGCCTGATCGTTGCCGGCGGCCGCGGCCTGCTGCTGACCCTCGACACTGCGCCCAGCGCTACGCCCGCCGTTGCGACCACGACCGACTGAGACCCGTCACCATGCCCATACTGCATCCGTTTAGCCATAAGCTGGCTCAGGCCAAGGTCTGGTTGTTCGACCACCCGCGCACCGTATTGGCGATCATCGCGGTGCTGACCCTGTTATTCGCCCTGCGCATTCCCGGGCTGAAGGTCTACACCGACTTTTCCGACCTGCTGCCGCAGGATCACCCGTACATCCAGCTGCACAACAGCATCAAGGACAGCTTCGGCGGCGCCAACGTGCTGATCATCGGCGTGGCCTTCGACAAAGGCGACCTGTTCAGCAACGAGCGCTTGGCCTTGATCGATCGGGTCACCCAGGCGGTGGACAGCCTACCCGGAGTCAACCACAACCTGGTCAGCAGCCTGACCCACCGCAACTCGCGCAAGGTCTGGCTGAACGAGGTTGGCAGCATCAACTCCGAGCCTTACTACCAACCCGAATTCGGCCAGCTCTCCGCCGCGCAGTTGGCGGCGATGAAAGCCGACGTGGTGGCTAACCCGCGGGTCTATGGTCCGTTGGTTTCGCCGGACCTGCAAGTGGCGTTGGTCAAGGCGCAACTGATCGAAGGCCAGCTCGACTACGCCAAGACCTTCGCGCAGATCCAGGCGCTGCGCGACGCCGAGAAGATCGACGGGGTCACCCTCTACGCCACCGGCCAGCCGGTGCTAGTGGGCTGGGCCTACACGTACATGAGCCAGATTTTGCAGATATTCATCTGCACCGTGCTGATCATGGTGGCGCTGCTGGTGATTCATTTCCGCAAGGCCTATGGCGTGCTGATCCCACTCGGCGGGGTGCTGATCTCGACCGTCTGGGGCCTCGGTATCATCAGCCTGCTGGGCTACAACCTCGACCCGCTGGGCCTGGTGATTCCTTTCCTGATCGCCGCCCGCGCCATGAGCCACGGCGTGCAGCTGGTCGAGCGTTATTACGCCGAGGTCAAACTGCTCGGCGACGGCCCGCTGGCCGCGCGCGCCACCTTCGACAGCCTGTTCCGCCCCGGCACCCTGGGCATCGTCTCGGATGCCATCGGCCTGCTGCTGATCGCCATCGGCTCGATCGCCCTGAACACCAAGCTGGGCATCTATGCCTCGCTGTGGGCGACCACGGTGATCTTCAGCGTGCTGATCGGCGTGCCGCTGCTGCTGTCGATCCTGCCCAAGCCGCAGAACCCGGAGATGCGCGAGAACGCTCTGCGCCACATCGGCGCGATCTGTGCGCGGACGGTGGCCAACCCGACCGCCGCGCGCAAGGCACTGGGCCTGGCCGGGCTGGCCATCCTCGCCAGCCTGTGGGCCTCCTCCCAGGTGCGCATCGGCGACTCCGAGCCCGGTTCGCCGATCCTCTACCCGGAACACGATTACAACGTCTCGTCCAAGGAGATCAACCAGCGCTTCCCCGGCTCGGAAGAGCTGTACATCGTCGCCGAGCATGCCGAGAAAGGCGGAATCAAGAAACCCGAGGTGCTGCGCGCCCTGCAAGCGCTGCAAAACCACATGCTCAGCGACCCCTCGGTCGGTGGCAGCAAGGGTTTGCCGGACCTGATCACCCAGGTCAACCGGCTGATGCACAACGACGATCCGCGCTGGCTGCAGATTCCCCACGACACCAATTACATCGGCGGGCTAATGTTCACCTACATGGCCTCCAGCCCGATCCCCGGCGCGCTCAACGAGTTCACCGACACCGACGACCGCGTCGCCAACCTGGTGTTCTATTACAAGGATCGTCAGGGCGAGACCATCCGCCGCGCCATGCACATGGCCAAGCAGTGGATCGAGCAGCACGGCGATGCAGTGCCGGGGCTGAGCATCCGCCTGGCTGGCGGTACCCTCGGCGTGGCCGCGGCGATGAACGAGTCGGCATTCGAGACCAACCTAGTGGTGCTGCCGCTGGTGTTCCTGCTGATCTTCGTCTTCGTCATGCTGTTCTACACCTCCTGGCATGCCGGCTTGATGATGCTCCTGGCGATGGCCTTCGCCAGCGCGCTGACCTACGCCTATATGGGCCTGGCCGGCATGGGTATCGACATCAACACGGTGCCGGTGATCGCCGTCGGCATTGGCGTGGGCATCGACTACTCGATCTACATGATGGATCGCATCCGCGAGGAAATGGTCAAGTTTGGCCGTCTCACCGACGCGGTGCGCCAGGCCATCGCCACCACCGGCATCGCCATCAGCTTCACCGCACTGACCCTGATGGCCGGGATCATCATGTGGGTGGTCCTCTCGGACCTGCGTTTCCAGTCCGATGCCGCCCTGCTGCTGTGCGTGATGATCGTCATCAACGCCATCGCCGCCATGTTGCTGGTACCCGCCTGGGTGCTGGTGTTCAAGCCGAAGTTCATCACCGGGGCCTATGCCGACGCAGACGGCATTCTGCACACCGACGCTGCCGTGCCCGCCTCAGCCGAACCCCTGCCAGTCGCGCCCTGCGTGGCGACCGGCGGGCTGCCGCAAGAGGAACGCCATCCGGCCTGAACCGGATGTCTTCCCACACTTAAACCGCACGAGGACCTGTCATGCCGACAAAAACAAAAATGGGCCTGCGACACTGGAGTCTGGCCCTGCTGGGCGGCTCAAGCCTTGCTCTGACGCCACTGACTTCGGTCATGGCCGAGGAAGAAATGCAGTTCACCGGTTTCTACGAGAATGCCACCTTCGTTCGCGATAGCGCCGGATTGTCGAAATTCCGCAACACCGTGCAGGTCAACGCGGACAAGAAATTCGGCACCCTGGGCCAGCTGAACTTCAACAACGTGGCCTTCCACGGCACATTCCGCGCTACCTACGACGGGGTCTACGACCTCAACAGCAGCGAGTACGGCAGTGGCGCCGGCGGCGCAGTCAACCTGGAGAACAACATCGCCGGCGCGGGCTCGACCGTGCCGCACGGCGGTGGCATCCGTCCGCCAGGCACCTTCTTCGGCTTCAACGACGCGCGCAACCCCAACGAGGGGATGATCGTGCTCGGCGAAAACCTGCACAAAACCCGTGGCGGCGTGGCCTTCGGCGTGCCGGTACGGCCCTGCGACAAGGACAGCCGCGGCTGCATCGACGACTATCTGGACTACAGCAGCAACGACCTGCGTTTCCCCGAGTTCAACGAACGCCTGGACTTCATCCGCGAGCTCTACGTCGACTTCGACAACGATCTGCCCAACGGCGATATCCTGAGCTGGCGCCTGGGCAAGCAGCAGGTGATCTGGGGCCGCACCGACCTGTTCCGCGTGCTCGACGTGATCAACCCGGTCGACTTCTCGCGCAACAACATCTACGACGAGCTGGAAGACATCCGCATTCCCATGTGGATCGCCAAGGCCGACTGGCGCATGGGCGCTGGCGAGGTGTTCGACGACCTCAACCTGTCGTTCGTGTGGAACTTCGACAAGTTCCGTCCGCACAACCTCGGGCAGTGCGGCCAGCCCAACTCGATCCTCGACGCTGGCTGCTTCTTCCGCGGCATGAACAACCTGTGGGAAAACGGCGGCACCGTGGCCAACTTCGCCGGCGGCAACATCGCCACCGACTTCGGCCCCGGCCAGATCGGTATCCGCAAGGCGCACATGCCGTCCTGGAGCCTGTCCAACAGCCAGTTCGGCATCAAGCTGGAAGGCGTCTATGGCGATTTCGGCTTCTCGCTGAACGCCCTGACCTACCGCTCGCAACTGCCCTCGCTGCGTGGCGGCATCCCGGCGCAGAACGCCTTCACCGGTGAAACCGCGGTATGGCCGGGCCTGATCGCCTTCGATATCCATTTCCCGCGGGTCAACCTGATCGGCGGTTCGATGGACTACTACTCGCAAGCGATCGACACGGTGTTCCGCGTCGAAGTCGCGCACACCGAGGGCGAGGAGTTTGCCAACACCCTGCAATCACGGCTGTTCTCCGAGTCCGACGTCACCCGTTACGTGATCGGTGCGGACAAGAACATCTTCATCCCCTTCCTCAACCCGGGCCGCGCCTTCCTCTTCTCCGGCCAGCTGTTCGGCCAGCACATCCACGAGCACCAGCTTGAGGATCGCCCACTGGGCAAGGCCGGCATGCCGGACTGGGAGCAGAACTGGATCGGCACCCTGCTGGTGAAAGGCTGGTGGATGAACGACCGCCTCAGCCCGCAAATAATCGTCGCGCATGACTTCAAGGCCCAGGCCACGGCCATCGCGCCGAGCGTGGAATACCTGTTCAGCGACAACTTGAAGATCGTCGCCGGCGCCAACCTCAAGGTCGGTCGAGGCGCTCGCGAGTTCGACGATTGCCGCAGCTGCAACCCCTGGGACCCCTTCACCGGCTATGGCCTGCCGGAGGGCGTAACCGCCGGTCTGAGCGGCTACGAGCCGCTAGGCCGCTTCCGCGCCGGCCCCATCGGCATGGCGCAGAAGGAAGACGAACTGCAACTGACCCTGCGTTACAGCTTCTGATCAATCACGAGGAACAGCCATGAATTACAAGAAATCCCGGCAGAGCCGCGCTCTGGCACTGGCCCTGTTGACGCTGGGCGCGACCAGCGGCGTCTATGCCGCCGACGAGGCGGTGATCCAGCAGTCCTTCTACCCCTACCAGAACGACAAGCCGAGCTTCGCTGGTCTGAGCGCCGGCATGACCATCAACAAGGGCAACGTCGCCCAGTTCAAGGAGATTCTCGACCCGGCCTTCTACGGCTTTATCGAGAAAGGCTGGGCGGAGCTGAAGGTCGGCGACACCACCTCCTTCGACCTGCACCCCAACTATGTCGAGGCTACCCGCCAGCACATGGACACGGTCAAACTCGGCGCCAAGCCCGGCGAGATCAGTGGCGCCGTGGCCGGCAGGCCGTTCCCTCAGGAGCCGGACGCCAGCGACTCACGCGCCGGCGAGAAGCTCGCCTGGAACTACAAGTACGGCTACAACTGGGGCGACAGCGCCGCCGTCTCGCCGTTCTACTGGAAGTTCCGTGACATGAACACGGGCAAGCTGGAGCGCACCATCAAGTTCGACTTCCACTTCCTCAACTTCACCCGCCGGGTCAACCAAGAGCCCACGCCGGCGATCACCCCCAACCCGTCGCAGCTGTTCCGCGGCATCTACGTCAAGGTGCTGGAGCCGTATGACGTACGCAACACCCAGCTGTTGATCCACCGCGCCGAAGACGACCTCAAGCGTGACAACTCCTGGCTGTACCTGGGCTTCCAGCGTCGTGTGCGGCGCCTGGCCACCGGCCAGGTGACCGATGCCTTCCTCGGCTCCGACTTGATGATCGAGGACTTCGAGGGCTACAACGGGCGCATTTCCGACATGCAGTGGAGCTACAAGGGCACCCGCTTCATGCTGATGCCGTTCTACAACCACAACGACCTGACGCTGGACAGCGAAACGCACAAGGACAGCGACGGTTACCAGGTGGTGGCGTTCGGCGGTCAGGGCGGCTGTTTCCCCAACATCACCTGGCAGCTGCGCAAGGTCTACGAGGTGGAATCGGTGCCGGTGGACGGCAGCCACCCACTGTCCAAGCGCGTGCACTACATGGATGCGCAGACCTTCACCGTGCCGCGCACCGTGTCGTATGACCGCAAGGGCAGCATGTGGAAGACCTTCACCATCGGCCAGGCCCATCCGGATCACCACCTGCCGAAGAACAAGGGCTCCGGCGTGTCGATCGACGACAGCTTCTCGATGATCGACATCCAGGCCATGCACTGCACCACTGGGCAGTTCAAGGGCCAGGTCGATCCGGAGATGAGCAAGCCGGAGATGTTCAGCGTGCAGCACATGCGCGCCACCGGTAACTAAGCAGCGCCACTCGGTCCGGCCGGTTAGACGCGGCCGGGCCTTTCTCCCAACCAGCAGCCCAGCAAACAGCCGCCGTCCGCATGGGCGGCGCTGTGAGAAGCCGTGCCCGCAGGCCAGGAACCTGTCGAGCGGGATCCCACCAGCAAAGGTTCAGCCATGAATAATAACAACAGACTGTTTTGTGCCTTGCTCTACCTCAGCCTGCACCCGCTGTCCGCCCTGGCCGATGACGACCTCATCGACAAGGCCTTCTACCCTTACCGCGCGGCAATACCCGAGGCCGACGGTCTGAACACCGGCATGCTCATCGATTCCGACAACGTCGAGCGCTTCAAGGAATTGCTCGACCCCGCCATGCTCGGCTTTATCCGCCAGGGCTGGACTCGCATCGAGGTCGCGCCGACCACCTCGTTCGACCTGCACCCCCACTACCTCGAGGCCACCCGCAAACACCTGCACAGCGCCAAACTAGGTGCCAACCCCGGTGAGATCAGCGGCACCATTGCCGGCCGGCCCTTTCCCGCGGAGCCGGATGCCGCCGATCCGCGCGCCGGGGAGAAACTCGCCTGGAACGTCAAGTACGGCTACAACTGGGGCGACAGCGCGATCATCTCCCCGTTCATCTGGAAGTACCGCAACATGGACACGGCCGAGGTGGAGCGCACCATCCACATGACCATGAACTTCCTCAACTTCACCAATCGGGTCAACCAGCCACCGCTACCGGCCATTACCCCCAACCCGTCGATCAAGTTCCGGGCGATCTACCTCAACATCGACTCGCCGCAAGATCTGCGCAACACCCAACTGCTGATTCATCGTTTTAACAACGATCTGAAGCGCGACAACTCCTGGCTCTATCTGGGCTTTCAACGCCGCGTCAGACGCCTGGCCACCGGGCAGATGACCGACGCTTTCCTGGGCTCCGATCTGATGATCGAGGATTTCGAGGGGTACAACGGGCGCATCGCCGACATGCGCTGGAGCTATCAGGGTACCCGCTTCATGTTGATGCCCTTCTACAACCACAACGACCTGGCCCTCGACGCGGGCAGCACCGACAGCGAGGGCTACCGCATGGTGGCCTTCGACGGCAAAGGCAACTGCTTCCCGCGCATCACCTGGCAACTGCGCAAGGTCTATCAGTTGCAGGCAACGCCGCTCAATACGTTCGCCCGCCACCCGCTGTCCAAGCGCGTCCATTATGTGGATGCACAGACCTTCGCCGTGTCGCGCACCGTCTCCTACGACCGCAAGGGCGAGCCGTGGAAGACCTTCACCATCGGCAAGGCGCACCCGGACCATCACCTGCCGATCAACATGGGCAGCGGAGTCGCGCTGGACGACAGCTTCTCGATGATCGACATGCAGGCCATGCACTGCACCACCGGGCAGTTCAAGGGCCAGGTCGACTCCGAGCTGAGCAAGCCAGAGATTTTCAGCGTGCAGCACCTGCGTGCAACCGGGAATTGATCCCTCGTACCGAGGCGCTCTTATCCCTCCTCATCTCAGGATCGCCAGTGCATTAAAAAGGACGCGCAATATGCCACTCACTCATGCTCACCCCGCCGAACAGTTGCTCTTGCTGTGCGACGCCAGCGGCCTCATCACCTACGTCAGCCCTGCCTTCGCCAGCCTTGCCGGCTACCGCCCTGCGCAATTGCTCGGCCAGCCGGTCAATTGTCTGCGCCACCCAGAGATGCACGCCGGCCCGTTCAAAGATCTGTGGGGCACAGTGAACAAAGGGCAGTCGTGGATGGGCATGCTGCAGAACCGCCGAGCCGATGGTCAGGGATTTTGGGTCGACGTCTACATCAGCCCGATCCTCGAAAACGGTGAGGTACTCGAGTATCAGGCGATCTACCAGTTGCCGACCCCGCAGATGATTGCCCGCGCAAGTGAAACCTATCGTGTGCGCGCTCAAGGTCGACAGCCGGCCTGTCTGCGCTGGCCGAACCCGAGTCAGGCGTCTCGCCAGAGCCTGTGGGCTTGCCTGTCAATCGCCCCTCTGGCTGCGCTAGCCATGAGTCTGGAGCCCATGCTCGGCGGGCTCGCCACGCTAGGTTCGGCAATACTCTGCTGGTTGCTGCTGCATCGACAAGCCCGGCCATTCGCTGCGCTCGTGCGCAATAGCCGCAGTCTGGTGCAGCATCCAATCAAACAGTTGATCTACACAGGCCGGGTGGATCAGATCGGACAGATAGAACTGGCCATGCGCCTGCTGGAATTCAGGCTGGCCGCCTTGCTCGCACGCATTCACGACAGCAGCCGCCAGGTTGCCGAGGGCGCCGGTCAGGCTACTGGTCTGGTCGGCGCGAGCAGTGCTGCCTCGCACGACCAGCAACAGGAGCTGGCCGGAATCGCTGCGGCCGTCGAGGAGTTCGCGGCGACCACTCAGCAAGTCGCCAAAAGCACCTTCGACGCAACCAGCCTGGCCCAGCAAGCCGCAGCATTGACCCATAACGGTCGTCAACGCATGGAGCAGGCCAGATGGAGCATCAACCGGCTTTGCGACACGCTGGAGAGCTCAGCGAGCGCGGTAGCCGCCCTCGCTCAACACAGCCAGGTCATTGGGCGCATTTCCGACGTGATCCGCAGTGTTGCCGAACAAACCAACTTGCTTGCGCTCAACGCCGCCATCGAAGCAGCGCGGGCGGGCGACAACGGTCGCGGCTTCGCAGTGGTCGCCGACGAGGTGCGCTCGTTGGCCCGCCGTACGCAGAGTTCTACCGACGAGATACAGGGCATGATCGAGGTACTGCGTCAGGGCACTAGCCAAGTGGTGCAGACGATGGAGCAAGGCCGCAGTCATCTGCAGTCAAGCGTTAGCGAGGTTGATGGCGCCGCCACAGTGCTACTGGGGATCCTCGACAGCACCGCCAGCATTCACCAGTTGAGTACGCAAATTTCCAGCGCCAGCGACCAACAAGGCCAGGCAGCGGAAGAGATTAACTCCAAGCTGCATGCCATTCATCAGCTGGCGTTGCACAGTGGCGAACAACTACGCAACACCCTGAAGTTTGCCGAACAGGTAAAGACTCAAGCTCAACGCCAACAGGCCTTGGTTGGCCATTTGCTGAACGGCTAAGGCGTTGTCTGAAAGCACTCTAGCGCTCGCACTGGCTGTTTGCCGGGGCGCTACGCGGCGGCACACGGGCCGCGGCGAGTCTGCTCCAGCCGCCTCAATGGGCGCCTGCCTGAGTCGCACCAGGTGACTTGGGCAGACGCCTACGAGGCATACGCATTACTAAGGAAGTTCTGCAAAGGCCATTTACCGTCACTCCCGCGCAGGCAGGAGCCCAGGTACTACGCAGGTTCTGGATTATTCCCCAGCGGGCCAGCGCCAGCGCTGTGCAGCGATAAAGCTGCTGTCCCGCCTGCGCCCGGCTATTTCAGCGTTTCCCTAAGCGAGGCGCTGAGGTTTCGTCATTGTACGAATGCAACCTCAGCAGAATTGGCGCTGGTAAATGGCGACTCAGTCCTCGATGCCGATCTTCTTCAGCCGGTAGGCCAGAGCCGGGCGGCTCAGCCCCAGGAGGCGGGCAGCACCGGAGACGTTCTGCTTGGCCTGGTGCATGGCTTCGCGCATCAGGCTTTCCTCGATCTCGTCGAGGCTCAGGCCGCTGCCCAACAACTGGCTGATCCAGCTGCCCTGGCCATTGTCCGGCTGGATCAGCACGCCGTCCGACGACACCCGCTCGCTGTCGGTCTGCGGCTCTTCCGGCGGCCGTGGAAACAGCGCCGGCACGCTGATGCTTTCGTTCGCGTCGGTGAGGATGATGCCGCGCTCGATGACGTTTTCCAGTTCGCGGATATTGCCCGGCCAGCTGTAATGCAGGCAGGCCTCCAGGGCTTTGTCCGAAAGGCCGAGGGTTCTCTTGCCGTACTCTTCGTGGAAGCGCTGCAGGAAGTGCTCAGCCAGCAGCGGAATGTCCTCGCGGCGTTCGCGCAACGCCGGGATCGCCACCGGGAAGACGTTCAGCCGGTAGTACAGGTCGGCGCGAAAACGCCCGGCCTTGACCGCTTCGGCCAGGTCCTCGTGGGTGGCGGCGATCACCCTTACGTCGATCTTGCGCGTGCGGTTGTCGCCAACTCGCTCCAGCTCGCCTTCTTGCAGCACGCGCAGCAGACTGGCCTGAGCGCGCGGGCTGAGTTCGATCACCTCGTCAAGGAAGATGGTGCCCTTGTCGGCCCGCTCGAAGCGGCCCATGCGTGACTGGGTGGCGCCGGTGAAGGCGCCTTTTTCCACGCCGAACAATTCGGACTCGATCAGGTCCGGCGGGATCGCCGCACAGTTCACCGCGACAAAGGGCTCGGCGGCGCGTTTGCTGCGCAGGTGCACGCTGCGCGCGATGACCTCCTTGCCGACCCCGGTCTCGCCGAGCAGCAGCACCGAGACTTTGCCCTGTGCGGCCTTGTCCATCATCTTGCGCACGGTCTGGTAGGCCGGGGTCTGGCCGATGCCGTAGTACTGGCCTTCCTGTTTGTCGAGGTTGGTACGCAGCGACACCAGTTGCGATTGCAACTCGTAGAGTTCCTCGATGATGGGGTCGCTCTTGAAATACTGTTTGAAGCTGGCAACGTCGTCCCACTCTTCGGCCGGCTTGCCGATGATCCGGCACTTGTCGCCGCCGCAGCCGCGGCAGCCGACTTCCTTGAAGATGATTTCCCGGCCCATGAACGCCGAGGAATAGGCGCAGGCGTAGCCGAGCAGAGTCCAGCACACCGGGTCTTGCATCAGCCCCAGCTCGGTCTGGCAGATTTCCACCTCGAAGGAGTCGATCCACTCCACCTCGACGTAGAAGCGCCCGCTTTCCTTGTCGATATCGACCTCGGTGGGGCGGGCCTTGACCAGGCCCTTGAGCGAATGCAGCTGCGGGCCGGCGAGGAACATGTCGTACTCGCTGGCATTCGGGCGCAGCTTCCAGGCCAGTTCGGCGTCCTTCAGTCCGGACTGGTAACCCATGCGCAGGAAGAATCCCTTGGCCCGCTCGATGCCCAGGGTGTTGACCATCTCGCGGCGGAAATTGGCCATCGCGGAAACCTGCAACAGCAGCATGCGCTGCTCGCCCAGCCAGATCTTGCCTTCCGTGCTCTGGAAGTGGATGAGGCTGGTGAGGTCCTTGAAGTCTGCGTATTGCATCTCGGGTTTATAGCGGATCGGCATGAACTCAAATCCCCTGATTTATTGTTGTAGGGGGCGCTGAAACACCTGGAAAGCACACGGCAGTCGATGTATTCAGCGAACACTCCAGGCGGCCTTTCCGGCCGTGTTGGCGCAACGCCAACTCACCATATTCGCCTTTTTCGGCAGATGAAAGTCAACCAAATGATGAAAGGCGCGAGTCTCTGGGGTGTGCCATCGGTTGCCCTGCACAGGGGCTGTGAGCATTTGCTCAAGTGCGGCGAAGCAATTGAGCAAATGCTCAAAAAGCCCGTGTGGCGCCTGCCTTCACGGCGTCTCGCAGGTGCCGATCAATAAATTAAAAATCATTTAAATACAGATACTTATCTTCTTTTTTGGCGCCTTGGCACAGGCGTTGCGTTAGCGCCTTGGCCAGCAACCAGCCAGGAACCGGCCGAGATGAAAGACCCAGAGATTCCCTTCGATCAGCTGACCCGGTTTGTCCGGGTGCGCAGCGAACCAGAAGCCAAGTTCGTCGAGTTCGATTTTGCCCTTGGCCACCCTGAGTTGTTCGTCGAGTTGGTGCTGCCGCAAGACGCCTTCGTGAAGTTTTGCCAGCACAACCGCGTGGTGGCAATGGACGAAGCGATGGCCAAGGCGGTGGACGACGACATGGTCAAGTGGCGCTTCGGCGATGTCGGTCGCCGCTTGCCGAAAGACCCGGGCTGAGAACCCTGCCGACAGGCAGATGGGCATCCAACAACAAGAGGGTACGGTTGATATGAGCGTAGAGATAAAGACCAATACGGTGGATCCGATCCGCCAGACCTACGGCAACCTGCAACGGCGCTTCGGCGACAAGCCGGCTAGCCGTTATCAGGAAGCCAGCTACGACATCGAAGCGGTCACCAACTTTCACTATCGCCCGCTGTGGGACCCGCAGCACGAGCTGCACGATCCGACCCGCACGGCGATCCGCATGACCGATTGGCACAAGGTCACCGACCCCCGCCAATTCTACTACGGCGCCTATGTGCAGACCCGCGCGCGGATGCAGGAAGCCACCGAACACGCCTATGGCTTCTGCGAAAAGCGTGAGCTGCTGAGCCGTCTGCCGGCCGAGTTGCAGGCCAAGCTGCTGCGCTGCTTGGTGCCGCTGCGGCATGCCGAGCTGGGCGCCAACATGAATAACAGCAGCATCGCCGGCGACAGCATCGCCGCCACCGTGACCCAGATGCACATCTACCAGGCGATGGACCGCCTGGGCATGGGCCAGTACCTCTCGCGCATCGGCCTGCTGCTCGATGGCGGCACCGGCGAGGCGTTGGATCAAGCCAAGGCCTATTGGCTCGACGACCCGATCTGGCAGGGCCTGCGTCGCTACGTCGAAGACAGCTTCGTGATCCGCGACTGGTTCGAGTTGGGCCTGGCGCAGAACCTGGTGCTCGACGGCTTGCTGCAGCCGCTGATGTACCAGCGCTTCGACCAATGGCTCACAGAGAACGGTGGCAGCGATGTGGCCATGCTCACCGAGTTCATGCGCGACTGGTACGGCGAAAGCACGCGCTGGGTCGACGCCATGTTCAAGACCGTGCTTGCCGAAAATGACGCTAACCGTGAGCAGGTGCAGGCCTGGCTGGAGGTCTGGGAGCCGCGTGCCTACGAGGCATTGTTGCCCCTGGCCGAGGAAGCCACCGGTATCGCCGCGCTGGATGAAGTCCGCAGCGCCTTCGCTACTCGCCTGCAGAAAATCGGCCTGAAAAGCCGCGAGGAATAAAGCATGTCATCACTCGTCTACATCGCCTTCCAGGATAACGACAACGCGCGTTACCTGGTGGAAGCGATCATCCAGGACAACCCCCACGCCGTCGTCCAGCACCACCCGGCGATGATCCGTATCGAGGCCGAGAAGCGCCTGGAGATCCGCAGGGAAACCGTGGAAGAGAACCTCGGCCGCGCCTGGGACGTCCAGGAAATGCTGGTGGACGTAATCACCATCGGCGGCAACGTCGACGAGGACGATGACCGCTTCGTCCTCGAGTGGAAGAACTAGGAGACAAGCTCATGGCTACCCACAACAAGAAACGCCTCAACCTGAAAGACAAATACCGCTACCTGACCCGCGATCTGGCCTGGGAAACGACCTACCAGAAGAAAGAAGACGTGTTCCCGCTGGAGCACTTCGAGGGCATCAAGATCACCGACTGGGACAAGTGGGAAGACCCCTTCCGCCTGACCATGGACAGCTACTGGAAATACCAGGCGGAGAAAGAGAAGAAGCTCTACGCGATCTTCGACGCCTTTGCCCAGAACAATGGTCATCAGAACATTTCCGATGCGCGCTACGTCAACGCCCTGAAGCTGTTCCTCACCGGCGTTTCACCGCTGGAATACCAGGCCTTCCAGGGCTTCTCGCGGGTTGGCCGGCAGTTCAGTGGCGCCGGTGCGCGGGTCGCCTGTCAGATGCAGGCGATCGACGAGCTGCGCCATGTGCAGACGCAAGTCCACGCCATGAGCCATTACAACAAGCACTTCGATGGTTTGCATGACTTCGCCCACATGTACGACCGGGTCTGGTTCCTCTCGGTACCCAAGTCCTTTATGGACGATGCGCGGACCGCCGGTCCGTTCGAGTTCCTCACCGCCGTCTCGTTCTCCTTCGAGTACGTGCTGACCAACCTGTTGTTCGTACCCTTCATGTCCGGTGCCGCCTACAACGGCGATATGGCCACGGTCACCTTCGGTTTCTCCGCGCAGTCGGACGAGGCGCGGCACATGACCCTGGGTCTGGAAGTGATCAAGTTCATGCTCGAACAGCATGAAGACAACGTGCCCATCATCCAGCGCTGGATCGATAAGTGGTTCTGGCGCGGTTACCGCCTGCTGACCCTGATCGGCATGATGATGGACTACATGCTGCCGAACAAAGTGATGTCCTGGTCTGAGGCCTGGGGGGTCTACTTCGAGCAGGCCGGTGGCGCGCTGTTCAAGGATCTGGAGCGCTATGGCATCCGGCCGCCGAAATACGTCGAGCAGACCACCATCGGCAAGGAGCACATCACCCACCAGGTGTGGGGGGCCTTCTATCAATACAGCAAGGCCACCAACTTCCATACCTGGATACCCGGTGACGAGGAACTGAACTGGCTGTCGGAGAAATACCCGGACACCTTCGACAAATACTACCGCCCGCGCTTCGAGTTCTGGCGTGAGCAGCAGGCCAAGGGTGAGCGCTTCTACAACGACACCCTGCCGCACCTCTGCCAGGTGTGCCAGGTACCGGCGATTTTCACCGAGCCGGACGATCCGACCAAGCTCAGCCTGCGCAGCCTGGTGCACGAGGGGGAGCGCTATCACTTCTGCTCGGATGGCTGCTGCGACATCTTCAAGAACGAGCCGGTGAAGTACATCCAGGCCTGGCTGCCGGTGCACCAGATCTACCAGGGCAACTGCGAAGGCGGGGATGTCGAGACGGTGGTGCAGAAGTACTACCACATCAAAAGCGGCGTGGACAATTTGGAGTACCTGGGCTCGCCCGAGCACCAGCGCTGGCTGGCCCTGAAAGGTCAGACCCCACCAACTGCCGCCCCGGCGGACAAGAACCTGGACGCCGCCTGAGGCAGCGCCAGCCGCTCAGGGGTGAAGCACCGCCCCTGAGCCATTCCAAGAACAAGAGGGTTCGATCATGACTGTCAACTCAATCGGCGAATACACTGCCACGCCACGGGATGTGCAGGCCAACTTCAACGGCATGCAACTGCTCTACCTCTACTGGGAAGAGCACCTGATGTACTGCTCCGCGCTCGCGTTCTTGGTAGCCCCCGGCATGCCCTTTGCCGAGTTCCTCGAGCAGGTGCTCAAGCCCGCGATCCACGCCCATCCGGACAGCGCGAAGATCGATTTCAGCCAGGCGCTCTGGCAGCTGAACGATCAGCCATTCACCCCGGACTACGCCGCTAGCCTGGAAGCCAACGGCATCGACCACAAAAGCATGCTGCGTCTGAACACCCCGGGCCTGAACGGCATCCAGGGTTCGTGCAGCTGAGAGGTGTGTCATGAGTTACAACGTCACCATTGAACCGACCGGCGAAGTGATCGAAGTGGAGGACGGCCAGACCATCCTCCAGGCCGCTCTGCGCCAGGGCGTCTGGCTGCCGTTCGCCTGCGGCCACGGCACCTGCGCCACCTGCAAGGTGCAGGTGGTCGAGGGCGAAGTGGATATCGGCGAAGCCTCGCCGTTCGCCCTGATGGACATCGAGCGCGACGAGCGCAAGGTGCTGGCCTGCTGCGCCATTCCGCTGTCCGACCTGGTGATCGAAGCCGACGTCGATGCCGACCCGGACTTCCTCGGCCATCCGGTGGAGGATTACCGGGGGGTGGTCAGCGCCCTGGTTGACCTGTCGCCGACCATCAAGGGCCTGCACATCAAGCTGGATCGGCCCATGCCGTTCCAGGCCGGGCAGTACGTCAACCTGGCATTGCCGGGCATCGACGGCACCCGCGCCTTCTCGCTGGCCAACCCGCCGAGCCGGAACGACGAAGTCGAGTTGCACGTGCGCCTGGTCGAGGGCGGTGCGGCCACCGGCTTTATCCACAAGCAACTGAAAGTCGGCGACGCGGTGGAGCTGTCCGGGCCTTATGGGCAGTTCTTCGTGCGCGATTCGCAGGCCGGCGACCTGATCTTCATCGCCGGCGGCTCGGGCTTATCGAGCCCGCAGTCGATGATCCTCGATCTGCTTGAACGCGGCGATACGCGGCGGATCACCCTGTTCCAGGGCGCGCGCAACCGCGCCGAGCTGTACAACTGCGAACTGTTCGAGGAACTGGCCGCGCGCCACCCCAACTTCAGTTACGTGCCGGCACTCAACCAGGCCAACGACGATCCCGAATGGCAGGGTTTCAAGGGCTTCGTCCACGACGCCGCCAAGGCGCATTTCGACGGCCGCTTCGGCGGGCAGAAAGCCTACCTGTGCGGCCCACCGCCGATGATCGACGCGGCCATCACCACCCTGATGCAAGGTCGCTTGTTCGAGCGCGACATCTTTATGGAGCGCTTCTACACCGCCGCCGATGGTGCCGGCGAGAGCACCCGTTCGGCCCTGTTCAAGCGCATCTGAGGTAAGCCATGAACCATGCCGGTTATGAGATTCGCGAAACCCTCAGCGGCCAGACCTTCCGTTGCCTGCCCGGCCAGTCGGTGCTGAGGGCGATGGAGCAACAGGGCAAGCGCTGCGTGCCGGTGGGTTGCCGCGGCGGCGGCTGCGGGCTGTGCAAGGTGCGCGTGCTGAGCGGCACCTACCAGTGCCACAAGATGAGTTGCAGCCATGTGCCGCCGGAGGCGGCCAAGCAGGGCCTGGCACTGGCATGCCAACTGTTTCCCCAGACTGACCTGAGCATCGAATGCCTGCGCCGCCAAGGCCCGGGCGACCACAACAACAAGAACCAGCAAGAGGTGTCGTCATGAAAAAAGGCGTAATGCGCCCCGGTCACGTCCAGCTTCGCGTACTGAACCTGGAGAGCGCCCTGGCCCACTACCGCGACCTGCTCGGTCTGATCGAAATGGACCGCGACGAGCAAGGGCGCGTCTACCTGAAGGCCTGGACCGAGGTCGACAAATTCTCCGTGGTGCTGCGCGAGGCCGATCAGCCGGGCATGGATTTCATGGGCTTCAAGGTGCTCGACGAGGACTGCCTGAACCGCCTCACCGAGGACCTGCTCAACTATGGCTGTCTGGTCGAGAGTATCGCCGCCGGCGAACTCAAGGGGTGTGGCCGACGGGTGCGCTTCCGGGCACCGTCCGGGCACTTCTTCGAGCTCTATGCGGACAAGGAGTACACCGGCAAATGGGGCTTGGCCGAGGTCAACCCGGAGGCCTGGCCGCGCAACCTCAAAGGCATGCGTGCGGTGCGTTTCGACCACTGCCTGATGTATGGCGATGAGCTGCAAGCCACCTATGAGCTGTTCACCGAGGTGCTCGGTTTCTACCTGGCCGAGCAGGTGATCGACGACGACGGCACCCGCGTCGCGCAGTTCCTCAGCCTGTCGACCAAAGCGCACGACGTGGCCTTCATCCATTGCCCGGAGAAGGGCAAGTTCCACCATGTGTCGTTCTTCCTGGAAACCTGGGAGGACGTGCTGCGCGCAGCCGACCTGATCTCCATGACCGATACCTCCATCGACATAGGCCCGACCCGCCACGGCCTGACTCACGGCAAGACCATCTACTTCTTCGACCCTTCGGGCAACCGCAACGAGGTGTTCTGTGGCGGCGATTACAACTACCAGGATCACAAGCCCGTGACCTGGCTGGCCAAGGACCTGGGCAAGGCCATTTTTTACCACGACCGGGTGCTCAACGAACGTTTCCTGACCGTGCTGACCTGAAACCAGCCTGTCTGACCTTTTGCAGAGATTGCATAGATGAAAGAGATCAAGCACTTCATTAACGGCGCCTTCGTCGGCTCGGCTAGCGGCCGCACCTTCGAGGACGTCAACCCCGCTAATGGCCAGGTGATTGCCCGTGTTCACGAAGCTGGTCGCGCCGAAGTCGACGCAGCGGTGCAGGCCGCACGCGCCGCGCTGAAAGGCCCCTGGGGCAAGATGAGCGTGAGCGAGCGGGCGGAGATCCTGCACCGCGTGGCCGACGGCATCACCGCACGTTTCGACGAGTTCCTCGAGGCCGAATGCCTGGATACCGGCAAGCCCAAGTCGCTCGCCAGCCATATCGACATCCCGCGCGGTGCGGCCAACTTCAAGGTCTTCGCCGACCTACTGAAGAACGTCGCCACCGAAGCCTTCGAGATGGCCACGCCGGATGGTAGTGGCGCGATCAACTACGCGGTGCGCCGCCCCAAGGGGGTGATCGGGGTGATCAGCCCGTGGAACCTGCCGCTACTGCTGATGACCTGGAAGGTCGGCCCGGCCCTGGCCTGCGGCAACACGGTGGTGGTCAAGCCCTCGGAGGAAACCCCACTGACTACCGCGCTGCTCGGCGAGGTGATGCAGGCGGCCGGCGTGCCGGCTGGGGTGTACAACGTGGTGCATGGCTTCGGCCCGGATTCGGCCGGCGCCTTCCTCACCGAGCACCCGGACGTCAACGCCATCACCTTCACCGGCGAAACCCGCACCGGCGAGGCGATCATGCGCGCGGCGGCCAAGGGTGTGCGGCCGGTGTCCTTCGAACTGGGCGGCAAGAACGCCGGCATCGTCTTCGCCGACTGCGACCTGGACAAGGCCATCGAAGGCAGCATGCGGTCGGTGTTCGCCAACGGCGGCCAGGTCTGCCTGGGCACCGAGCGCCTGTATGTCGAGCGGCCGATCTTCGATGAGTTTGTCGCCCGCCTCAAGGCCGGCGCCGAGAGCCTGGTGATAGGTACGCCGGATGACCCGCAGGCCAACTTCGGCCCGTTGATCAGCCTGCAGCACCGCGAGAAGGTCCTCTCCTATTACCAGAAGGCGGTTGATGAGGGCGCCACAGTGGTCACCGGCGGCGGCGTGCCCGAGATGCCGGCCGAACTGGCTGGCGGCGCCTGGGTGCAACCGACCATCTGGACCGGCTTGGCCGACGGTGCCGCGGTGGTCACCGAGGAAATCTTCGGGCCCTGCTGCCATATCCGCCCGTTCGACCGCGAGGAAGAAGCCGTCGAGTTGGCCAATAGCCTACCCTATGGCCTGGCGGCGACCATCTGGACCGAGAACACCTCGCGCGCGCACCGCGTCGCCGGGCAGTTGGAGGCCGGCATCGTCTGGGTCAACAGTTGGTTCCTGCGCGATCTGCGCACCGCCTTCGGCGGCAGCAAGCAATCCGGGATCGGTCGGGAAGGGGGTGTGCACTCGCTGGAGTTCTACACCGAACTGAAAAACATCTGTGTGAAGTTGTGAGGCCGTGATGAGCGCACCCCAGAACAGCCCGGAAATCGGCCGCGAAATCCTCGCCGCCGGCTATCGCACCAACCTGCACGACAGCGGCGAAGGCTTCCCGCTGATGATGATCCACGGCTCCGGCCCCGGCGTCACCGCCTGGGCCAACTGGCGCCTGGTGATGCCCGAGCTGGCCAAGCGTCGCCGGGTGATCGCCCCGGACATGCTGGGCTTCGGCTACAGCGAACGCCCGGCCGATGGTCAGTACCACCAACAGCGCTGGGTCGAACACGCGCTTGGCGTGCTCGATGCCCTGGGCATCGAGCAGGCCGATCTGGTCGGTAACTCCTTCGGTGGCGGCCTGGCCCTGGCCCTGGCCATCCGCCACCCCGAGCGCGTGCGCCGGCTGGTGCTGATGGGCAGCGCCGGGGTGAGCTTTCCGATCACCCCGGGCCTGGATGATGTGTGGGGCTATGAGCCGTCCTTCGCCACCATGCGCCGGCTGATGGACACCTTCGCCTACGACCGCAGCCTGGTCACCGACGAGTTGGCCGAGCTGCGTTACCAGGCCAGCATCCGCCCCGGTTTTCAGGAGTCGTTCGCGCAGATGTTCCCCGCACCGCGCCAGCGCTGGGTCGATGGCCTGGCCAGCAGCGAGGCGCAGATCCGCGCCTTGCCCCACGAAACCCTGGTGATCCATGGCCGCGAGGATCAGGTGATCCCCCTGGCCGCCTCGCTGACCCTGGCCGAGTGGATCGTCCGCGCGCAATTGCACGTGTTCGGCCAGTGCGGCCACTGGACGCAGATCGAACACGCCGCCCGCTTCGCCCGCCTGGTCGAGGATTTCCTCGCCGAAGCCGACGCCCGCCATTCCTGAGAGAGACCGACATGGACCAGATAATGATCAACGCGCTCGGCGACGAGCTGTACCAGGCCATGCTCAACCGCGAGGCGATCAGCCCGCTGACCGAGCGTGGCTTCGACATCAGCGTCGACGACGCCTACCACATTTCGCTGCGCCTGCTCGAACGGCGCCTGGCGGCCGGCGAGAAGATCATCGGCAAGAAGATCGGCGTGACCAGCAAGGCGGTGCAAAACATGCTGGGCGTGCACCAGCCGGACTTCGGTTACCTGACCGACGCCATGGTGTTCAACAGCGGCGAAGCGGTGCCGATCAGCCAGCGACTGATGCAGCCCAAGGCCGAGGGCGAGATCGCCTTCATCCTCAAGAAGGACCTGATCGGCCCCGGCGTGACCAACGCCGACGTACTGGCCGCCACCGAGTGCGTGATGCCCTGTTTCGAGATCGTCGATTCGCGCATCCGCGACTGGAAAATCAAGATCCAGGACACCGTGGCGGACAACGCCTCCTGCGGCCTGTTCGTGCTCGGCGACCAGGCGGTATCGCCGCGCCAGGTCGACCTGGTCACCTGCGGCATGGTGGTGGAAAAGAACGGCCACATCATCAGCACCGGGGCCGGCGCTGCGGCGCTCGGTTCGCCGGTCAACTGCGTGGCCTGGCTGGCCAACACCCTGGGCCGTTTCGGCATCGCGCTGAAAGCCGGCGAGGTGATCCTGTCCGGCTCGCTGGTGCCGTTGGAGCCGGTCAAGGCCGGCGACGTGATGCGCGTCGACATCGGCGGTATCGGCAGCGCCTCCGTGCGCTTCACCTGAATTGGAGGCTTGCAGATGAACCAGAAACTCAAAGTCGCGATCATCGGTCCGGGCAATATCGGCACCGACCTGATGATCAAGGTGCTGCGCAACGCCAAGTACCTGGAAATGGGCGCCATGGTCGGCATCGACGCCGCCTCCGACGGTCTGGCCCGCGCCCAGCGCATGGGCGTGGCGACCACCCATGCCGGCGTCGAAGGGCTGATCAACCTGCCCGAGTTCGCCGACATCGATTTCGTCTTCGACGCCACCTCGGCCAGTGCCCACGTGCAGAACGAGGCGCTGCTGCGCCAGGCCAAACCGGGCATCCGCCTGATCGACCTGACCCCGGCGGCCATCGGCCCGTACTGCGTGCCGGTGGTCAACCTGGAGGAGCACCTCGGCAAGCTCAACGTCAACATGGTCACCTGCGGCGGCCAGGCGACCATCCCGATGGTCGCCGCGGTCTCCCGCGTGGCCAAGGTCCATTACGCCGAGATCGTCGCCTCGATCAGCAGCAAGTCCGCCGGTCCCGGCACCCGCGCCAACATCGACGAGTTCACCGAGACCACCAGCAAAGCCATCGAGGTGATCGGCGGTGCGGCCAAGGGCAAGGCGATCATCATCATGAACCCGGCTGAGCCGCCGCTGATCATGCGCGACACCGTGTATGTGCTGTCCGCCGCCGCCGATGAGGCCGCCGTCGCGGCCTCGGTGGAGGAAATGGTTCAGGCGGTGCAGGCCTACGTGCCCGGCTATCGCCTGAAGCAGCAGGTGCAGTTCGACGTGATCCCCGAGTCCGCGCCGCTGAACATCCCCGGCCTCGGCCGGTTCAGCGGGTTGAAGACCTCGGTGTTCCTCGAAGTCGAAGGCGCCGCCCATTACCTGCCGGCCTACGCTGGCAACCTCGACATCATGACCTCCGCCGCGCTGGCCACTGCCGAGCGCATGGCCCAGTCGATGCTCAAGGCCTGAGGAGAATCGCCATGACCTTCAACCCCGGCAAGAAACTCTATATCTCCGACGTCACCCTGCGCGACGGCAGCCACGCGATCCGCCACCAGTACTCGATCCAGAACGTGCAGGACATCGCCCGCGCCCTGGACCAGGCCAAGGTCGACTCCATCGAAGTGGCCCACGGCGACGGCCTGCAAGGCTCGAGCTTCAACTACGGCTTCGGCGCGCACACCGACCTGGAGTGGATCGAGGCGGTCAACGACGTGATCAGCCACGCCAAAATCGCCACCCTGCTGCTGCCCGGCATCGGCACGGTGCACGACCTCAAGGCGGCCTACACCGCCGGCGCGCGGGTGGTCCGCGTGGCCACCCATTGCACCGAGGCGGATGTCTCCAAGCAACACATCGAATACGCCCGCGAGCTGGGCATGGACACTGTCGGCTTTTTGATGATGAGCCATATGATCGCCCCCGAGCATCTGGCCAAGCAGGCCAAGCTGATGGAGAACTACGGCGCGACCTGCATCTACGTGGTCGACTCCGGCGGTGCGCTGAGCATGCAGGACGTGCGCGAGCGCTTCCGCGCGGTCAAGGCCGTGCTCAAGCCGGAAACCCAGACCGGCATGCACGCCCACCACAACCTGTCGCTTGGCGTGGCCAACTCCATCGTCGCGGTGGAGGAGGGCTGCGACCGCATCGACGCCAGTCTCGCCGGCATGGGCGCCGGGGCCGGCAACGCGCCGTTGGAGGTGTTCATTGCCGCCGCCGAACGCCTGGGCTGGGAGCACGGCACCGACCTCTACACCCTGATGGACGCCGCCGACGACATCGTCCGACCGTTGCAGGATCGCCCGGTGCGGGTCGACCGCGAAACCCTGGCCCTCGGTTACGCCGGGGTCTACTCCAGCTTCCTCCGTCATTCCGAAGTGGCCGCGCAGAAATACGGCCTCAAGGCCGTGGACATCCTCGTCGAACTGGGCAAACGGCGCATGGTCGGTGGTCAGGAAGACATGATCGTCGACGTCGCCCTCGACCTATTGGCCGCCCGTAAGGAGCGCAACTGATGAACCGTACCCTGACCCGCGAACAGGTGCTGGCCCTGGCCGAGCACATCGAACACGCCGAGCTGCATGCGCATGACATCAGCAAGGTGACCAACGATTACCCGGACATGACCTTCGCCGACGCCTACGACGTGCAGTGGGAAATCCGCCGGCGCAAGGAGGCCCGCGGCAACAAGATCGTCGGCCTGAAGATGGGCCTGACCTCCTGGGCGAAGATGGCGCAGATGGGCGTGGAAACGCCGATCTACGGCTTCCTCGCCGACTACTTCAGCGTCGCCGACGGCGGCGTGGTGGATTGCGCCAAACTGATCCACCCGAAGATCGAGGCGGAGATCAGCTTCGTCACCAAGGCCCCGCTGCATGGCCCGGGCTGCCATATCGGCCAGGTGCTGGCGGCCACCGACTTCGTCGTGCCGACGGTGGAAGTGATCGACTCGCGTTACGAGAACTTCAAGTTTGACCTGATCAGCGTGGTCGCCGACAACGCCTCCTCGACCCGTTTCATTACCGGCGGGCAGATGGCCAATGTGGCCGACGTGGACCTGCGCACCCTCGGCGTGGTGATGGAGAAGAACGGCGAAGTGGTGGAACTCGGCGCCGGCGCCGCGGTGCTCGGTCACCCGGCCTCCAGCGTGGCGATGCTGGCCAACCTGCTGGCCGAACGCGGCGAACACATCCCGGCGGGCAGTTTCATCATGACCGGCGGCATCACCGCGGCGGTGCCGGTGGCACCGGGCGACAACATCACCGTGCGTTACCAGGGCCTTGGCTCGGTGTCCGCGCGCTTCGTTTAAACCCCATGCGGCCGGCTTGCGTGCCGGCCGCCACTATTTTTGAAGGACGAGGCCATGCCCATCGCTCAGCTGTATATCCTCGAAGGCCGCACCGACGAACAAAAGGAAACCCTGATCCGCGAAGTCAGCGAGGCCATGTCGCGCTCGCTGGACGCGCCCATCGAGCGGGTGCGCGTGATCATCACCGAAATGCCGAAAAACCACTTCGGCATCGGTGGTGAATCGGCGAGCAAGCTCAGGCGCTAGCAGTCCGTTGAACAAGCCAGGGATGAAATAGCCATGTGTGTCTGGCCGACTTCAGCCTCTGGCGATTTTTAACCGCGGAGAATCGATCAAAACCGCTCCGATCAGCCGCTCATTTCTGTTGTTTTAGCCGCCGCGCGCAACGCGCAGCCGCCATTTTCCGCATTACAGGCGCACCTCACCTGTGGCGTCCAGCAGTGCGTATCCGCCGTACTTGCCCTGCTGATTGCGCTCGTCGATGTAGGAGTCGCCCTGGGCTCGGGCCTGGAGACCGACGCGCCAGTCGGGGTTGAGCGGGTAGTCCGTGCCGAGGTTGCTGATCTAGCACGGCGTGGAGGACACCCTCGGCCCTCCGGCAGCATGGGGCTAAATCTTCTCTTGCAGGGCCTTGAAGAAGGCGCCGATGTTGTCCTCATGCCTCTTGTAGTAGGTCCAGGGGCCGATTCGCTGCGATGTCACCAGCTGTGCGCGTTGCAGGGCCGTTAGGTACAGCGATGTGGTGGACTGCGAAAGGCCCGTGCGCTCCTGGATAATGCTGACGCACACACCTATCGCTTCTGGATCGACCTCTTGCTCAGGAAAGTTTGCCCTGGGGTCCTTGAGCCAATTGAGAATGGCAAGGCGCATCGGATTTGCCAAGGCTTTCAGGGCTTCGTTCACGTCAATGCTCATAGACCTGTGATACCTGTTTTTCGCGATATTACGATAGTGTCTTCGTCCACGCAGGGAAAGGGAAGGCCTCGAAGTGACCTCCACGGTCGGCCTGTCGAGAGGGTTGGGTATCGCTCATGACTGAACTCCCATCTCCCGTCAGGCTGACGTACCGCCTAATTTGCGCCGAAGTGAGGAACGATGTGCATGCCGAGCTCTTCGATAACCTCGGCTGCGGGGCGTTTGCCGTATTTCAGGTTCAGGATAACGTGGTCCACACCGATTGCCTGAAGCGTCCCCAGTAAAGCCAGCAGGTGGTCGCGCCCCAGATGGAACCCAAGATGAATTCGAGAGGGAGGCGCAGACGGGGATGCATCGAGGTCGATGTAAAGCGACTGCATGAACGGTTTGTAGACGGGGCCGCACTGCTTTATGACTTCCTGCCTCCAATCGTCCACGATCATCTGCTGCATTTTCGGCGGGCGTGGATAGTTTATCCATCCATGGCTTTCTCGCGCGATCCAATCCAGCGACTGGCGGCTATGCCCGGTCACGAAAAGCGGGATTTCGCGGGTTGTAGGCTTGGGGATGACGTCAGCCCCCAGCAATTCACCGCTGCTCCAGCGAATGGGCTTAAACGAGGTGCCATGGACATGGCGTATCACTGCACAGCTCTCGCGAAAGACCTCGCCACGCTTTTCGGGATCGATGTTAAATGCGGGAAACTCCACCGGACGGTCACCGGACGCCACCCCCAGTAGCAGCCGACCGTCGCTCAACTGGTCGACGCTCGCTGCCGCCTTGGCCGTATGCAAGGGATGGTGCAAGGGCAGGGCGATAGAAGCGGTACCCAGCGCGATCTTCGTTGTATGAGCGGCCATGTAGCCCAGATACACCCAAGGGTCGAAGACCTGGCCGACGTCGCCGAAGTCCGGGTCCCTAAGTGGAACATCGCGAAACCAGAGCGCGGAGAAGCCCAGTGCTTCGGCCCGTCTGGCCAATGCCACCTGATTGCGCATGCTCGGGGTATCCCTCTCGAAGGCTTCCAGGGGGAAGAACAATCCAAGGCTCAGATGACCCGGCCTGAAGGTGCGTCTGAATCCATGATGGTCCTGATACGCAATGGTGCTTGGCTGGTACATATTTATCTCCCTCTGTCAGAAACACATGAGCCGCGCCCAGGGCCTTCAGGGCGCGGCATCGATCGCTCAGGGTCGATAGGTGGGGTAGTCGGTGTAGCCCTTGTCGGTACCACCATACATGCTAGTCGGGTCCACCGAGTTCAGTGGCCAATCGTTGGCGATGCGGGCGGGCAGATCCGGATTAGCAATGAAGGGCCGTCCGAATGCGATGAGATCGCCCCAGCCGGCTTGGATCACCCGATTTCCGCGTTCAGCGGTGTATTTGCCGGCATAAAGGATCTTGCCGCTGAATGCCTTGCGAACGTCTTTGCGGAATGCTTCAGGCAGCTCTGGAGCGTTCTCCCAATCGGCCTCGGCGAGCGACAGGTAAGCGATGCCTACTTCCTCGAGGATCTTCACCGCCTCGATATAGGTTTGGTGAGGATCCTCTTCGACCAGGCCGAGGTAGACGCGGTCTTCGTCAGTGGTCGCGAACAGGGGGGCGAAGCGAACTCCCATGCGCTCCGTACCCACGACGTCGGCAACGGCTTGGGTGACTTCGCGCAGGAAGCGCAAGCGGTTCTGCAGCGAGCCACCATATTCGTCATCACGACGGTTGGTGTGGGCGGAAATGAACTGGTTCACCAGGTACCCGTTCGCAGCGTGGATTTCTACCCCGTCGAAACCGGCTTCCAGCGCATTTCGGGCCGCTTGGGCATAGAGCTGGACCAGTTCCTTCACTTCTGCGGTCGACAGTGCGCGTGGAGTCGACGGCTCAGCCAGTGTACCCGTGCCGGGGCCCGTCTCGATGAATACCTTGACGCTGTCTGCTCGGATGGCCGATGGCGCGACGGGCGCTTCGCCTCGGGGCTGCAGGGAGGTGTGCGACACGCGGCCGACATGCCAGAGCTGAGCGAAAATCACGCCGCCTTCGGCGTGAACGGCGTCGGTGATCTTGCGCCAGCCCTCGATCTGCTCGGCACTATGAATGCCAGGGGTCCAGGCGTAGCCCTGTCCGCGAGGTTCGATCTGGGTGCCTTCGGTCACCATGAAACCGGCACCGGTACGCTGACGGTAGTAAGTAGCCATGAGATCGTTCGGAATGTTGCCGGGCTGGGTGCTGCGTGAACGCGTCAGCGGCGGCAGAACGATGCGGTTCTTGAGGGTATACGGGCCCAACTGTGTGGCTTGGAAGAGGGTGGACTCACTCATTTCATTTACCTGCATATCTAGAAAAATCGATTTAATCGGATGAATTGATACGACTCCACAGGGTCAGCACAACCCATGCGGTGCCTCGTTGAGGCTTGCGAAGACATTCTTCCTTTGCCGGTAGGCTTCCAGGATGGACTGGTGGGCAGGAGTGTCATGGTAGGTGTTCACCCACATCCGCCCGGTTTCCATCGCGCGGCGCCCCCGCGGCGCCCGGTTTATGTCCTGCGTCCAGACAGCAGGCGACACGCATGACCGACATCGCCGACTACATCGTCGGTTTCTACAACGGCGTGCGCCTGCGCTCCAGGCTCGGCTACCTGTCGCCCAACAGCTATGAGCGACAAGCAGGCCACCCTATCGAAGGGTCCGAAGTCATTTGACCACTACAGCCCTTACGGGACGGCAGGGAAATTCTCCGCTTAGAAGCCTTCCAGCACGACCTTCCCCTTCGCCTTGCCGCTTTCCAGCAGAGCATGGGCACGACGAAGATTTTCTGCGTTGATACGCCCGTAGTGCTCGCCGACAGTCGTGCGCAACACACCCGCATCAATCAGCCGCGCGACTTCATTAAGGATGTTGTGCTGCTCCTGCATGTCGTCCGTTTCATACAGCGAGCGGGTGTACATCAGCTCCCAGTGCAGCGACAGGCTCTTTCGCTTCAGCGGTACGGCGTCCAGCGTGGCCGGGTCATCTATCAGTCCCAGCCTGCCCTGGGGCTTCAGCGACTCGATGATTTGTTCGTAGTGCCGGTCGGTCTGAGTCAGGCTTGCGACAAAGCTGACTTCAGCGATGCCGATGCGCCGGAGCTCTTCGCTGAGCGGCTTGGTGTGGTCGATGACATGATGCGCGCCCAGCTCGGTGACCCAGGCCTGGGTCTCAGGGCGGGAAGCCGTGCCAATGATCGTCAGCCCGGTGAGCTGCCGCGCCAACTGGGTCAGGATTGAACCTACCCCTCCTGCAGCGCCAATGATCAGAAGCGTTTCGCCCCGATCGCTGGTATCACGTGCAACACCGAGGCGATCAAAGAGCAGTTCCCAGGCGGTCAAGGAAGTCAGGGGGAGTGCGGCAGCCTGGGCGAACTCGAGAGACTGGGGCATATGACCGGCGATACGCTCGTCCACCAGTTGCAGTTCACTGTTGCTGCCCTGGCGGATCAGCGACCCGGCGTACCAGACCTTGTCACCGGGCTTGAACAGTGTCACCTCGGGACCGACCGACTTGACCACACCGGCAGCGTCCCAGCCGAGGATGCGCGGCTGGCTTTCGTCCTCGTGCGGTACGTAGCCCTGCCGCACCTTGGTATCGACAGGATTGACCGATACGGCCTTGACCTCGACCAACAGGTCGCGTGGCCCCGGCACTGGATCGGGTAGATCGATATCCACGAGGGCATCGGGATGCTCAACAGGCAAGCATTTGAAGTGTGCAATGGCTTTCATTCAGAGCTCCTTAAGAGACGCGGTACATTTTCGCGACGGAGAATTTTTCTGCAGCGCGTTCGATGACAGGCAGCGCCGCCTGGAAATGCGGTGTCGCTTGGTGCGCGGCTAACGCAGCTTCGTCCCGCCACTGCTCGATCATGTGGAAGGTGCGTGCTTGCTCGGCATCACGGTGGAAGTCGTACTGGATACAGTCTGCTTCGCCTCTACTTGGGCCTTGCAGGTCCTGAAGCGTCTGCTCGAGCTCGGCTTCGAAGCCGGTCTTGGCAACCAGTGTGGCGACCAGTGTTAGAGGGGTGGTCATCAAGCCTCCTGTATGTCTGCGTTAAATGGGCCGGTTGTCGATGAACAGGCCGTGGCTGCTATCGGGCACGTCGTTCGGATGGGTATCACTGGACGTTTGCATGGGGTGGCTCCAGAGGTACGTGGGGGGCAGATTATTTCGAATATCGAGATATGTCAATATGTGGTTTTAATTTTCTGGATCCGTGTGTGTAGCACCACCGTGCGATTGCGTGACTGCCGGCGTGGCCAGGCCGAGGAGATCGGCCATGCGTGATCTCATGGCAGCACTCAAGGAGCTGCGTCTGCACGGCATGGCCACTGCCTGGGCGGAGCTGATCGCGCAGGGCGAGTCGGCAACAGCCTCCTCGAAATGGCTGCTCGAACACCTGCTGCAACAGGAGCATGCGGATCGGGCCATGCGCTCGGTGAATTATCAAATGAACATGGCCAAGCTGCCGATGCACCGTGACCTGGCCGGCTTCGACTTCAGCGCCTCCTGCACCGACGCACGCCTGGTCAGGGAGCTGGCCAGCCTGGCCTTTACCGACACGGCGCAGAACCTGGTGCTGATCGGCGGGCCGGGCACCGCTGGCCTGCGCGCTGGCCCTGTCCGCCATCACCCTGCACGGCAAGCGCGTGCGCTTCTACTCCACGGTTGATCTGGTCAACCTGCTGGAGCGCGAGAAGCACGACGGCAAAGCCGGGCGCATCGCCCAGGTCCTGCTGCGCATGGATCGGGTCATCCTCAATGAGCTGGGTTATCTGCCGTTCAGCCAGGTTGGCGGCGCTCTGCTGTTTCACCTGCTGTCCAAGCTGTGCGAGCACACCAGCGTGGTGATCACCATCAACCTGAGCGTCGCCGAGTGGTCGTGCGTGTTCGGCGACGCCAAGATGACCACCGCCCTGCTGGATCGGCTTACCCACCACTGCCACATCGTCGAAACTGGCAATGAGTCCTATCGCCTGCAACACAGCAGCTTGGCGGCCCAGGCCAAGATCAAATCACGGGAGCGAAAACGTAAGGGCGGCCAAGATCCGGAGGACGATGAGCCGTTCTGAACATAACGTGAGGGTGACCTGCTGCATGACTGGATGCGGTAGGTCTTCGGTTACAGCATTGGACTATCGAAAGGAGGGATTAAAAAGCAGCTGCGTTGCTAAACTTATCCACAGTTGCTGATGCACAAATCAGCAATCCGCCCTGGGTCAAATTTCAATCGGCAGATACCGTCTTGAAGCTCACCTCGCAATAGCAAGTGCTGGATCAAAAGGCCGACCAGATTTCAGCACACCATAAGCGATACACAGCAGCTTACGCATAGCCGCGCAGGCGATCTGCTTGCCGGCTTTGCCCTTGGCTTTCATACGTTCGCCCATTTCTCGAATGGCCTGGTTGTGAGTCAGGGACGAGACGGCTGGCATATAAAGACCTGCACGCAAACGGGCTGGACCCATGCGCGAAATTCGCACATGTCCCTTGTGCTTACCCGACTCCTGCAACCTGGGGTTGAGGCCGGAAAAAGCGGTGACCGCTTTGCTGCTGTTGAAGCGTTGAATATCGCCCAACTCAGCCAGCAACAGCGCAGCGGTTCTGTCGGCGATACCGTCGATGCTGGTCAGCAGGTCTCGCTTGCCACGCAGGTCATCGTTGTCATCGAAGAGCTGCTTGATCGCTTTCAATGTTTCATCGGTCTGCTTTTTCAAATGATCGAGAACCGATTGAATCGAGACTCTGACCTTGCTTTCCTGGGTGCTCTCCAAGCGATTGCGCTCGATCTGCTCCAGCTCCTGAATATCTTTCAAACGGTGCACCAGAGCTCTTAAACGACGAATCTCAGGAGCCTCTGGCTGCCAGCTGCGCAGCTCAGCCAGATGCCTACTGCCATAGTCGGCCAGCAGCTTGGCATCGACCTTGTCCGTCTTCACTCGCTGCAACTGGCTACGGGCATAGAAGGCCGGCTGGGCCGGGTTGAGCACACAGACGCGGTAACCTTGCTTGAACAGCCACTCGGCCAGCGCTTCGTGATAGATACCCGTGGCCTCCATCACGATCCAGGCCTGGGGCTCTGCGTGCTTGAGCAACCACTGCTGTAGCGTCTCAAACCCTTTGAGATCGTTCGGCAATTTGGCCTTCGTGCGGTACTTGCCGTTGCTTTGCAGGGTCGCGATGTCGAATGTTTGTTTGGCAATGTCGATGCCGACAACAGCTGTCATGTCGCTTTCTCCTCAACGAACTCCAATGATCGCCACTGCATCCGTCCAACCTTGTCGATGCGAGCTCGAGGCCCTGGATACCGTTCGGACTTATGGATGAGTGCGGAGGAGTACAGCGCAATCTACGGAGCAAGCTCGAAGCTTAAGGGTGGGTGCGGCTTGTACTCTCTCCCCCGATGATCAGTCGGGAACCATAGCCTCACTGAAAGGCTGTGGTCGAGATACAAGGGTGGGTCAATTTTCCATCAGCGCCAACAACCAACTCTTCAATGGTGGCGACAAGGGCCGTTTCTGCCCCTTGTCCAAAGCTCAATTTTCCCGGTTCCAACTGAATCGAGTATCCCGCATCACGTAGCGCGCGCGCCGCTTCTGCCACCATGAACTCACGGGCATAGGTCGTTCTGCGGCTCTCTGATCCCCAGCTTTGGATCTGCACATGGTCGAATGCGGTCCGAACTGCGGTGTCCCAGTCGCCTTCGATTGTGGTGCGCGAATTGTCGTCAGCGCGCACCGCATCTCGGAGATGCGCAAGAACCTCAAAGTAAGGATCGAGCGGAGCATTCAAGAGCGTGTGCTCGCGAATGAGGTCTGTCCGTAATGATTGGCAGGCTCGCAAAACTGCAGCGTGGCCGGAGGTGAAGCAATCGCGAATCCTGGCGTATAGCGCTTTGGATACAGCGGAGCGTGTGTAGCTGGAGCCGTGCTCAAGCCCTACATAATCGTAGAGGTGCTGAAGGTTTTCTTCGCAAGCTTTGATGGCCGGGGGAGAGCGGTCAACGATCTGTCGAAAGGTCGTGAGGTCCATGTCGTGTCCTGATGAGGGCGGCGAGTTCCTGCCGTCTTGAGGCAGCACAATCTTACATGGTCCGATTCTTTGTCATGACTCATCCGAGTCTATTTAATGGCCCTGGTATGTATGGGCTGAGGTATGGGCTGGCGCTGTCTTAGTGTCTGAGGCCCCTAGCAGCGTGGCTTTCGGCAATAAAAAAGCCGGCTTGTGGCCGGTTTTTTTATAAAATAAGTAATTGATTTATAATAGTTTATATTTCAATAGATGTTTCGACCCACATATTGACCCACACTGTGATGCGCCGCTTTGCGCAGGAAGATGCCTTAGACGTTTCTTGGGCTGGTCAACTGGTGCCTTGCCACGGCTGCGTCGATGGCCTCATGAATTACGTGCAGGCGCTGCTTTATGAGGGCCGTTGCGGCAGCTTCATCTTCGGGGGATAGCGCCGGTTGCTCTTCCTTTAAAAAGGCTTCCCATCGTGCAAGCTGTTTTAGGCAGTGATGCAGCTGTTTCTCGGTCTCATCAATACGCACTTTGGCCAGCTCTTGTTCGAGCTTGCGCGCGTTGCGTATGGCTTTCATCGCCTGAGATTCGTGCCGCGTTTCCTCTTTTTGTATTGCGACTTGCTTAGAGGCTGCTTCGATCAGGCGCTCTATCAGGCCTGTTTCAGTGGTTTTGTGCCTTTTCGCCAGGGTTTTGAGCGCGGTCTTGGTCGCTCTTGGGAGCGTAAAGGAGCATGTCTTTCGGCCACCGTCTGCCAGTCGATAGCGCCTTTGCCTGATGGCGTTCCGTAGCCGCTCAATGAGCTTTACGCCTTCCGCCTCTTTTTCTAGGGCAGGGATCGATCTGATAAGGGACCTGAAGTCCATCGAGATCATCAGGCCGAGCTTGTCTTTTAGCGCTGGGGAGCTGCGGCTTGTTAGGTATTTTGCTGCCCATTGCCACTCTTCATGATCGTCTTCGTTGAGCCAGCTCGGCGCATTTCCAGTCCCCGCCATCCAGTTCTCTCCTCTTGCGTAGCGGAGCCGCTACGCAGTGATCGGTCAGTTTCATCTGTTCTGTTAACAGAAAAGTTAACTGATTTGTTATCTGAAGTGAATCATGCACTGTTAGCAGATGTGTGAATTGACTCGTTAATAGGTGTGTTAAATGTCTTGTTACATGAATTATTTTTTCTGAAAAAATAGGGTATAAAATCAGATCTAATTTGGTGTGGCTTGCTGGTGTTATACAGACATGATAGCTCTCTCTGTGATGGTTGAGATTGGTGCAGAGTCAAGGTTCTTTCTTCAAGCATTGACGTGCAAGGAGGCAGTGGGTCTGGATGCCCCTTACAAGATCAAGCCTGTAGCGAAGGCTCTCTGCTTTACGGAAAGGTTTGTCAGAGATGCATCGCGAGAGTTGGTCAGGGTTGGGCTTCTGAGTGAGAGCAAGCAGGTTGGCGAGGTTGGGCGTCCAGGGGTTGGGTATGCGGCCTCACAGTACCTGCTCAACGTGCTCAAGGACGTAGGCAGAGAGTTCGCACACCAAGAGCTAATGTTTCGTCTTTTTCTCGAGCCGGACATCTACGCAGTTGGGGAGGATGCGAAGGCGACATCGACAGACCAGGCGGTAACGTCATCCCGTGCTGCTACCCGTAAAGACGGTCGACCTGCTGCTCCCGGAGCTAAGGGCCGCCTGGGGGCTGCCACCCGGATCTTATTGGCTGCTCTTCTCAGCGAGGCTGATCATTGTGGCGTGGTGGCAGGTCTTGGAGAGTCGAGGCTCAGGAGCATGACTGGTCTCGACTCCTTATCGATCAAGCATCAATTGAAGCGGCTTGTGAGCCTGGGTTTCGTTCGGAGCTATGTGCCGGGCTTGTCGAATGGGGTGTTCGTTGGCTCTAAGGTCACGAGCATTTACTACCTGAACCTTGATCACCCACAGCTTCGTGTGAAGCAGAGGGAGCGGGGGCTTGTGGTGTACGCAACTCAAGGGCCAGCCAAGTCCAACATGCTCGAAGCGGCAATGCCTACGACAGAGGCGCTAAAAGCATTGGGGCCTAGAGCCCTGGATATGCTCTATCACAAGCTGGCAAACCATACCGCACGCCTGCTTACTGCTATTTGGGCGGACCCCGAGTGCGAGCTTGCTGATGTTAAAGCGGCAATTTCCGACGGGATTGCTGGTGAGCTGGGCGGACCGTTGACTGTTAATCCTGATCAGAGTGTGTCCGGCTATTGGGATGGCCTGCAGGAGAGTTTCCATGCTGAGGTATGCCGGTGGGCGGAAAGTATCCACAAGGGATTGCGCCGAATGAAAGTCTGGCAGGGATACAAGCCCCAACTGGTTCGGTTGATCCCTGCTCCAGGTAGGAATGATGGCTTTAGTATTGTGTCGCTGGTTGTCTATCCAGCGCCAAGAACAAGCAGCATCTGCCTTTGGGTATGGGACATGCGCGGAGGGAGGGTTGACTCGTATGGACGAGAGGATGCGTTGGACTTGGCGCTTCGCTATGAGGTGGCGCTTTTGACCAAGGTACCCTAGTCGAGCTACCGGCAGGTCATTTTTTACCGCCACCGCAGATCCTCTGAGCCACAGAGGAGCCTGCTCATGCGAATCATTCGTTTGAAAGAAGTTATCGATTCGACCGGCCTGGCACGGTCGACCATCTACAAGTACATCGGGGAGGGCACCTTTCCGAAGCCGGTGTCACTTGGCGACCGCTGCGTCGGCTGGGTCGATAGCGAGGTGCATGACTGGATCCTGGCAAGGATCGAGGAGCGCGATTCGGCTGAGGACGCTTCAGCCCGACCTGGTCGCCTGAGTATGGCCAGCTAGAAACCACCATTTGCGCCATGACCGGTTGGTAGCTGGTCATGGCGCTTATGCCGCTTGGAAAGTCCAGTGCTCTCAGCTAACTCTCCCAGGATGTGATTCGGTGAATCTCTCGGTAGGCTAGGCAATGTTGCTCCCCATTGTCTGGTCTCGTCGGGATGGTCTTCCTGACGGTGAGCTGCTCTCTAGTGATATAGTTACCGACTATCACTATCTGTATCCCAATAGTTGAAATCGTGGCATTGCTACACAGTACCTACCCACTGCCCAGTCAGGGATAGTCCATCGTAAAAAATCACTAGACCACCTTCTGGTATGCCTTAAACAACGAGGGATACCACCATGAACAATCGCAAGACCTACACCCACCTCCCCCAATCTGACATTGCTCTCCAGATCGAGCGACTTGTCCAGGTGATCGAAGACTCTGACTCACCGGCATACCGAATCAAGCAGACTCGTACGGGTTACGAGCGTGTCGAAGAGACCAGGCTCTCCCGGTACTTGACGCACATCAAGCAGATGGTCGACCTGTTCGATGATCGTGTGCCCTACGACTACAGCGAGCACCTGCAAGCGTTCAGGGCTGCATGTCAGGACATCGGGCTGGAGCGTCACCCTAATGGCCCGGTCTGCCTGAATGAAGGGGGCACTGCCTACCTGGATCATCATCGCAGCATGAACGTCTTGGTCGCCCGGATCCGTCAACTGTAAGCGCTCCACAAACCCCATCTTCAAATGATCCGCAGGCCAGTCAATGCTGTGCTCCGATTTCTTTCTGGAGCCAGCCACCATGATGCGCCCCGACGCTAAAGTTGAAAAAGTCTACCTCTACCCCAAGCCGGTGGATTTCCGCAAATCCATTGACGGCCTGGCCGCTCTGGTCGAGCTGGATATCAAGGTGGCGGTCTTCGACCCCGTGCTGTTCGTCTTCCTCAATCGCGCGCGCAATCGCGTGAAGATTTTGTATTGGGAGCGCAACGGCTTCTGCCTGTGGCTCAAGCGCTTGGAGGCTGAGCGCTTCAAGTCGCATCCGCAGCCTGGCGACGATGCGATCGTGCTGACGGCCCAGGAGCTGAACTGGTTGCTGGACGGTATCGACCTGTGGCGCAACCGGCCGCATCAGGTGTTGACCCCGCGATTCGTGGCCTAAACCGGTATAATCCACGGCATGATTTCCATGCCCGAAACCCTTCCTGACGACCCGATTTTGCTCAAGCAGTTGCTGCTGTCGGCGAGCGTGCAGATGTCAGAAAAGGACGGTCAGATCGAGCGGTTGCGTGAACAAAATGCGCTGCTGATCCAGCGCCTATTTGGCCGTAAATCCGAGCAGAGCAGCGACCCGGACTCACCGCAGTTGGAGATCTTCAACGAAGCGGAAAGCCTGGCCGAAGCGACGCCTGAAGCACCGGTCGATGCGGTCGAGGAAGACGCCGGCGCACCGACCAAGCGCCGGGGCAAGCGCACGCCGCTGCCGGCCGAGTTGCCGCGGTTGGTGGTCACCCATGAGCTGCCAGAGCATGAACTGACCTGCGCCTGCGGTTGCCGCAAGCAGGTCATTGGCGAGGAAACCAGCGAGCAACTGGACATCATCCCGATGCAAATCCGGGTGATCCGGCACGTTCGCAAGACCTACGCCTGCCAGGGCTGCGAAACCGCCCCGGTGACCGCCGACAAGCCGGCCCAACTGCTCGAGAAAAGCCTGGCCAGCCCCAGCGTGCTGGCCATGCTGCTGACCAGCAAATATGCCGATGGCCTGCCGCTGTATCGCTTCGAGAAAGTGCTCAGCCGTCACGGTATCGACATCCCCCGGCAGACCCTGGCGCGTTGGGTGATCCGCTGCGGCGAGCAGTTGCAGCCTGTGCTCAACCTGATGCGCGACACGCTGCTGGACAGCCCCGTGATCCACTGCGACGAAACCCGCGTGCAGGTGCTCAAAGAGCCGGAGCGCGACCCGAGCAGCCAATCCTGGATGTGGGTGCAGACCGGCGGCCCACCAGACAAGCCGGTGATCCTCTTCGACTACACAACCAGCCGTGCGCAGGAGGTGCCACTGCGCCTGCTCGATGGTTATCGTGGCTACCTGATGACCGATGATTACGCCGGCTACAACGCCGTGGCCGCACAGGACGGTATCGAACGTCTGGCCTGCTGGGCGCATGCGCGCCGTAAATTTATCGAGGCGCAAAAGGTGCAACCCAAGGGTAAAACCGGGCGTGCCGACATCGCACTGGGGCTGATCAACAAGCTCTACGGCATCGAGCGCGAACTCAAGGATGCCAGCGATGAGCAGCGTCACCGGGGCCGCCAACAGCACAGCCAGCCACTCCTTGAGCAGCTCAAGACCTGGCTGGAGAAAACCCAGCCCCAGGTTACGGCGCAGAATGCCTTGGGCAAGGCACTGAGCTACCTGGCCCGCAACTGGAGCCGACTCGAACGCTACATCGAGGCTGGCCACCTGCCGATCGACAACAACGCCGCCGAGCGCGCGATCCGGCCCTTCGTCATCGGCCGCAAGAACTGGCTGTTCAGCGACACGCCCAAGGGCGCGACCGCCAGCGCCCAACTCTATAGCCTGGTGGAAACCGCCAAGGCCAACGGCCAGGAACCCTACGCCTGGCTGCGCTATGTCCTCGAACGCCTGCCGCAGGCCAATAGCGTCGAGGATTACAACGCGCTGTTGCCATGGAACTGCCCGCCCGCGATGCCACTGTAGGCATCAACCCCGCTTATTGAGAGGCGGGGTTTGTGGAGCGCTTACCGTCAACTGACTCGTGAACGGTGGTATCGCCGCAAGACAGATGACCACCGCTATCAGGCCAGGAAGCAGGAGATCCAAGTCTGCGACTACGCCGATGCCTTATGTGAGCTCTACTCGCGTATCACCATCGTCAGGGTCGACTTCCATTACCGTGCTGAGGCGCAGGCTAGGCTACGTGCCGAGCACGTATTCGATGACCTGGATGATCTGATCTACGAGCACAGACGGAACCCGATCTTCGATCATCTCATCGGCCACATTTACTCGGTCGAGCAAGGTGATCACCACGAGGGCAGGGGCTACCACATCCATGCTGCTTACTTCTTCAATGGCAACGAGGTGCGTGGCGATGTCTACAAGACCATCCAGCTAGGCGAGTTGTGGGAAGACATCACCCGTGGCCAGGGCTATTCGCATAGCTGTAACCATGACAAGGAGCAGCATGGAGACGAGTGTGGTATCGGTCGCATCAAGAGGAGTGATCGAGGGATTCGGCGCCATGTACACAAGGTGGTGAAGTATCTCGTCAAGGATGCTCAGCATCTGCGCTTGAGGCCCGAGGGAGCTCGATGCCTAAGGACGGGAATGCTCCGATAGTCGAACATCATGGGCGAGGATGGTGTGTCTCAATACCGCATCCATCGTTTGAACGGAAGGTCTGCCCACTTTGTTTACATGCCAAAAGTGGACAGGTCGCCATGGCAGGAACGCCTCGCTATGGTCGAGCGATCACCTACCCGGAGGTTTGCCATGTTCACTTTGCTGATCTCGCCTCATGATGTCCTGGCCCTTGTCTGTCTTGTAGCGATCTTGCTCGGACTGGCCAGGCTGGCCTATGGCGGTGCAGTCCAGTGAGCGTCCGGACTTCAATACCGCCGCGGTATCGATCCCGCTAGTCAGGCTGTTTCATCGTGAACAGCCTGTCAGACTGCTTCTGCTGGAGTAGCTGGGGCGCTGCTGACTCAGCCCCACAGGTTGTTGCAGATTCGCTGCACAGCCGCGTTGGCCGCTCGGCGATCAAATCCTTCGGGGTTGAAACAGCCACCGGCCCATTCCAGTGCGTTTCGGCCTTCCTCGCTGGCCGGTTGCTGGATCAGTGCCAGAAAGTCCAGATAACCCGGCACACCGCCTACATCTTCGGGTGGGCAGGCGCGGGCGCCATCCAGCACCTCGCACCAGGTGCCCGTGAAGTCGCAGGGCGCAACCGTCTCCACCGCGATCACATGCTGCCAGCTATCGCCAAAGTCGTAGAGGTAGCGCAGGCGGTCGCCTTCCTTCAGCATGCGGCGCAGCTTGAACTTGCGGTCATCCAGCGTCTCGTCGTCGTCCATAAATTCCGCATCCAGGGGCATGTAGCGGTTCATCCCCAAACTGAACTCATGCAGATGGCTGCTGTGCCAGCCCATGGCCGCCTGAATGAAATGGTGCAGTTTACGCAGGGTGCAATCGCCGCTGACGCGGATGCGCCGCCAGATCGGCGGATCGAGCTGCAGCGGTTCCAGTTGGATATGCAGGGTGTAGAGCAGAGGTTGAGTGGCCATGTCTTTATCCTTGCTCAGTGATACAGCCACGGCTGCAGTTCATCCAGGTTGGCGACGACAATCTGCTGCGCCGTCGCCTTGGCATGCACCTTGGTCGGGTCGATCTGATAGCGCTGCAGCACGTATTGCACCAGAGCGCCGCGGGTTTCGATTACCAGCCGGCCATCCTGCATGCCGTAGTCGGCCTCGATGATGGCGCGTTGTTCTGGTTTCAGGCGCGAGTCGGGCTCGATGATCACCGGCAGTGATGTGGCCCAGCCCGGATCACTCTCGCGGCCGTGATCGGTCGGATCATCCATCAGTTCCGGTATGCCCCGGAAGCGGCTCAGAACGAAGTCACGATAATCCCGATTCTTCTCGCAATAGGCCCGCACATGCCAGCGCATGCCGGTGTAAACCAGGGTGTGCGGGGCGATCAGGCGGGTTTCGCCATCGGGTGTGGTGAAGGACACGTACTCGCACTCCAGGCGCAGCCCCTCTCGGCAGGCTTTGAGCAGCGGGCGCAGCACTTCCGGCCTTACCGAGCGATCCGGCACTGCCAGTACCTCTGTGTGTGCATAGGCCAGTGCCAGGCCCTCGATATGCGGGGCGCGCTCATGGTTCTGGTTGAGCAGGTGCAGATAGGCGCTGGCGCTGTCGTCGATGAACAGCGGTTGGAAGCGGCGGCTCGGGACGTACCCTTTCAAATGCTTGTCATATTCGAGGTTCTTCGGCGCGTGTTCGCTGATGTAGGTGTTGATGTCCTTCGACGCCTGCTGGCGGCTGATGCCGAAGCTCTGCATCAAGTGATTGGTGGTCAGGCGGCCTTCCCACCAGGCCACTGTCTCGATGAGGCGATAGCGCAGGGCCAGATCCCAGCGCACGGACTCGATTGATTGCTTGCGTTTCATCGCCCTTCCATCTGCTCGAAAACTTTAAGTTCGCCGAAGTCATTTCAGGGCTGATTGTACTGTCTGCCGGACGGACAATCCGCCTGAAAACTTGACCTGTATGAACGCCCACTATTGGTGTGTCCAGTCGCGCGACATATCTTTCAGGTTGCTCGTTGAGTGTGGTGGTCAAGAATGGGCAGCCCAACATCAGTGCCCATTGTCAGGCGGTTTTCTTTGCGAGCAAGTGGGGCGATTACTGTCTGCGTCACCGCGGCTGGCGGCATCGCGAAGTACAAGCTGCCTGAGTCGCTGGCTGAAATATGTACAGATGTACAAAAAAACACTGGCCAGCCGCCTCTCAGGCTTTACCCAAATAAGACCGGTGGATATTGTGACCGCAGTATCATCATGGAGGGCCGCAGTGGCGTCAGGGATAGCCGCTAACCCGCTTCATCTCCCGACTGGGCGCGTCGATTTTGCGTCGCCCTTGTTCGGCCTGAGTCCGTTTACCCGTGAGGGTGAGTACGACTTTTCATGCCGTTTGGGACTGGACCATGGACAAGGAGTCACCCCTGAAAATAGTCGTATGCAGCAAATCCATTTCCCAAGCTATTGTTGCGGGAGCGCGTGTATGAGGGTGGCACGCACGTGACTATGAACCCTTTACTCCGCATGGCGTCGATTGCTGGCGTTGAGGTTGCTGTCAAGCTCCATATCGCTAGGGGCGATGACCTAAACGCCCGGGACAACGCCGGCGCCACTCCTCTTATGCTTGCCGCCGCAAGAAGAAAAAAGGGTGTTGTGCGGCTTCTTTTGACTGCTGGAGCCAATCCGGAACTGCTCGACTCTCAAGGGGTTAGCACCCTGGCCTACGCGGAGAAGGGGGGATGTTCTGAATGTATCGCTCTGCTGCGAAATGCTCTGGATGTTCTGGACCCGATAAAAGAGAGCGAGGTGCCCGGAGAGGCTTCGTCCCTGCCGGCTGAGTCAACCCAGGCCAATGCCACAAAGGCAGATACCTCTCAGGTCTCCCTCTCTAGAGAGTTTGATTCCTGCAAAGCGGAGGATGAGCCGGTCTGTATGGAAACTCAGCTCAAAAAAGTGGCTGAGGTTGATGGCCGTTTCATTCCTAGATCCTCTACCTCTGGTGAAGGGCCTTTTCTGAATGTGGAGGAGTCGCTCACCGTCAAACAAGCATTACCCGTCGTTATGGGGAGGCTGTCAAACCTCATCGATATTGACGACGAACCTCTTGAGTCTGGATTTGAAAGCGACTGGTTAGCGGAGCCGGAGGCGGTTGCCCCGAAGGGTGACGATACCGTTGCCAAGGGAACCAGTGCACTTCAGGAAGTGATCGGTCGGCACAAAGCTATCGATACTGATGTGGAATGGGACGACATTGACCTGTTCCTCCCCGTCAGGGCGCTTCCGTTGGCGCATGACGAGGGCGAAGGCGTCCGTGGTTTGCTACTCCGGGCGCTGCGTGAGGGTGCTGTATCCGAAGCCGATCTTATCGAGGTCTGTCGAGGGGCTGACGACTGTCGCAACGAAGAGTCTGAGCGATTGCTGGCCTTTGTTTTGGGCGATCTGGGTGTGGTGATCGACGAATCCGGGGCGTGGGCTTATCAGTCGGATCTGACTGAGCCAACGGCCGAAGAGGAGCTGTTATTAGTTGAGGCCCTGGAGTTTGCGGAGGACCTGGCATCCGGTCGCAACGACCCTTTGCGATACTACGTCAAAGGACTCAAAGCTGACCTGCTTCGGGCCGAAGAAGAAATTTCTTTGGGACGTGAGATGGAGGAGGCCGGGGCTCAGGCGCTGGACGCTCTTTCTGGCTGGCCCGCGGGCCTTTCTATGGTTTTCGAGGCTGCTGATAGGGTTGCTCGTGGAGAAGCTGATTATGGAATATTTAGTTCCGAGATTGCGCCAGGTGAGGGAGATGAGGAGAGCATTGGGTCGGCGGCAATTGAGGACGATGCTGAAAAAGATGAAGAAGTAGCCTCTGATCCAAAGGGGGCAGCTTTCCTCTCCGCAATCTCCGCAGCAAGATCTGCGGGCGGAGATCAAGTCCGAGTGCGCTCAGCACTTGCAGCTGCGTGCCTTTCAAGAGGCTTCCTGTTAGAGCTTGCACGTAAAGCAGCCGACCCGGCGGGCGAGACTTTCGTATCTGCAGTTCGGCGCCAGGTCGGTGCAAGGGAGCGGATGATCCTCGCTAACCTGCGCTTGGTGTACTCCACTGCCAGGAAATATATGTGGTCTGAGCTTCCCTTCGATGATCTGGTGCAGGAGGGGAATATCGGTCTGATCAAGGCCGTTGAGCGCTATGACTGGCGAAAGGGATTTAGATTTTCCACTTATGCAATGTGGTGGATCCGTCAGCAGATATCTCGCGCAATAGACAACAAGGCTAGGACCATTCGTGTTCCGGTGCACGTTCACAAAGACGCCTTGCCTATCCTGCGCCAGAGGGCGCTATATGAAAACAAGACAGGGCGCCCTGAAACCGAAATCGAGACGTCGCGTCGGATGGGGATACCCATCGATAAAATCAGATTTTTCCTGGCAGCTTTTGATGATGTCGTCTCCTTGGATGAGGTCAGCAGAGATACTGGACTTCCTCGTATCGACACCTTGGTGGAGTTTGAGACTTCGGATCCTGCTCCTGCAGTTGAGGAGGACTCTCTTCGGGAGCTCATTCTCAACGTTATTGGTAGCCTTGATGAGCGTGCCGCTGAGGTAATAAAGCTTCGCTTTGGTCTTGGGGGCGAGGAGCCCATGACTTTGGAGGAGGTGGGGCTTCGATTCAATGTTACTCGCGAACGAATTCGACAAATAGAATCAAAAGCCTTGGGGAAATTATCCACCCCTGCAAGGAAAGAAAAACTTGCCCTGTACATGGGCGATCAATTTGAGTGGAAGCTTCCCCCCGCACCCCCTTCCTCCTCAGCGGAAATGCCACAATCGCCCGAAGATAGGCATGCTCGAGAGGTGACGTGTGATCAACAGCTCGCTGATCCGCTGAAGGATGTTTTCCAATCGGGCGAGCAGCCTGTGTCGCCGAGAAGCCCTGAGGCAGTATCCGAGCGTCAATATGAGCTGCTTTCCGAGCTTCTCGAAGAGGCTCGAATGTTAGGGCTTACGGTAGAGGACGCTCGTCTCCATGGCGGACAGATCCGCGTGTCTTTTTCGGCACGGTCAGATGCCGCTATTCGCAGTATTGCCCGGAAACTCATGAATGCCGGATTTGCCCTTCATTTAGGAAATACCTACGTCAAATGAACGTGAGAACCCGATTTGCTCCGCCACGAGCAGGGGCGATGCTGGAAGCCCTGCGTGGCCTCGGTTACTCAACAGCAGCTGCTTTGGCAGATGTGATTGATAACAGCGTGTCAGCTGGGGCAACAGTGGTTCGTGTGAAATTTGAATGGGATGGGCAGGAAAGCCGGATATCCATCTTGGACAACGGCCGTGGAATGGACGACGCCGAACTGGAGACTGCCATGACTCTTGGTGCCAAGAGTCCTCTTGATGAGCGCGCACCCACTGATCTCGGTCGTTTCGGGATGGGCTTGAAAACTGCCTCCTTCTCTCAATGCCGCTGTCTTACTGTCGCATCCAGAAGGATGGATGGCCCCGTTTCCTGTTTGCGTTGGGATCTCGATGCCATTGCGGCATCGCAGGACGGTGGATGGAAGATGTTTGAGGGGCCGGCCTTTGGTTCCGATGCGTTCGTTGAGCCAATCGAGACTCTCTGCCATGGAACGATCGTCCTCTGGGAACGATTGGATCGCATTGTTACTCCCGGCTATGACCTCGACCACTTTGCGGACTTGGTCGACGACGTAGAGCTACGTTTGGCAATGGTCTTCCATCGTTTGCTAGAAGGGCCAAACCCGATTTTTCGGCTGTTCATCAACGACAGATTGGTGAGCCCTTGGGATCCCTTCATGACAGGCCACCCTGCGAAACCGTGGCAATCACCGGTCGCTCAGATTATCACTCCGTCCGGTCTAGTTGAGGCTCAATGCCATGTTCTGCCACACAAAGATCGGATCTCCGAGGACGAATACCTTAAAGCAGGCGGGCCAGAAGGGTGGACATCCCAGCAGGGCTTTTACGTATACCGGAACCGCCGTTTGCTTCTGGCAGGAGGGTGGCTTGGGCTTGGGCAGGGGCGCTCGTGGAATCGGGAGGAGCCTCAGCGGCTCGCCAGAATCAGGTTGGATATCCCCAACACTGCTGACTCCACCTGGAAAATTGATGTCAAGAAGTCAACCGCACGGCCACCTGTAACAGTGCGCCCATGGCTTACCAAGTTGGCTGAGGATACTCGAGAAAGAGCTAGAAGGGTCTTTGCCTTTCGTGGTGCGCCAATGCCCGGGCCGGGCGGCCTCAAGGTCGAGCAACAAGCATGGCGTGTCGACAGGCTCAAAGGCGGTGTGCGTTACCGCATTGATGAGGGGCATCCGGCGGTAGCTGCAGTCATAGAGTCGGTTGGTGACAAAGCTGACCTTGTCCGGGCGATGCTCCGGGTTGTGGAGGAGACTGTCCCCGTTCAGCGGATATGGCTCGACACTGCCGAGAACAAGGACACCCCGAGAACCGGCTTCTCGGGAGAGGCCGAGACGGCCCCCGACGGCGTCAAGATCGTGCTTCTGACCCTGTTCCGGGACATGATCGGGCGGCGCGGCATGAGTCCGGAGGCGGCCGTCAGAGCCCTGTCCTCTACGGAGCCTTTTCAGATCTACCCAAATCTCGTCGCGAGCCTCCCGGATATCGCGGCAACGCCTGACGAAGGGAATGCAGGATGACGGAAGAGCAGAGCAAGGTGTTTCAGCGGGTCGTAAGCGTCGCCCAGACGTTCCTGGCCGAGGCCATGGAGAAGGGCGCGGTCACGCCGACCCTGATAGCTGAGAAGGTCGACTTCGTGGCGACTCACATGGCCCCGGGCGAGAGCGTCGACAGGAAGGAGGTGGTCGCGGAGCTCATTCGTCGATTCAGTCTATGGATCGGCGGGGCCTCCACGCTCTCCGACAAGACCGGCCACAAGGACTGGCTCACCGCCGCCCGCAGGAAGGATTGGCGCTACTGGCAGCGCTACCGCGACTTCCTGGAGGGCAAGATGTCCGTCAAGGCCGTGGACGCCTTGGATGACGCGACTAACAAAGTATTGGAGCTGCTCGAAGATCCTCTGCGTCAGGGATGCTGGGATCGGCGCGGGCTCGTCGTCGGGCACGTCCAGTCAGGCAAGACGGGCAACTACACGGGGCTGATATGCAAGGCGGCCGACGCGGGCTACAAGATAGTCATCGTCCTCGCCGGTCTGCACAACAACCTGCGCTCGCAGACTCAGATTCGTCTGGAGGAAGGCTTCCTCGGCTACGAGACCTCGGCGAAGAATGACGTAGTCCGCTACATCGGAGTCGGCGAGAACGGTCGCGACGCTGAGATTCGCCCCAACTGCGCGACGAATCGCTCCGACAACGGGGATTTCAACACCAAGGTCGCGAAGCACCTCGCCATCTCCCCGGAGCAGCGTCCCTGGCTCTTCGTGGTGAAGAAGAACAAGACGGTGCTGGACCGCCTCCTCAAATGGATTCGCAACCACGTCGCGGATTCCAAGGACGCCGACGGCCGTCCGCTCGTTTCAGGTTTCCCTCTGCTTCTGATCGACGACGAGGCAGACCATGCGTCGGTGGACACCGGGGATCAAGTCGTGAACAAGGACGGTACGGTGGACGACGAGTATCAGCCCAAGGCCATCAACAGCCGAATCCGGAAGATCCTCCACTCTTTCTCCCGAAAGGCCTACGTCGGATACACCGCCACGCCGTTCGCAAACATCTTCATTGATCGGCGCAAGGCGACCAAGGAGGAGGGGCCTGACCTGTTCCCGCAGTCCTTTATCATCAACATCTCTGCCCCCTCGAACTACGTTGGCCCCGCCCGTGTCTTCGGACTGCGCTCGACTGAGGGCAGAGACGGTGGCCTGCCGCTGACCCGGGAGGTGAATGATCAGATTGACGCTTGGGGCGAGGACGGTTGGATGCCGCCCCGACACGACAAGAGCCACGTGCCCATGTTCGAGGGACGTGACGAGGTCCCACCGTCCCTAAGGGAGGCGGTATCCGTCTTTGTCCTGGCCTGCGCTGTCCGCGTCCTGCGCGGTGAGGGCCGCAGGCACTGCTCGATGCTGATTCACGTGACGCGCTACACCGCTGTCCAGGAAGAGGTACGACGCCAGGTCGACGAGCTCGTGAAACACTTCCGCAACCGGGTGAGAGGGTTCGGCCAGGCGGAGAAGGATAAGTTGATGGCCGAGTGGCTCGAGCTCTGGGAGTCCGACTTCGTCCCAACGTCAGCCGCCGTGGCGACAGCTATGGGCGAGGTGGGCGGCGAGTTCGACCTTCCCCAGTGGGATGACGTCGAGGCAGTGCTCCCTGAAGTTCTCGAAGATCTTGCGAACAGCGTCAGGGCTATTAACGGCTCGGCCGGGGACGTCCTTGACTACGCAGAGCGCGAGGAGACCGGCTTAAAGGTCATCGCCGTCGGCGGCGACAAGCTCGCCCGGGGGCTGACTCTTGAAGGGCTCTGCGTCAGCTACTTCGTGCGCTCCACGAAGATGTACGACACCCTGATGCAGATGGGCCGCTGGTTCGGCTACCGTCCTGGGTACCTTGATCTGTGCCGCCTTTACACGACCTCCGATCTCGTCGAGTGGTTCGGCCACATCGCCGACGCGGCCGAGGAGCTTCGCCAAGAGTTCGACACCATGGCTGCGGTCAAGGCGACCCCCGAAAGCTATGGCATGAAGGTCCAGTCTCACCCCGTCCTGATGGTCACCTCGCCGATCAAGATGCGCAGCGCGAAGAGTCTTCAACTGTCGTTCAGCGGCGAGGTGCTGGAGACCGTGGCCTTTCATCGAGACAGAGCCACCCTTGATAAGAATCTGACCGTCGCCGAACGTCTCTTGGAGGCGGCCGGAGCCCCTTGTTGCGACGGTGTCATTTCCCGACGGCGCGGCGAAGGTCGCCAGGAATGGAAGGGGTTCCTCTGGGAGAGCGTCCCGGCCGACCATGTAGTGGACTTCTTCACCAGCTATCTCACTCACCCGGCAGCCAGGAAAGTAAACAGCGCGGTGCTGGCTGACTTTGTCAAAGTGATGGCAGCGGGTGGCGAGCTAACCTCCTGGACGGTCGTTCTTCTGGGCGGCGGCGACGGCGCCTCACACGTTTTCTGCGGTAAGTACGCCGTCGAGAACATGGTCGTCCGGAAGCCGAAGGAGGGCGGGGAGCATTACTCCATCGGGCGACTTCTGTCGCCGAGGGACGAGTCGATCGATCTTGAAGAAGATGCCTGGCAGGCTGCTCTCGAACTCACGGTCTCCGCTTGGACCAAGGATCCCGCCAGAGGAACCGAGGACACCGGTAAGGAACCTCCGAAGTCGCCTAGCGGCCCGTGTGTCAGGAGGGTGCGCGGACTGGGCGCCGATGGCGTTCCGGGGAATCCCAAGCGAGGTCTTCTGTTGATTTATCCTCTCGATCCCGCCGCCGCGAACCTGCCCGCCGACGGCCCGCCCGTTATCGCCTTCGGGGCCAGCTTCCCCGCTAGTCGCTCGACGACGACCGTCAAGTACGAGGTGGATCACCTCCTCTGGGAGACCGAGTATGCCCCGGCCAATTGACGAGTTCGTCGCCGCTTGGGAGGCGCTCTCCGGACGCAGTGGGGAGGAGAGCGGCTGGCGCGGTATCGCCGTGACTCCCGTCGGCGAGTGCGAACTCTTGGCTGCTCGGCGCTTCCCCGGTAACGAGGAGGCTCTTCTGGCTCGCTTTCCGACGGCCCGTCTCGGTTCGTCCGAGCGACTGCCCGAGGGCAGGGGGTTCGAGGTCGTTCGGGCGGATCCTCGCGGCGATGGCAAGACTTGGATAGCGTTGTCTAGGAAGGAGTCGGGAAGTCCCGAACTGTTCGTGGAAATGGTCGGCGACGTTGCCGGGGCCATGGACGGCTGCGCGGCGGAGGGCGAGGCCGCTGTTCTGCGGACCATGCTGCGCCGGGTGCGCATGTGGCAGCAGTTCATGTCGCGCGGCGCGGGACCTCTCAGCCCCGAGGCGGAACTCGGTCTGGCGGGAGAGCTCTTCTTCATGGGCATTCTTTTCGATGCGGGGATTTCTCCGGAGACGATCCTCAAAGGCTGGGTTGGGCCCGACGATGCCCCTCAGGATTTCCTTTTGGGAGACGGGGCTATAGAGGTCAAGGCGACGATGTCCTCATCCGGCTTTCCGGTGAAGATTGGCTCGTTGGAGCAGTTGGACGATGCAGTCGCCTCGCCGCTGTTCCTTGCGGCTGTCAGGTTCGCCAGAGGAGAGGGTGGCGCGACCCTTCCCGAGATGGTTGGGGAGGTCGAACGACGTCTAGGCGGTGAGCCCGAGTTGATCGACTTCCTGCACGAAAGGCTCATGGTCGCTGGCTACTCAGACGCCCACGCGGGCCAATACTCCCGAAGGTTCGAGTCGAAGGAGAGGCGGACTCTCTCCGTGTCTGCGGGCTTTCCACGGCTGACGGTAGGAGCCGTTCCAGCTGGTGTCACAAGAGCAATTTACGAAATCAATCTTGATCACGCCGGGGATTTTCTCGTGGACCTCGACGTGGCTTTAAAGCTACTAGGAGTAACGGATGACGCTTGACGAATTCTTCGCTGAGACCAGGGGCGAGATCGCGGCTCAGATGAGCGACGGATCCCCCTTTGCTGAGCTCGTTTTCTCTGAAGTAGTGATGCAGCACCTCGTTGATGCCGGAATGACCTTCGAGCCGGTCGTCTGTCACTTTCAAGGGAAGGTAGGCAATGCGAATCTGCGCTTGAGCGGCTATGCCATGTCTGAAGAGGCCGACCAGCTTGACCTTTTTGTGAGTCTCTACGAGGGTTTCGAAGGCCTGAAGCCGATACCCGACCAAGACGTGAAGACGGCGGCGGCTCAGTGTGTTCGCTTCTTGGAGCTCTGCGCAGCGGGGCGTATCGCCGATAAGCTGGATCCGTCAAGCGATGTCCACTCCCTTGCGCTGACGATTCGGGAAATTTACGACGGGCTTGAACAGGTTCGTGTCTACGTACTCACGGACGGCATAGCTAAGTCGAAGAGTTTCAAAGCCCGAGACGTTGGTGGAAAGTACGTGAAGCTTGAAGTCATGGACATCGAACGGCTATTTCGGCATCGCTCCGAAGGTAAGCCACGTGATGAGCTTGTCGTTGACTTCAATGAGGTATCTGGTTCCCCACTACCCTGTGTCTTTGTGCCAGGTGACACCGGGGACTATGACTACGCACTGACTGCAATTCCAGGTGAGGCGCTTCGGTTTGTCTATGAGAAATTTGGCTCTCGTCTACTTGAGGCCAATGTCCGCTCATTCTTGAGCGTGAAGGCCCGGGGCGTGAATGCAGGGCTCCAGAATACTCTCAGGAATGCCCCGGAAAGATTCATGGCATACAACAACGGAATTGTATTGGTCGCTGATGAAATGCGACTTGACCGTGCCGCAGATGGTTCACCTGGCATAGTTTGGTTGCGGGGGATGCAAATCGTTAATGGCGGCCAGACTACTGCGTCAATTTTCTTTGCCAAGAAAAAATATGCAGATACGGATCTGAGCAAGGTTCGCGTGCCAGCCAAAATCATCGTCATGAAAGAGGAGGATCCTTCAAAAGAGGAGTCTCTTGTTTCCGATATATCGCGATATGCAAATAGTCAGAATTCTGTGCGTCAATCAGACCTGTCTGCCAATAAACCGTTTCATGTCGATATTGAGCGGTTGTCGCTCTCGGTCTACTGCCCTGACGGTACTGGGCGCTGGTTCTATGAGAGGGCGGCAGGCAGTTACAACACTCTTCTTGCCCGAGAGGGCGTGACCCCTGCCAAACTCCGCGCGCTGAAGGAATCTGTACCAACCTCGAGGAAAATTACAAAAACCGAGTTGGCAAAATACCTCATGGCGTGGGATGGCCAAGCTGACGTTGTCAGTCTTGGTGCACAGAAGTGCTTTGATCGATTCATGTCTGGCATGGCTGAAGTGGAAGCTGAAGGGAAGGCTTTCGTTCCTGATGTTGCCTATTTCAAGGCTATTGTCTCGAAAGCATTACTTTTCAAAGCAGTCCATAAGGCGGCGCGGCCATTGGTACCAGCCTTTCTTGCCAACGTTACTGCTTACTCTGTTGCGTTGGTTTCAAAAACTTACGGCGAGTCTTTTGATCTCGAACGGATCTGGAGTAGACAAGGTGTATCTCCTCAGCTTGTTGAGCAGATTGAAATCTGGGTTCGGGAGATCAATGATCGGCTTCATGAGACCTCTAACGGCAGAATGATCTCTGAATGGGCGAAGCGTCCAGAGTGTCGAGAGGCCATGTTCTCCCGGCCATTCTCTGCCCCTTCCATTGATATTCCGGAGGCGCGTCGGGGGGGACTGTGACAGATGTAGTCAATACACTGATCCGCAGCCGAATGATGTCGGGAATACGGGGAAAGGACACCAAGCCAGAGATGCTTGTACGTCGCGTCCTTTTCAAGGCGGGTTATCGTTTCAGGTTGCATAGGAAGGACTTGCCCGGAGTCCCCGATGTCGTTCTTCCCAAGTGGAAGGTCGCGCTTTTTGTGCACGGATGCTTTTGGCATATGCATCAAGGTTGTTCCAAGGCAAAGATCCCTTCCACTCGCACCGAGTTCTGGCGGAGAAAGTTCGAGGCTAATGTCGAGAGGGATCTAAGGGCGCAGATTGCGTTGGCAGAGGCAGGTTGGCGAGTTGTCGTTGTGTGGGAATGTCTGACCCGAGACTCTCAGGCATTGGAAGCCTTTCCCGATATGCTGTCCGCTTGGATCAGAGGCCCTGCAATTTTTGGCGAGTTTTCCCTGCCCGATAAGAGTCGATGACCGCTGCAACGATAGCTGCGATTTTCCGAGCTAGAAGTGGCGGCACAGCGTTTCCGACCTGTGTGTACTGCTGTGTTCTGTTACCTTCGAAGAAGTAATTGTCAGGGAAGGTCTGCAGTCGTGCAGCTTCGCGAACAGTCAAGCTCCGGCACTGACTCGGATCGGGGTGTATGTAGTAATGGCCATCTTTGGCTATGTGAGCAACAACAGTCGTAGATGGGCCATCCGCCATTTGAACCCTGAAACGGTCACTGAAGGGGACTGAGGCGGAAGAAACGTTCTCATGAGCTGGCAGGAGTTGCTCGGGGAACTGATGTATTTTCGGGGAGGTTCCGTAAAGCTTTGCGAAGCTTGCAGCAAAAATATATCTATGCAGGTCAGAGCGCATATGACTCCTTGCCTCATGCTGCAGGACTCCCCCAAGCCTGGGGTCGAGGAACCACTCCCGTTGTTTGGGACTCATCTTTGGAGCTACGTTCCAAGATATGTACCGACTGCCGTTTGAGTTCAATCGCTGTGCGTCGAGCGCTGCAGTTCGAATGGTATCTATTAGATCACCTCGACCGGCTACATAAGAGCGAAAAAGGATAGAGCTGGCCTCATCCAATGCTGCAAGCCAAGATTCAAGGGAGTCTCCTCCCCTTGAAATCTTGCTACGCAGTGGGGGGAGTCCCGATAAGGCTTGGTCAACGGTAAACGCCGTTTGACTGGGTTCCAGCACCAGGTTGTGAGGACGCTCCAGCAATGCGGGACAGTTCGATGCGACATCAGAGCGAACACCGAACAATATAACTCGGTGTCGTGCCTGTGGGAGACCGTAGCGCTCGGCTTGGATGATGAAGTCGTGCGGATCCAAGTTTTCCGCTTCGTCAGCGACGACAAAGGAGCGGATGCGGTACGAAAGATCTCCTGCGGGACTCGAAAGGTCTTCGAGAATCTGTTGGAAGATGTGCGATCCACTGTGTTGCGAGGACAGGATGCCTTTTACGTTCTCCATGACGAAGATTGTTGGTTTGAACTCGCGAATAATCCGCAGGTATTCCTTGTATAGAAAGTGCTTCTCGTCGCTCTCAAATTCCTCCAAGGTCTCGCGGGTCCGACGGGCGCGGCCGGCTACCGAGTATGCCTGGCACGGTGGACCGCCGATGAGAACCCATTCATTTGCGCCACTCAAGGCTCCACTGATCCAACGGTCGATGTCCTCATGTGAATCCTTGCCAAGCTCCGCGAGCTTTGCCTCTTGCGAGGCTTCCACAGCTTCCGCCGGGACGTCCGGATGCCTGAACAGCTCTTCACGGGTAATCTCGCCCCGAGTGTACTGGTAGTAAGCTTCAGGCGCTTCGCCTTTCGGAAAGGCGCGGAACAGCGCGCGTAGGGAGAGTGTCGCGTGAGCGACTGGATCCTTCTCGATCGAGACACGAAGCTTGAACTTGCGTGTTCCCTTTTCATGACCGCCGATGGAAGAGAATCCCTCTCCGAGTCCACCTGGCCCCGCAAAGAGGTCGATGACCGGGATTGAATCCTTGTGATTCATTGAGCTAGCCAACACGCCAAGGGGAAAATAAAAGAGCGCCATTTTGCGCTCAGGGGGGGACGCAGCCCCTTCACGGGTATGCGCTTAAATAGAGCCAGATGGTACCGGTTCACCAAGTGGCGGGCAAGAAATGAGGGTATGGATAATGCTGCGAGCGCGGCGATCAGCTTGGTCTTAATGACGATGAGCTGGTTTCTGTGATGCCTTGGCCAGCGTGGCTTCGGTACACGAGCTGGACGACGAGACGTTGGCTAGAATTGCTCATTAATTGACCAGTAGTCTGCGCAAGAACAAGGCGGCCGATTGAAGCAAGCACGGCAGTGTGCGTGCCAAACTGCGGCTATTGGGTAATCAAATACTGCTTAAGTACAAGCGGAGATGGCACAACTGGTGCTGGCGCAGGCTGAGACGCTCTGTGAGGCATGGATGTAAGGCTGGCTGCCGGTATGCAGGTAAATCAAAAAAAAACGGTGGTTCAACTGAGGGGACCATTGAGGCCCCTTCAGTCAAATGTCAACCGTTTATCGACACCAGTTAAGGCAGCTTCCCTTCGCTACACCAGTCCTCCCACTCATTTATTTGCTCGCTCACGATCATGGCTTCATCACCAATTTCTTTTCGATAGGCGGTGATCCAAGCATCCAGGCAGCCCTCAGATGAAAATGCTTGTGTACTGTCGGCGAGATACTCTTCGCGCGGAGTCTCTTCTTTCCGTATATTAATACTATACTCCTGGCTTTCTTGGAGTTGAGGAGGATGGTCAACTTTTACCCCGTTGACCCAGAGCTCTTCGCCAGTAGTTGTATCAAGCAAGGCATTATATTTCTTGATAAGACCGTCTGGCACTAAGGTGCCGGGATAGTCATCGTAAAAGCCTTTGCCTTCGTCATTGGGAGCTCGAATCAGCTTGATTTCTTGTATGAGTCTCCCGTCTACTTTGCTGTACTGCCTAAACCACCCAGATACGGTGTCGTCATTTTTATAGTGGATTTCAAGATCCTGCTGGATCGTGTCTGTGTTTGGGGTGCTGATATACCTTTTGAATATGCCGTCCTGTTTCCCATTTTGGAAATTACTCTCGATATGCGTGTACTGTTTTCCGCTGTTTGTTCTGCTGTAGGTGAGTTGTTGTCCGTGCAGTTGGCCGTTTAGGTAGTTATATCTACCTGATGGGTAATTGAAGCTGGTATTGAATTGGGTTTTAAAGCCGTTTAGTTCTTTGCCATTGCTCCAAGTGATATCGGTCAGTTTCGTTTGGCCGTCTTCGGACCAGCCGGCCTCATCTCCGTCTTGCAGGCCATCTTTGTATTCTTTTCGGCTTATCAGGGTTCCGTTGAGGTATTCCTCTGCTGTTCCGTGTAGGCGATTGCTTTTCCAGTTCTTGACGAATTTCGTTTTTCCGGTTTCTGCATCGAATACGGTCTCTGTTCCGTCCTTGCTGCCTGCCGAGAACTCAACCTCGTACACCTTCTGAGAGTTTTAGAAACACTCGCTTTTTCCGCTGTAGCGACCTTTCTCGACTTGGGAGTTGCAAAGCGCTGATATGCCGGGGATTCCTGCTGGAGTGTTTAGTACCAGTCCGGTAAATGGATCGGTTTCGCCGTATTTATAGATAAGCCCATTTCTGATAACGGTCTCTGCATTGTCGATTTCGGATTTGCAGCCGGTTATGGCTAGTGCGACTAGGGTGATTCCTATCAATCTTTTCATAATCGGTCTATTCCAGGATTCTTAGGGGCTTATATGTAGGTGGTTAGGGGCGTGGCTTTTAAGCTGCAGGTGTCGGGCCGTGTCCAATTCGGTATCGGTCGACACTTGCTCGCTTTATTACACCTGTGCCGAACCACTGGCTTTTTTCAGAGGGGGCGGAGTTATTTCTTGTAGATGACCCTGAGCCGTTGATTCACGTAGTCCTTGAGGATTTCGTAGTCCGGGTTGCGGGTCAAGAGGTTGTGCCCGGCGCTGGCTGCAGCGGTTAGCGTTACGACTGAAAGGGTGACAGGGACCGAAGCCAGGCTGGCAAGCGCGCCAATTGCCCCACCTTGAGCGAGTGCGCTTTTCGTATCGCTCTTGACGCGGCACTTCATCCCCAAGCTTTCAATCTTGGTTTCGACCAGTTTGATGCCGGCCATGAAGTTGCCCCTGAGACCGTTGATCTCGAAGGACGCTTTGCTGCGCACGAGACTTTCGATCTGCGCTTCGTTCAGTCCGGAGATGACATACATCTGTTTTGTGCTCCCTGCTTGGAGTTGGAGGAAAAGTTGAATATCAACCTTATGGGTTGAGTCTCGGTTTGTGAGGTCCTTCATGTCAACGGGTTGATGCCCAACCATCCAGGTCGATCTGGAGGGTGGCATGTCAAAAAGCGATTCGAAGCAGCTGGCGGAAGTCGTGGGCCGGGCAATTGCTCGCCAGCGAGTGTGCTGCAAGCTGAGTCAGGAGCAGGTCGCGGAGCGATTGGGGATCGGTAGTGAGGCCGTTTCACGCATCGAGCGTGGCGTCGTGATGCCCAACGTCGAGCGTCTGGTTGAACTGGCGAAGGTCTTCGGTTGTGAAACCGCCGACCTGCTGACCGAGGGCAGTTCGCGCCCGGAAGACCAGGCGCGTCGACTGCAGGGGCTGCTGTCCACGTTGAACTCGGATGATCGTGCGCTGGTGCTGGAGTTTGTGGAGCGTCTGGTGGAGCGCCTCAGCCGGGGCTAAGGCCCTCCTTACTTGCTGCTGTCTCGTCGAACACAGCGCCGCAGCGTAGGCACAGGCAGTCGAAGCCGGCGAAGTGAAACCGCACGACATCCTCTGCCGCCTTCCGCGCCTCCGGGTACGCGGGTGCGACTGCTGCCAGGCCGCTGAGAAGATCGGCATGGCCGCTCCCCTCATGTGGGCGCTGAGCGCCCTTGATTGCGCCATTGAGCAACCCGGCCAGAAGGGTCAGCCCTTTGGCTGCGTCCCGTGTCAGCACGGCGCTGGAGTCGCAGATCAGGCACTGTCTGTTCATCGTCATGCTCCCAATCGAGTTGAGGCGGCCAGTGCATGCCTGGCGGCTCGGGGTAGTGATTAGTTCGGTGGTGTCGTGTTGGACTTTGCCGCTGCTGTTCCGGGGGCTAGCGCCTTCACGAGGCGGCAGAAAATCCAGCACGCCAGCAGTACGGCGATCAGCAGGGGCGGAAAGCGCACCATCAGAAGCACCAGCAGCAGAAGGGCCAGGCAGCCCGCGAGGATGCCGGCGAACATGAACACGGCGGCAAAGATCCGTAGTAGCTTCATCGTCGTGTTCTCCTCACAGGTAGCCCTGTTCCGCCAGTGATATGCAGCCCTCGTGGCCCACCACGATATGGTCCAGGGTTCGTACCCCGATCAGGTTCAGGGCCTCCCGCAGTTTGTGAGTCAGGGTGAGATCTGATTGGCTGGGTTCCGGATCACCGGAAGGGTGGTTGTGGACCAGCACGGTTGCTGCGGCGTTGTGCTCCAGGGCGGCCTTGACGACTTCCCGGGGATAGACACTGGCGCTGTCCAGGGTGCCCCGGAACAGTTCGTGAAAGACGATCACCCGGTGCCGGCTGTCGAGCAGAAGCAGGGCGAATACCTCATGCTCGTAATCGCCCAGCAGCGCCTGCAGGTGGCTGAACACTTCCTTTGGTGAAGTCAGTGCTCGCCCCCGGCGCAGACGCAGGTTCGCCAACTGCCGGGCCATCAGCAGGATGTCGGTTTCCGTAACCGGCGACTCGACCAGGTAGGTGCCGGTCGATTCACTGGCCTTCAGCTTGTGCAGGCGCATGTTGGGCTCCTTGATGGTGATCTGTCGGTGGGGTATGGCGCTGGGCTTGTGCGTCCAGCTTCTCGGCCAGGCTGGCTTTCGCCGAGCGCTGGGGAGTGTTGGTGGCTGGAGATGGGCTTTCCTCGGCGGGGTAGAACTCCTCGGCGACGGCGCCCGCGTCTTCCTCGCTGTCCTCGAAGGCGCCATTGCCAAAGCCACGCTGCGCCGCTTCATCCAGCGCGGCCTGATCGAAACCTGCGGCTTGCCGCTGCGCATCGAGCTCATGGGCGGCCAGCAGCGCCTCGGCCATGTCCAGGCCGCCGCGTACCGTCAGGTCGACGTAGAAGATCGGTGTTCCATGGCTTTGCCGGGTGGACTTTCCGCGCAGGCGCAGCTCCAGCGGCAGGCACGCCAGGCGGTTGCCGGAGATGGCCTGGAAGTAATGCAGACGAGCCGCCAGGGTGCGGATGCTGTTGAAACCGGTGGTACGGAACACGAAGCTGCCTAATGGATCGTCATCGCCGATGACCACGTTCAGTCGACCGTAGGGCTTGCAGGCATTGCCTTTGGCCAGCGAGCAGGCATCGGGTGAAGGGCAGGGCAGCGACTGCATGCCGTCCTGAGTGATGCGCTTGCAGGTCTTGCCATTGCCGACGCACAGCGGCCGTCCGGACTGGCGGTCGAACAGGGTGTAGTCGGCGCGGAAATTCAGCTCCGGTTCGTTGAACAGCAGACGTACCGGGATGCTGCGCAGTTTGTCGTCCTTGCCCTGGCGCAGCTCGTCATTGAGCGGGTGCAGCAGCCAGCCGTCTTTGCCTTGCACCTGGGAGGTGATGGTGAACTGGTCATCCTTTTCCGGCAGGCGTTTGCCGTTCTTCTCGATGACCTTGCCGATGGAGATGCGTCCGAGCACCGGCGGGGTGATAGCCAAACCTTTGAGCATGATGGTTCTCCTGGAAATGAAAAAAGGCCAGTCCATGCAGCGTGAACTGCATGGACTGGCCAAGGGGAGGGAAGGGTGAAAGAGATGGAAATCAGCCGACCAGGAAACGCCGCGCACCGGGTTTCAGCAGCGGGTACTTGGCCTGCAGGTAGGGCTTGTCCTGGAGCAGTTGAGCGACATCGACACCGATGCTGTCCTTGGCCTTGCGCCAGCTGACGTAGCCGCTGGAGAACTCCGCCCGACAGGCGTCACCCATGGCCTGCTGCAGCATCTGCTTGAGCTCGGCCTCGCGCTTTTCCTTGTCGGCAATCGACTGGCGAACGGCCTTGAGCTCGATGAAGGCTGCGGCCAGTCCGGCATGGCCGCTGAAGTCGACGACCTGGCCGTTGTCCTCCGGGTAGAGGCAGCGCAGCGCTGCTTCCGCAGAAGCGCTGCCATCGGCCGGCGGAGGCGTGTCGGTCTCCACGTAGTGCCAGAACTTGCGCTCCAGCTCGATCAGGCGCGCGATCATCTGCTCGTCCCGCTCGATGCGGTGGATCTCCAGCGTCTGGCCACCGAGCAGCACGGCGACATCCGCTGACTGCTTGCCGGTGACGGCGAGCTGGTGCATCACTTGCAACTGCACATACTCCGGCACGCCTTCTTTCCACAGGCGTGCCCCATTTATGCCCGCGGTCTTGCATTCGAGTATTTGCACGTCATCGGCCCCGATCACCTCGCGGTCGATGTTGGCCAGCATCCAGGGCAATTCGGGATTCGGATGCTGCAGCACTGCGTTGATGCGGCGCACCTTGTTCTTCGTGCGCTTGCTGTAGTGCCAGGCCACGATGGGCTCCAGGACATTGCCCCAGTACATCGGGCTTTCCTCATCGTGCGGATCAGCCTTGGGCATGCCGGCATCACGACCAGTCTTTTCCAGCCACAGCTCCAGCTGCGACTTGTAGGGGTTCAGGCCCACGGCTGCGGCAGCATCCGAACTGCCGATGCCTTGCTTGCGGATCTGCAGCCAGTCTTCGCGGGGCAATTCCTTGGTACTGATCAAGCGCAGCGCCGGGCGAGCCTTGCTGGTGCTGCTCAACGGAGTAGCTTTCATTGCGTTCACCTTGCGGAAATAGAAACGCCCGACCAGCGACGAGGCGGATCGGGCGTTATGGGGTGGATGAGGTAGGCGGTCAGGCGACCAGTTGCAGAGCGGTGTCCAGGGCGCGCTGCTTGATCTGAGCGCCCTGGCCGAACCAGGCCGAGTCCATGCGGTACTCGTTGCTACGGGCGCGGCGCTCGTGGTCGACGTACTCGGTGACGGCGTTGAGCAGGCCCCAGGCGGTGCCGCGTGCCGAGTCCAGTTGGCTGCCGCGACCACGGCCTTCGTACAGCTCCTGAACCTTGCGCAGGGCGCGCTCGTTCGGCAGTTGCTCCGGCAGCGCGCCGGTCGGGCTGGTCTCGCACATCACATTCATGAAGAAGCCCAGTGCCTCATGCCACTGCACCCTGCGCTCGGCCAGCGCGCGCATGCGGTACATGAAGTCGTCCCATTGCGAGACGGCGATACCGAGTTGCTTCTTCACCGCCTTCGGATCGAAGCGGGTGTTGTGCGGCACCTTGATCGCTCGGCTGGTGCCGTCCAGGGCGATGGTCAGGGTGTTGTTGCAGACCACGCGCACGGTGGTCGGGGTTGCCGTGGTGGCCAGGGTGCCGTCGCAGGACGTCGCCAGCAGCAGGTAACCGTTGACCTGATCGTTGCCCTTGAGCGCGGCGCCTTGCCCGGTGCGCGCCAGCGCCCAGAACTTGCGCCCGCCTTTGAGCACTCCGGCGGTTTCCAGCTCGTAGCCGGACACCTCGGTCAGTTCCCTGTAGAACTCCAGAACGTCCTTAGGCTGCACGGTGTGATAGCGCTGGGAGACCACCGACAGCGGTGCCTTGGTGTCCGAACGGAACAGCACCTTCTGCTCGGGGAAGGAATGGATAGCGCCCAGGTGACCGACCGCATCCGACTTGAAGTGCACGGGGCTTTCCAGGATCTGCCAGTCCATCCCGGCTTCGCGTTGCCAGACTTCGATGGGCTGTTTCTGCGTGAGCTGATTGCCTAGGCCGTGCCACGGAGTAGCGCCAGCGTAGGCCATGGTTTCGACGAGATGTGCCATGTGGATGATTCCTTTGGATGCAAGCCGGCATAAAGCGCTGCGCGAGGCGCAGCACCGACCGGACGAGTGAGGTGAGAGGAGAGGGGGCCGATCAGGTCGGCAGATTGAAGCGATGACCGCAGAGCAGGCAGAGGTTGTGGGCCAGGACGTGACGGTCGAGCGACTCACCGAGCTGTGCGCCCAGCGCACAACCGCCGACGCCGCCGGCCAGGCCGCCGAGGATGGCGCCCGATACGGAACCTAGGGTGATGCCGACAGGGCCGGCGAACGCGCCGATAGCTGCGCCAGCCTGACCACCTGCCAGGGCAGCGCTGACGCCGCGTGCGACACCGCCTACGGCTCCGATGGCGGCGCCGACTTTCATGGCGTGGTGGAAGGAAGCGACTTTGGGAGAGTGACAGCGAGGGCACTGCAATGACATGGGGCGAACCTCCTTGGTGCTGATGTCAAGGCAGTTATGTAGGGCTGAGTTTTTTTTGAATCGAATGGTAGTGTCATGACCACCTGATCAAAGATACTGACCGCAGCAGTCGACCCACGTGGACACTCGAAGGTCTCTAAGGAAGTTTGGCCTATTCACTACAGCGGTGAAGGCGGTTACATTCTGATTTCGTCATGCCATCTGAACGCGGATGGGTAGACCATATGGAATGGAGGCCGTTTGTCGATCATCACCCCCGCCGATCTCGAATCTGCTCTAACGGGGAACCCGGAAGCACTTGAGGTTCACCTGACGCTCGTCGAGCGAGACCTACCGATTGACGGGCATTTAGTCAAGATTCACTGCCACTGTCTTTCAGTGGATGGAAATGGCCGTGTTCAACCGCATCGGCTGGCAGAGTTCATGCGGAATGCCGTCGTTGATTATGCGATTCCGCGTTCGAAGCTCGCCGACGCAAAAGCGCGCGACAACAGATTCAACAGCACCGAGGCAGTCGCCGAACTAATCGAGCGTGCCAAGCGCTCGTTTACCGATTTGGCGAACACCGGCGAAGGTGGAGAGATGCTGCTGTTCCTGCTGGCGGAGCGCTTCCTCAAGCTGCCACAGATTCTTTGCAAGATGGATCTCAAGACGGACACACGTATGCACTATCACGGCGCGGATGGGGTGTATGCGGGCGTGACAGCGGAGGGCACTTTAAAGCTCTACTGGGGTGAATCAAAAGTCTACGCGGATGCGAGCGCTGCGATTCGCGACTGTCTCAATTCCCTCTCCCCGTTCCTGATCGAGCCCGAACACGAGGAGGCAGGGCGGGAGCGCGACCTGATGCTCCTGAGCGACAAGGCCGACCTTAGCAACCCAGCCCTCACCGATGCACTCAAGAAGTATTTTGACAGGTCGTCGGTCATGTCTAAGCGGGTCCAATACTGCGGCGTTGCCCTCGTAGGCTTCGACGCAGCGTTCTACCCGAAAGATAATGCGAAGGCGGTTGCTGAGGAGATTGTCGAGGCGTCCCGCACCGCACTTACTGGTTGGAGCAGTCGTATTGGCGAGCGGCTCAAATTGGAGAAGCTCGATCAGATGGAAATCGAGTTGTTCTGCGTCCCTCTGCCGTCGGCCGAAGGTTTTCGCGCAGCATTCCTCAAAGCAATGGGGATCAAGGAGTAATGAGTCTCGCCGACCTTCAATCGTGGCTACTTCAAGAGGGTGTTCGAGACGATCTCGATGCGATCACTCGACTAACAGTGCGCAACGAACTCGATAATCTGGCACCAGATACCTCGGTTCAATCCGACGAGCCTATTGACTGGCCCAGATTGTTGCTCGCCGGCAGTATTCTTGCGCGCTCTGATCAAAGGGGCGATCAAGAGGCCGCGCTCCGAGTCGCAACCGCTGCAATTTCTTTGACGGATGATCAAGCACTCAAAGACGCTGGCGCGGTTCTTATGGGCAAGCTTTCCAACTTTCGGGCCATTACGTTAGCCACTGACCGCAAATTGGTGGCAGCCGACCTTGATGGGCGGCTTGGTATTGCATTGCGTCTCGAGGCTCAGCGGCGTGAGATGGACCGTTCCATTCTGGTGCAGTCGAGTGGGGCTTGGCTACAAGTAAACGATTTCCAACAGCGCTTCTGGATTAATGCGGCCGGAGATAGCTGGCTATCGGCATCCGCGCCTACCGCCTCTGGCAAGACGTTTCTCGTTCTTCAATGGCTTATAGACCAAGTGGTTGCGGGCGAAGCCAGAGTTGCAGTCTACCTTGCTCCGACTCGCGCACTGGTTTCAGAAATAGAGACCAATCTCAAGAGCATCCTCGGTAGCTCCGAGGAGATAGAGGTGTCGTCCCTTCCGCTCCCAGATAAATACAAAGCTGCTCGCGCCGGCAGTGCACGAGTGATTCTCGTATTTACTCAGGAGCGATTACATCTTCTCGCCAACGTGCTTGGTGACATGTTCTTAATAGACCTTCTCATCGTGGACGAGGCGCACAAGATCGGTGACAACCAACGCGGCGTTATTTTGCAGGATGCAATAGAGCGAGCCACCCGCGCTAACCCCAAGCTGAAAGCTGTGTTTATCAGCCCAGCGACCCAGAACCCGGAAGAGCTACTCACGGACGCGCCTCTCGGTGTGCATACTGTCGCCGTCGATAGCGACTCGTCCACGGTTCTTCAGAACCTGATAGTTGCAACGCAGGTGCCGCGGAAATCGAAGCTGTGGGAGCTTACTCTCCGGCAGCAGGGCTCAACCCTGCCCGTAGGGATTCTTCAGCTCGCGAGCACACCGGAAGGGGTCAAGAAGCGCCTCGCGTTTATCGCAGCAGCTGTCGGCGAAAGAGGTGGAACGCTCGTATACGCGAACGGAGCCGGAGAGGCGGAAGAGGTCGCTGACTTGATCAGTCAGCTCTTGCCCAAGCTTCCGACCATCGATCCTGAGCTTTCAGAGCTCGCTGAACTTGCTCGTAAGGGAGTGCACCAAGACTTCCGACTGGCGCCGCTCGTTGAACTCGGAGTGGCGTTTCATTATGGCAATATGCCATCTCTGCTCCGGCTCGAGATAGAGCGGCTATTCCGGTCAGGGAAGATACGCTTCCTGGTTTGCACATCCACTCTGATTGAGGGCGTGAATTTGTCCTGCCGGACGATCGTGGTGCGCGGACCGCGAAAAGGGAGAGGCCATCCGATGGAGCCGCACGACTTCTGGAATTTGGCTGGCCGCGCAGGTCGATGGGGTGATGAATTCCAAGGAAACATTATCTGCATTGATCCAGAAGATACGCAGGCTTGGCCTGCGGGCGTTCCGGGGCGAGCACGTTATCCCATTAAGCGCGAAAGCGATGCGGTTCTCGAGCTTGGCGACGGTATGGCGGGTTATCTAGCCAATCGTGGGCTATCGGATCTATCGAGCATCGAGGATAAGGATAAATTCGAGCAGGTTGGGGCCTATCTACTCACCACCTTTATGCGGCTCGGTTCCATATCAGCGGCAAGCCTCGCGAAACGCCATGATGCCGAGTCAATTGCGAAGCTAGATCAGGCCTTGGGGGCGCTTGCAGAACAGATCGAAATCAGTGTTGACCTAGCTGCTCGTCATCCAGGCGTAAGTGCGGTTGGTCTTCAGCACCTTCTTGAGGCTTTTCGTGCTTATCCGGGCGATGTTGAAAACCTTCTTCCTGCTGACGTTGCGAGTTTTGACAGTTATGACCGATTCGTCACAATTATGGAAAGAGTCAACGATTACTTGTTCCTTGCTTTCAACCCCCCAGCTCGCATCAGGCTGTACGCGTTAATTGTCGTCAAATGGCTAAAGGGCTACTCGCTGGCCCGTATCATTCGCGACAGCATCGATTGGCATCAAAAAAACGGTAAGCCTTTCAGTCTTCCTGGACTGATTCGTGGCACGATGGAGTTGGTGGAGCAAATCGCTCGGTTTAGAGCCCCAAAGTACCTTTCCGCTTATATGGATGTGCTGTATTTGCATCTTCGCGAAATTGGTCGTGAAGACTTGATCGACGATGGTTTGGATATTGGCACGCAACTTGAGTTCGGTGTTTCGTCGACGACACTTCTCTCGCTCATGGAACTGGGTCTTTCTCGTATGAGCGCTGTCGCTTTGTACGAGAAAATTGCCCGCGACGACCTCAATAGAGATGAATGCTTAGCGTGGATCGCCGGGCGCATGGGTCAATTCCGAGCAATGGACATCCCGGCTATCATCATCCGCGAGGTGTGTGAACGTCTCACGCTTCCTGGCGAATCAATCATATAGCGTCTGGTAGGGAACTGGAGGTTACACATGCCCGCAAAGCCTATCACTTTAGGTCCTCTACATTTCGAAAGAAGAGGGGATGCTGTCGCGTACTTGAAAGAGATGCTTCGTCGGTATGACTTGGGAGATCGCGTTAAGGCCGACGACGCAGTGATTTTGAGAGCAGCGCTGGAGCGCCACCCAAATGCTGCCGAAAAAATCGGTTGCGGCATTGCCGACTTCAGCGTTCGAACTGCGGACTTTGGCACCAAATGCTTTTGGGTGAACCGTACTGATGGGACTACGGAAAAGTTTTCTATTACAGGCTCTATCCACGGTAGTTAAGCGAGTTGGAGGTTGCGCGCTTCTGCCTGATCAACGTATCGAAACTACTTTTTATCCCGATTTCCTTGATAGCTGCCACTGACAGATTGCCAGTGGCAGCTTCCTGCATGTGCTCATTCCACCAAGCCATTATCGGGTGCCTACGTTCGATGCAGTCCGCCCGGTTTTAGGTGTTGTGAACCTCGTCCTTGCAGCGTTATTGCTGACTCGTGCAGAACGCAGCCCACTCCTCCATCAGTGCTCTGCGCTTCTCCAGGAAGTCCGAGCGTGAGTAGGCTGCCTCGGTTTGGTCGCGTTCATCGTGGGCCAGTGCGAGTTCGCATACCTCCCGTGGATAGTGGGTGCATTCGTTGGCCCAGTCGCGGAAAGTCGAGCGGAAACCGTGCCGCGTAATGTCGGCGTGCCCAAGCTTGTGCAGCAGGTTGCGTATCGCGTTGGTGTGCATCACGCCGCTTTTGCCTTGCCCCGGGAACAGGTGGAGTGAGTTGGCGCGAGGCATGGTTTCCAGCATCTCCACTACCTGAGAGGGAAGGGGAATGATGAAGGGTTTCCGCATCTTCATGCGCTCGGCCGGAAGCGCCCATAATCCCGCTGCAAGATCGAACTCGGTCCATTGTGCGAACTGGATCATGTGGGACCGGGCGCCGGTCAGAATGAGTAGGCGGGCAGCGGTTGCATCCCTCGAATGATGCTGAGCCAGCTTGGCCATCAACTCCGGTAGCTCCTGCCAGCGCATGGCAGGAAAGTGTTGGCGCCGCCGGGCCTTCTTCTTCTCAGCTTTGCTGAGGAGATTATCCAAGTGACCGCGCCAGCGAGCGGGATTGTCGCCTTCACGTAAGCGGCGAGCCTTGGCCGCGTCCAATATCTGCTCGATCTGGCCGCGGACCTCATCTGCAGTACGAGTCTTGGTTGCCCAGATTGGGCGCAGCACGTTCAGCACGTGTTCGGTTTGGATGATGTCGGCCGACAGTTTGCCCATGATGGGAAAGGCATAGAGCTCAAGCTTGCGCAGCCAGCCTTTACGCCACCTGTCGGACCAGTTGCTCCCGTGCGCCTGCTGGTAATCACGAGCGAGATCCTCGAACGTCGTGCGGCGTGCCGTCGCCTGGCGTTCGGCTTCGCGTTTCGCTTCCCTGGCGGCGTCGCGTGTCGCCAGAGGGTCGGCGCCAGATGCGAGAGTCTTTCGTTGGTCTGCTGCCAGTTGACGAGCTTCGCTGAGCGTTACGGTTGGATAGGGGCCGAGACCCATTTCGCGGCTGCGCCCCTCCAGCTTGTAGCGGAAGATCCAGCTTGTGCCGCGGGTCTTGGAAACCTGGAAATACAGTCCATCGCCATCATTGGTTTTCCCTGGTGCCGCGGCCTTGACCAGGGACTCCACCGTCTTGCTTGTCAGCTTTCCCATGCCAGCTCCTCAACCGACCCACACCTCTAGACCCACACTTCGACCCACACCTTGGCGGCGGATTCTGTGGGTTGCTCGTGGACGTCTTGGGATGGATGGTAAGCCTAACGCCCTGTATTTTCTAGGGCTCGTGGATCTTGGTGGATTTCTTCGGGAAATAAAAAAGCCGGCTTGTGGCCGGCTTTTCGGAGGTGGTCAGGACTTATTTTTGGTAAGCCGCGACTGCCTTGTTGATCAGGCCGCGGGCTTCTTCAGCGCCGCCCCAGCCTTCTACCTTGACCCACTTGCCCTTCTCCAGATCCTTGTAGTTCTCGAAGAAGTGCTTGATCTGCTCGATCAACAGCGCGGGCAGGTCGGTGTATTCCTGAACGTCTTTGTATAGAACGGTCAGTTTGTCGTGTGGAACGGCAACCAGCTTGGCATCGCCGCCGGCTTCGTCGCTCATGTGCAGTACGCCGACCGGACGAGCGCGGATCACCGAACCCGGTGCGACCGGATAAGGAGTCACGACCAGCACGTCGAGGGGGTCGCCGTCGTCAGCCAGAGTGTGCGGGATGAAACCGTAGTTGGCCGGATAGAACATCGGCGTGGCCATGAAGCGATCGACCATCAGGCAATCGCTGTCATGGTCGATTTCGTATTTGATCGGCGCGTGGTTGGCCGGGATTTCGATGGCAACGTAGATGTCGTTCGGCAGGTCTTTACCAGCCGGGATCTTGCTGTAGCTCATGGGGGAAACTCCCAGGGATGGCCAAAAAAGTGGGGCGCATTATAGGCGTATTCGCAATGCGTTACTACGGCAGCCTACTCAGCCATTGGTCGCGTTTTCGACCGCCTTGTAGTCGGGGTGTTCCGCTTGCAGACGCTGCAATCGCGCCAGGCTGTCCTGGCGGTAGAACAGCGCCAGTTGCCGGTAGACCTCGGGGAAGGCGTCGGCCAGCAGATCCGGTGCGGTGAAGAAGTATTCGCTGGTCACCGCGAAGAATTCCGCCGGATCTTCCGCTGCGTAAGGGTCGATGGCGGTTTCCGCCTCGGGATTGGCGTCCAGCTCGGCGTTCAGTGCGTCATAGGCGCTCTGCATGGCCTTGGCCCAGTCCTGCACACGCATGTCGCGGTGCAGCGGCGGCAGGCCATTGGCGCCGCCTTCGAGCATGTCCAGCTTGTGCGCCAGTTCGTGGATCACCAGGTTGTAGCCTTCCCAGCCACCGCTGGTTTCCACGCCCGGCCAGGCGAGGATCACCGGGCCTTGCTGCCAGGCTTCGCCGCTGCGTGCGTCGTCCCATTCGTGTTCGATGCCGCTGGCGTCGCGGTGGCGTTGTGGGCTCACGAAGTCATCCGGGTAGAGGACGATTTCGTGAAAACCCCGGTACCAGTCCAGATCGCCCAGGTGCAGCAGTGGCAACTGCGCCTGGGCGGCCAGCAGCAGGTGCTCGACCGGGCCTAGTTCCAGGCCCGGCAGGGCGGTCAGGTGCTTGTCATGCAGAAACAGCACGGCGCGCTCGCGCAACTGCTGCTCTTCGCGCTCGTCGAGGCCATCGAGAATCGGCAGGCGTCTGCGTACTTCGGCCCAGTGGGCGGGATCGACAGGGTTGTTTTCGAGGGTGCGACGACGGCGCCAGGCCTTGAAGGACCACATGCATGCGGGCTCGTTGAGAAGACCCGGCCACCATAAGGGTGCCAGGCGCTCGCCACAAGTCGGCATAAAGGCTGCAAAGCCTCTTGCAGCTTCGCTGCAGCAGGAGGGCTGAGCATGGCGCTGCAACTGCTGGAACACCCTGGAATCACGCTGGCGTCCGGCACCGGACTGGACTTGCCGCACCAGGCGGCGCGGGCTCGGGCGATGTGGCTGGCCGGTCGCCAGCAGCGTCCGCCGTTGCTGCTGGTCGTGTTGCTTTGGGCGCGCCACTGCCCCGATGTGGTGCAAAGCCTGGAGCGTCATCTGGACGCCCTGTTCGCCGATTTTCGCTGTACGCCTGGGGGCTGGAGTGAAACCCAGGCGGCGCGCCAGGTGCTGGCCGCATTGAATCTCCAGCTGTTTCGCCGGCAGCAGGCCGGGCAGGGCGTCGCCGACTTGCATGCCGGTGTGCTGCTGATGCAGGGCGATGAGTTGCAGTTTCTGCAGGCGGGCAGTGTCGGCCTGGCGCGTGCGCACACAGGCGCCTTGCAGATTCTGGCAGGTCGTGAGGGGCAGGCTCTCGGCGCCCAGGCCGAGCTGGCGCTGGTTCAGCACAATCTGTTGCCCAGCCGTGGCGAGCATCTGCTGCTGGCGCCGCAACCGCTGCTCGATGTGAGTGATCTGCAAGGGCTATGTATCCAGGCGCAGGGGGGCTTGTGCGAGCGGTTGCAGCCGCTGTTGCAGGCCCCCGGCGCTGCAGTGCTGCTCGGCGTGGGGGAAACCCAGTGCCTGACGCCGATGCCGACGCCGACGCCGTCCGCTGCGCCGCGCCCGGCGCTGGCGCAGATCGCCTGCGGCCAGCAGCTCGATGGTTGGACGCTGTTGCGTCAATGTCCTTATGGACCGCCTGGGCGGCTGTATGTCGGGCGTGACGAGTCCGGACGGGAAGCCGTGCTCTGGTTCGCCGAGGAAGATGCAGGCGAAGCCTTCTGGCAGCGCGAGTGGGCATTGCGGCGCAGTCCGCAGCAGGCGTTGCCGCAGGTGCTGTCGCCGCATCAGGCGCGCAGTCACGCGTATCTGGTCCTGGCCAAGCCGCCCCGCGGCATGCGCAATCTGTTCGATTGGGTGGCCGCCCATGGTGCTCCGGATACACAGACGCTGATGGGGGTGGTGACGCAACTGATCGCAGCCGTGCGTTCGTTGCAGCGCCGTGGCATGCAGGGGCTGTGGCTAAACCCCAGGCAGATTCTGCTCGGTGATGACGGGAGGGTGCTGTTTCTGCCTGGCGCAGCTGCGATCCTGCCCGGTGTAGCGCGTCAGTCTTTGCCTGAGCAGGCTGTACCGCTGGCGCCGGAACTGCGCAGCGGCCGTGCGCTGGATGGTCGTGCCGATCAGTTTGCCCTGGCGGCGCTGGTCTATTGGCTTATGAGTGGGCAATGGCCGGAGGCGGCGCGCAGTGACGTCAGGCCCGGACACGGCTATGTGCCGCTGGCGACCTTTACCGGGCATGTGCCGCAAGGCTGGGACGGCGTGCTCGCCCGGGCCCTGGCGCCACAGCCACAGGCACGTTTCGAGGCGCTGTCGGAGTTTCAGCTGGCATTGCAGCAGCCCTTGCAGGCGCGTCGCAGTCAGGCGCTGCGGCGTGTGCCAATGCAGCCGGCACGCCTGGCTGCGCTAGGCCTGGTCACATTGCCATTGCTGCTGGGGCTGCTGCTCAGTCTTGGTGGCTGATGGGCAGCCGCCGCATCGGCGGCCCGATCAATCGGAATTGATCGGCAGTACGTAGTTCTTGAACTGCTCGTCCTCGACGAAGCCGATGGACTCGTAGACCTTCTGCGCCACCTCGTTGTCGCGGCTGGTGGCCACGCGCATGCGCACGGCGTGGGTTTCCTTGGCCATGTGCTTGGCGGTGTGCAGCAGGCGGTCGGCAACCAGTTGGCGGCGAGCATCCTCGGCCACGTAGATGTCGTTGAGAATCCACACGCGCTTGAGCGAAAGCGAGGAGAAGCTGGGGTAGAGCTGGCAGAAGCCGAGCAGCTTGTCTTCATCGTCGGCCAGGGCCAGGTAGATCACCGACTCCTTGCGGCGCAGACGCTTCTCGAGGAACTTGCGTGACGACTCGGGGTAGGGCAGCTCGTTATAGAACTCGCGGTATTTGACGAACAGCGGGGTCAACAGGTCCAGGTGCTCCAGGGTGGCTTGGACGATGCGCATGGTGGGCCTCGGCTTCTCTCTGTAGTGGGGCAGGAGTGGCGATGCAGCTGTTGTGCCAGCGGGTCAGTCGATGCTGCCTCAAAGCCAGTTGAAAGCGCAATCAAAGCAAGCGTTTGATTTTCTGGCTGCGGAGCAACTTGGTATTGGTGCATCTGTCTGAACTGGGCGCAGCAGTCGCCTGGCGGGTGCTGTGCTAACCTGCCGCCATCGCTTTAAGCCCTATGCGTAGGGCGCGTTCAGAGGTCATCAATGCACATCCATATTCTCGGCATCTGCGGCACTTTCATGGGGTCGCTGGCTGTTCTGGCCAAAGAGCTCGGCCATCGCGTCACCGGCTCCGATGCCAACGTTTACCCGCCCATGAGCACTCAATTGGAAGCCCAGGGCATCGAGCTGATGCAGGGCTTTGATCCGGCGCACCTGCAGCCGGCACCGGATCTGGTGGTGGTGGGCAATGCCATGAGCCGTGGCAACCCGGCGGTGGAATACGTGCTGAATAAGGGGCTGCCCTACGTTTCCGGCCCGCAGTGGCTGGCCGATCACGTGCTGCAGGGGCGCTGGGTGTTGGCGGTGGCCGGTACCCACGGCAAGACCAGCAGTTCCAGCATGCTGGCCTGGGTGCTGGAACATGCCGGCATGAGCCCGGGCTTTCTGATCGGCGGCGTGCCGCAGAATTTCGGTATTTCCGCGCGCCTGGGCGGCACGCCGTTCTTCGTGGTCGAGGCCGACGAGTACGACAGCGCCTTCTTCGACAAGCGCAGCAAGTTCGTCCACTACCGCCCACGCACGGCGATTCTCAACAACCTGGAATTCGACCACGCGGACATCTTCCCGGATCTTGCGGCCATCGAGCGGCAGTTTCATCACCTGGTACGAATCATCCCCAGCGAAGGTCTGGTCATCCATCCGGCCAGCGAAACCGCGCTGGCGCGAGTGATCGAGATGGGTTGCTGGACGCCGGTGCAGACCACCGGTGAAGGTGGCCAGTGGCAGGCACGCCTGCTCAGCGCCGATGGCTCGCGCTTCGAGGTGAGCTTCGACGGCAAGGTCGAGGGCACCGTGCAGTGGAACCTGACCGGCCAGCACAACGTTGCCAATGCCCTGGCCGTGCTCGCTGCGGCGCGCCATGTCGGCGTGGTGCCAGCGCTGGGCATCGAGGCGCTGGGTCAGTTCATCAACGCCAAGCGGCGCATGGAGAAGGTCGCCGAGGTGGCGGGTGTGACCGTCTTCGACGACTTTGCCCACCACCCGACTGCCATTGCCACCACCCTGGATGGCTTGCGCAAGCGTGTCGGCGACGATACCCAGGTGATCGCGGTGATCGAGCCGCGCTCCAACTCGATGAAGCTCGGCGCCCATCGCGACGGTCTGGCCGAGTCCGCCGCACAGGCCGATGCGGTGTTCTGGTACGCGCCGCCGAATCTCGGTTGGGACCTGGCCGCCACTGTGGCGCAGGCGCGCAACCCGACGCGCGTGTGCGACTCGCTGGAGTCGATCATCGATGGCGTGAAGGCCCTGGCGCGCCCCGGCACCCAGGTGGTGATCATGAGCAACGGCGGCTTCGGCGGCCTGCATGGCAAGCTGGCAGCAGCTCTGGAGGGATGAATGTCTGGCCCTGAGAGAATAACCCTGGCGATGACCGGCGCCTCAGGCGCGCAATACGGCCTGCGCCTGCTCGATTGTCTGGTGCAGGAAGATCGCGAGGTGCACTTCCTGATCTCCAAGGCCGCGCAACTGGTGATGGCCACCGAAACTGACGTGGCGTTGCCGGCCAAGCCGCAATCCATGGCCCAGTTTCTGACCGAGTACACCGGCGCGGCGCCGGGGCAGATTCGCGTCTACGGCAAGGAAGACTGGATGGCCCCGGCCGCCTCCGGCTCCGGCGCGCCGACGGCCATGGTGGTGGTGCCGTGCAGCACCGGCACCCTGTCGGCCATCGCCAGCGGCGCCTGCAACAATCTGATCGAACGCGCCGCCGATGTGGCATTGAAGGAGCGCCGCCAGTTGATCCTGGTGCCGCGCGAGGCGCCGTATTCGAGCATCCACCTGGAAAACATGCTCAAGCTGTCGAATCTGGGCGTGACCATCCTGCCGGCATCGCCCGGCTTCTATCATCAGCCACAGACGCTGGATGATCTGGTGGACTTCGTGGTCGCGCGCATCCTCAATTGCCTGAATATCCCCCAGGACATGTTGCCGCGCTGGGGCGAGCATCATTTGGTGTCAGATGACTAAGGAGAGTGCTGATGTCCATTGTGAGTCGCTGTGTGTTGGGAAGCGTCCTCACGTTGTCGTTGCTGCCGGTTGCAGAGGCCTCCATGCGCTGCGGTACCGCCCTGGTTTACGAGGGCGAGCGTAGCGTCGAGGTGTTGCGCAAATGCGGTGAACCCGATCAGCGTGAGGTGACGCCACCCAGCAGTCCACAGGGTGGCGGCGTGACAGTCGAGCAATGGATGTATGGGCCTCGCAATGGCGTCTATCGCTACCTGCGTTTTCTCGATGGCAAGCTGGTGGAAATAAGGGCCGAACGCGGATGAGACGGACTTTGGCACTTACTCTGCTGCTGGCGCTGAGCCTGACTGGCTGCGCCACCGTGCGCACGCTGGATGCGGCCAAGCCCGGTGCACCGGTGGTCTACGCCGGGACGCGGCTGGACTGGTATACGATCAATGGCGGCTGCTGCCCGCTGGATCGTTTCGGCGCCGAGGCGCCGCGTTATCCTGGGCTGGATCTGCCGGCCAGTGCGCTGCTCGATACCCTGCTGTTGCCGTTTTCGCTGGCCACGGCGCTGGGTGTCAGCCTGGGTGTCAGCGGCGGGTTGTAGCCCGGATGCAATCCGGAAAGGCGCTGGTGCGCGCGGCGCGCGCTACCGGATTGGCGTTGGCAGCGTCGTTCAGCAGGTTTCCGTTTCCACTTCCTGGCACACGTCAATCCACTCGGCATCGACCAATTCGGCCATGCGCTGCGGGGCGATACGCACGGCGCTGTGGGTGGCGCCGGCGGCCGGCAGCACTTCATCGAAGGCCAGCAGCGAGCGGTCGCAATAGACGCTGAGCGGTGTGGCCAGGCCGAATGGGCAGACGCCGCCCACCGGGTGGCTGGTCAGTTCGACCACGGTCTGGGCATCGAGCATGCGCGATTTGGCACCGAAGCATTCCTTCATCTTGCGGTTGTCGATACGCGCGTCGCCGCGGGCGACGATCAGCACGTCGCGTTCGGCGATGCGAAATGCCAGGGTCTTGGCGATCTGGCCCGGCGATACACCATGCGCTTCGGCAGCCAGCGCCACGGTGGCGGTGCTGGACTGCAGTTCGATGATCGCGATATCGGGCGCCTTGGCGGCGAAGAAGGCGCGTACAGAGGCCAGGCTCATGAAACGGTCCCTCAGGGCTGTCGAGGTGGGCACGGCACGACGGCCAGTCTCTCGCTGGCCAAGCGCAGCCCCCTTCCTGGGGTGCTGGTGTGGTCGTGACCACGGCGAAAAAACAAGCGGCCATGCTCGCGCTGCATGGGCGGCGCGTCAAGACCTGATGGCGTCAGTTTGCCAGCAGATGTGCTGTTTTTACCGCCTCAACGAGCCCGTAGCGACCTTTTTCGTCTCGCGTCACCCGGCCCATGGCCACGTCGGGGTCGTGGGTGAATACCAGACGGCCGCCGCGGGCGACCAGGTCGGCCAGCAGCGCCTCCTTCTCCTCGATCAGACCTTCGGGGAAACGGTCGTAACCCATGGTGATCGGCAGGTGCACCCAGGGCGCGCCAGGGATCAGGTCGCCGGGAAACACCACCGGCCCGCCCGGCATGGCCACTTCCGGCAGTAGTTGGCCCGGCGTGTGGCCGTCGCTCCAGTGCAGACGCCAGTCGGTGCCGAGCAATTCGCAGTGCTCGGTTTCGTCGATCAAATGCAGGCGACCGCTGTTCTCCAGCAGAGCCCGCAGTTCCGGGACATAGGAGGCTTTATCGCGAGCGTGTGGGTTGCAGGCGCGCTGCCATTGGCGGCGGCCGGTGACGAAGCGCGCGTTGGGAAATAGCAGGCGCGCCGGCTGACCGTCCTGCCAGGCGGCGAGCAGACCACCGGCATGGTCGAAGTGCAGGTGGGTGAGCACGACGATATCGATGTCGACATCGCTCAGGCCGACGGCGGCAAGGCTGTCGAGCAGCACATGACGCTCTTCCTGCACGCCGAAGCGCTGCTTCAGCTCCGGGCTGAAGAAGGCGCCGATGCCGGTCTCGACAAGAATGTTGCGCTCGTCTTCCTGCACCAGCAGGGCGCGGCAGCCGAGGTCGATACGGTTCAGGTCGTCGGCTGGCATCCAGCGCTGCCACAGCGCCTTGGGCGCGTTGCCGAACATGGCGCCGCCATCGAGTTTCTGGCTGTTGCCGGTCAGGGTGGTCAGGGTTCGCATGACGATATCTCTTGTTCTTGAAGGCGGCTGTGCTCGGTCTTGCATTGTCGCCGAGCCTTGCCGGGGGAAAAGCGCCGTCGCCGGCTAATAAAAAAAGCGCGGCGCCGAAGCGGCCGCGCAACACGCTCAAACCAGTAGGGCGGGTGAAACCCGCCGGATCGACGGTGGCGGGTTGCACCCGCCCTACGTTTAGAACTGCTCTGCAGCCAGACCATAAAGCGGCTGGCTGCCGGCACGAATGCTCGCCTCCAGGCTCAGGGTGCGCGGCAGCAGGCGGGCGAAGAAGAACTCGGCGGTGGCCAGCTTGCCGCTGTAAAAGGCTTCGTCCTCGCTCTGCTTTTCCTGCGCTACGGCGGCCATGCGCGCCCACATGTAGGCGTAGGCGACGTAGCCGAACAGGTGCAGGTACTCCACCGAGGCGGCGCCGACGGCGTTGGGCTCGCTCTTGGCCTGCTCGAGCAGCCAGCCGCTGACCGCCTCCAGCCGCTCCAGCGCCACGACCAGTTGGGCGCCGTAGGGTGCCTCATGGGCATGGGCGAAGTCGCGCACTTCGGCGGCGAACAGGCGCAGCGCGGCGCCACCGTTGGCCACCACCTTGCGCCCGAGCAGGTCGAGCGCCTGGATGCCATTGGTGCCTTCGTAGATCTGTGCGATGCGCACGTCGCGCACCAGCTGCTCCTGGCCCCATTCGCGGATGTAGCCGTGGCCGCCGAATACCTGCTGGCCGTGCACGCAGGCCTCCAGGCCATTGTCGGTGAAGAAGGCCTTGGCGATTGGCGTCAGCAGGGCGACCAGCGCTTCGGCGTTCTGCCGCTCGCTGGTGTCCTCGGCGTACTTGGCCAGATCCAGCTGCTGGCCGACGTAGCAGGCGAATGCGCGACCACCCTCGTTCAGCGCCTTCATGGTCAGCAGCATGCGGCGCACGTCGGCGTGGACGATGATCGGGTCGGCGATCTTGTCGTGGTTTACCGGGCCAGTGGCGGCGCGGCTCTGGATACGCTCGCGGGCGTAGGCGACCGCCGACTGGTAGGACGCCTCGGCGCAGCCGATGCCCTGGATGCCGATGGACAGACGCTCGTAGTTCATCATGGTGAACATCGCCGCCAGGCCCTTGTTGACCTCGCCGATCAGGTAGCCGGTGGCGCCGTCGAAGTTCATCACGCAGGTGCTTGATGCCTTGATACCCATCTTGTGCTCGATGGAGCCGCAGCTCACCGCATTGCGCGCGCCCAGGCTGCCGTCGGCATTGACCATCACCTTGGGCACCAGGAACAGCGAGATGCCCTTCGGCCCAGCCGGTGCGTCCGGCAGCTTGGCCAGCACCAGATGGATGATGTTCTCGGTCAGGTCCTGTTCGCCGCCGGTGATAAAGATCTTACTGCCGCTGACCTTGTAGCTGCCGTCCGCCTGCGGCTCGGCGCGGGTTCTGATGATGCCCAGGTCGGTGCCGGCATGGGCCTCGGTCAGGCACATGGAGCCGGCCCAGCGGCCTTCGTACATCGGCGGCAGGTAGGTGGTCTTCAAGTCTTCGCTGGCATGGGCGTCGATGGCCAGGCAGGCGCCGGAACTCAGCGCTGAATACAGGGCGAAGCTGGACCCGGCGGCGTAGAGCATTTCCTCGAAGGCCACGGCGAGCATCTTGGGCATGCCCATGCCGCCGTAATTCGGGTTGCCGGAAAGACCCACCCAGCCACCTTCGGTGTAGGTGGCGTAGGCCTCGCGGAAACCGGCCGGAGTGCGCACCTCGCCGCCTTCCCACTGTGCGCCTTCCTCGTCGCCGCTGCGGTTGAGCGGGGCGATCAGCGTGCCGGTGACCTTGGCCGCTTCTTCGAGAATGGCGTCGGCGGTGTCGGCATCGACGGTTTGGGCCAGGGCCGGCAGGCGTGCCCACAGTTGCGGGGCGGCGAAGACCTCATGAAGCACGAAGCGCATATCGCGCAGCGGGGCGTTGAATTCGGGCATGGTGCAACCTCGACAGCAGAGGCGCCGCGAGCAGGCGCGGCGCGTGTGGAGCGAAAAGCGTCAGTCGGTCTCGGCCGGCTCGCGCGGTTTGTCCTTGACGCTGGTGAATTTAAGCAGATGGGTGCGTTCGACAAGAATGTACAGCGCCGCGCCCGCGGCCAGGCCCCAGCCCGCGCCGTAGACGGCGAGCACCACACCCATGGTGCCGGCGATGCCGCGCTCGGTGTTGTTGTTCAGTTGCTCGAAGCCGACCATCAGGCAGATATAGCCGGTGAGGATCAGCGTCAGCGACAGGGCGATCGGCAGCACCGGCTGGAAGAAACTGACCAGCGGCAGCATGAACAGCGCGGCGAAGCCGGTGATCCAGAAGGTGCCGGCGCCGCTGTAGATCGAGTCCATCGCCTTGCGCCCGTACTTGTAGCGCTCGGCCATGGTCGCCGCCACCGCCGTCCACAGCGGGCCGGCCAGGCCCGGGTAGGGGGCGAAGAAGGCGTGCAGGGCGTTGCGGATGGCGGTCACCAGGTGGATGCGGTCGACGTTGTTTTCGATCACTTCGTCGGTGCGCAGTTCATCGGCGCGCTGCATCAGCGACTGGCCGACGATGATGTCGCCGAAGGCGATCACGTAGGCGATCACCGCCGTGGGCACGGCCAGCAGGAACACGTCGAGGCCGGGGAAGCCGACGTTGAACGGCAGGTAGTTCCACATCTCGCCGAAGGCCGGCGCGGTGATGCCCCATTTCACGTCCGGCATCTGGTACTCGCCCACGGCGATGCCGATGAAGATGGCGATCAGCATGCCCGGCACCATGCCGTAGTTGACGATCTTGCGCGCCAGCGGCACGCGCTCGGTCAGGCCCTTGAACGACACCGAGAACATCAGGTACAGGCAGATCAGGCTGCCGAGGACCAGGGAGATCGGCGTGTTGGCCAGGCGGCCGCCGGCGCTGATCTCGCCCATCAGTGCGGCGATGCCGGCACCGATGATGATGCCGCCCTTCATCGAGTTGGGGATCAGCCGCACCAGGGCGCTGCCCAGGCGGGTGACGCCGAGGAAGAGGAAGATCACGAACACCAGAAACTGCAGGGCGAACAGCGCCTGGATCGCCTGCGGGCCGGGCTCGAAGTCGCCGAGAAACAGCAGCACCACGGGGATGCCGGGGGTGATCCAGCCGGGCACCAGCGGCACGCCGAGCAGCGCCGGCAGCATGAAGCCGATGCCGCACACCACCACATAGGCCAGGGCCACGTCATAGGGCAGGCCGAGGTATTTCTCCAGCAGCGGGATCATCGCCAGGCTGACCACGAACATGATCAGCGCCTGCAGCATCTCGGCGGTTTCCCAGCGGTAATGCACGAAGGGCAGGCGCACCTTGAACGGGCCAAGGGGCCAGTGCGGTTGTTCGTCGCCGTCACGGCGCTTGAAAATTTGCATGAGGATTCTCCGTCGGCCGCCTGGGCCGGTTCTTGTTGTTGTGCAAACGGTTCACTCACCCCTCTCCCACCGGGAGAGGGGCCGGGGGTGAGGGCCGCTTCTACAGCGCCTTGGCCATATCGCGCAGGACGAACTTCTGGATCTTGCCGGTACTGGTCTTGGGCAGCTGGGTGAAGACCACGGTCTTGGGCACCTTGAAGCCGGCCAGGTGCTCGCGGCAGAAGGTCATGATCTCGCTGTCGCTGGCCTGCTGGCCGGTCTTCAGTGTGATAAAGGCGCAAGGCGTCTCGCCCCATTTCTCGTCCGGTCGGGCGACCACGGCCGCCTCCAGCACCGCCGGGTGGCGATAGAGCACGCCCTCGACCTCGATGGTGGAGATGTTCTCGCCGCCGGAGATGATGATGTCCTTGAGGCGGTCGCGGATTTCCACGTAACCGTCGGCGTGGCACACGCCCAGGTCCCCGGTGTGGAACCAGCCGCCCTCGAAGGCCTCGGCGGTGGCGCTGGGGTTCTTCAGGTAGCCCTTCATCACGGTGTTGCCGCGCATGAAGATCTCGCCGATGGTCTGGCCGTCGCGCGGTACCGGCTGCAGGGTTTTCGGGTCGGCGACCATCACCCCTTCCAGGGTCGGGTAGCGCACGCCCTGGCGCGCCTTGATGGTGGCGCGCTCTTCCAGCGGCAGTTCGTCCCATTCGGCGTGCCAGGCGCACAGGGTCACCGGGCCATAGACCTCAGTAAGGCCGTACACATGGGTGACATGGATGCCCATTTCCTCCACCGCGCCGATCACCTTGGCCGGCGGCGCGGCGCCGGCGACCATGGCCTTGACCGGGTGATCGATGGCCGCCTTGGCCTCGGCCGGCATGTTCACCAGCGCGTTGAGCACGATGGGTGCGCCGCACAGGTGGGTGACCTGCTCGTCGCGGATCAGGGTGAGGATCTTCGCCGGGTCGACGCGGCGCAGGAACACGTGCACACCGGCCAGCGCGGTGACCGTCCAGGGGTAGCACCAGCCGTTGCAGTGGAACATCGGCAGGGTCCACAGGTAGACCGGATGGTTGCCCATGGCCCAGGTCATCTGGTTGCCCATGGCGTTGAGGAAGGCGCCACGGTGGTGATAGACCACGCCCTTGGGGTTGCCGGTGGTGCCGGAGGTGTAGTTGAGGCTGATGGCCTGCCATTCGTCCTGCGGCCACTGCCAGGAGAACTCGGGGTCGCCCTCGGCGAGGAAGGCTTCGTAGTCCAGGTCGCTGACCGCCTGGCCTTCGCCGTATTCGGGGTCGTCGACGTCGATCACCAGCGGCGGGTGGTCGAGCATGCCGATAGCGGCGTGGATCACGTCATAGAACTCGCGGTCGGCGATCACCACCTTGGCTTCGCCATGCTGCAGCATGAAGGCGATGGCCTCGGCATCCAGGCGCACGTTGAGGGCGTTGAGCACCGCACCGATCATCGGCACGCCGAAATGCGCTTCGAGCATGGCCGGAATGTTCGGCAGCATCACCGCCACCGTGTCGCCCTTGCCGATGCCGCGGCCGGCCAGCGCCGAGGCCAGGCGCCGACAGCGCGCGTAGGTCTCGGCCCAGTTGCGACGGATCGAGCCATGCACCACGGCCGGGTAGTGCGGGTATACCGCCGCGGTACGCTCGATGAAGCTCAGGGGGCTGAGGGCGACATGGTTGACGGCGGCGCGGCCGAGGCCCTGCTCGTAGATCGACATGGCGGATACACCTTTGGCTGATTGTTAGCTCTGGTTATTCCGGTAATGATGCAGGCATTACCGAAACTTGCTGACGGTAATTTATAGGTCATTTCTATTTCGTATGGAAGTTGTACCAAGGTTTTATAGAATAATTACTATATGAATCTGTCGAGCGATCAGGCGGCCGTGCCGCTGCAGGCCTGGCTGCGCATCCAGCGCGAAGCGCCGTCCCTCCACGCGCGGGCGGCGGCCCTGCGCCGCGCCGTACTCGGCTGCCCACAGGTGCGCCAGGCCTGGTACCTGACCTGGCAGCCGGCCAGCCGCACCTATGCCCAGGACGACGGTGGCCCGCGCCTGCCGCCGGGCCAGGGCGATCCGCTGGCCGCCAGCGATCAGACTCTGTTCGAGGCGCTGACGACGCAGCCCTGCCTTAGCCTGGAAGTAGTGCGTCAACTGCCCTGCTGGTTGGCCGGGCGACTGCGCCGCGCTGCGATTCATCACGGTCAGGCGCTGGCGCTGAGTCTGGAGGAGGGCGGTGCCGGTCTGTTGTTGCTGCAGGTGGACGAAGATGCCGGCCTGGAGTGGTTGCCCTGGCTGCGCGAGTTGCTGGCGCAATTGGTCGGTCTGGCTGGTGGTATGAGTCGCAGTGCGCCGTTGCTATCGGCCGACCCGCAGCCGGCGTTGCTGCTCGATGCGCGCGCACGGCCGCTTGAGTTCAACCAGGCTTTGCAGGCGCTGCTCGGCGAGCGTCCGCTGGCCCGGGTCGGTGAACTGCTGCCGGTCAATCATCTGCCGCTGGTGCGCGCCTGCTTGCAGCAGTCGCGCGCCATCGAGGCGGTGGAGGCTCAGGACGGCGAGCGCATCCTGATCTGGAGCTTTATCCCCGATGTGGCAGAGCAGCGGGTGCTGGCGCGCTGCCGCGAAGCGACTCAGGAAGTCCGCGAGCAGCGTGAAGCCGCGCGCGCACGGCGGCTGTACCGGCTGATCACCGAGAACACCACCGACCTGATCTCCCGCCATACCCCGGACGGCGTGTTTCTCGATGCCACGCCTGCAAGCTGGACGCTGCTCGGCTACTGGCCGGAAGAGCTGCGCGGAATGGCGGTGGACTGCCTGCTGCATCCGCAGGACCAACTGCAGCAGGCCAAGCAAGCGCGCGAGGCGCTGGAGCAGGACGGCTACCACACCATGAGCTATCGCATTCGTCATCGCGATGGACATTACCTGTGGTTCGAGACCGCTAGCCGCGCCATTCGCGAAACCTACACCGGCGCGGTGGTGGAGGTGGTCAGCGTGTCGCGCGACATCACCGCGCGCATCCAGGCCGAGGACAACAAGCGGCGCCTGGAGGACGAGCTGGCGCACACCACGCGGCTGATCACTCTGGGCGAACTGGCCTCGGGCATCGCCCACGAGATCAACCAGCCGCTGGCGGCGGTGGTCAACTACGCCAGCGCTAGCCAGCGCTATCTGCAGGGCATCGGCGGCGATCCGGCCGCTGTGGACAAGGTGGCCCAGGGCCTGGCGCGCATCACCGAACACGCCAACCACGCCGCGGCGGTGATCAGGCGCCTGCGCGCCTTCCTGCGCAAGGGCCAGCGGCATATGCAGGCGCTCAATCTGGCCGAGGTGGCGCGCGAAGCGGTGCGCCTGTGCAACTGGGAGGCGAGCACGGCACAGGTAGCGGTCAGCGACGCCTTGCCGGACAATCTGCCGCCGGTATTCGCCGACCGCGTACTGCTCGAACAGGTGCTGCTGAATCTGCTGCGCAACGCCATCGAGGCGAACCGCGACCGGCATCCGGGCAGCGCATCGCAGATTCGTCTGCAAGCGCAGGAGCGCGCCGGCAGCCTGGCGATCCGGGTGATCGACCAGGGGCCGGGTGTCAGCGACGAGCAACTGGGCAAGCTGTTCACGCCCTTTTACACCAGCAAGGCGGACGGCCTGGGGCTTGGCCTGTCCATGAGCCGCAGCATCGTCGAAGGTTTTGGTGGGTCGCTGGAGGCATTGCCGGCCGAGGGCGGCGGGCTGTGCCTGGAGTGTCGTTTGCCACTGGGCAGGGTTGAGGAGAGCGAGAGGTAATCCGAGGTAGGGCGTACTCATCGGTAGGGCGTACTCGCGTAGCAGTACGCCGTTTGGACTGTGGCGCGACGCGAATCGGCGGACTGTTCGCTGGCGCTCCTGAGTCCGCCCTACGAGCGGCCAAGTCACTGATAACAACAAGAGGAGCAGCACAGGGATGCAACAACTGGTTTACGTGGTCGATGACGACCAGGGCATGCTCGACTCGACCCTCTGGCTGCTGGAGTCGGTAGGCCTCAAGGGCGTGCCGTTCACCAGCGGCCGCGCCTTTCTCGAGGCCTGCGACCCGGCGGCCAATGCCTGCGTGCTGCTCGACGTGCGCATGCCGGGCATGGGCGGGCTGAACGTGCAAGAGGAGATGCGCGCACGGGGTATCGACCTGCCGATAATTTTCGTCAGCGGTCACGCCGACGTGCCCATCGTCGTGCGCGCGTTCAAGGCCGGCGCGGTGGATTTCATCGAGAAGCCTTACAACGAGCAATTGCTGCTCGACAGCGTGCAGCAGGCGCTGGAGCGCCGCAAGCCTGTAACCCGGCGCGATCCGCGTCTGGCCGAGGTACAGGCACGGCTTGATCAACTCACCCCGCGTGAGCGTGACGTGCTGTTGCCATTGGTGCGCGGCTACACCAACCGTGAAGTCGCCGAGCAGCTGGATATCAGCGTGAAAACCGTCGACCTCTATCGCTCACGGGTGATGAAGCGCATGCAGGCCGAGACGCTGGCCGAGCTGGTGGGTATGGCCATCGCCGCCGGTCTGGTGGACAGCCTGGCGTTGCGTGAGCCGGTGCGCGTCTGAGCCTTCAGGCGGAGCCCTGCTGCAGGTCGAGGGTGGCTCGACCGTAGACGCCGATCTGTTCGGCCGGCTGCGGGACGCCATACAGGTAGCCCTGGAAATGGCGACAGCCCAGGCGTAGCAGAGCATCGCGCTGTGCCTGGCTCTCTACGCCTTCGGCGATGACGCGCAACTCCAGCGCCTGCCCCAGGGCGAGAATGGTCCGCACGATGGCGGTATCGCTGGCATTGTCGAGCAGGTCGCGAACGAAGCTGCGGTCGATCTTCAACTGGTCGAGTGGCAGGCGTTTCAGGTAGCTGAGCGATGAGTAGCCGGTGCCGAAGTCGTCCAGCGAGAAGCGCACGCCGCGGGCTCTGAGCTGGCCCATCTTGTTGATCAGCGCTTCGATGTCCTGCACCAGTTGGCTCTCGGTCAGCTCCAGTTCCAGCCTGTGCGGGTTGGCTCCGGTCTTCTGTAGCGCGCTGAGCACGTCGGTGACGAAGTCCGGATGATGGAATTGGCGGGCGCTGACGTTGATCGCCACGGTCAGCTCGGCGCGCTGCGGGTCATTGGCCCATGAGGCGAGTTGCTGGCAGGCCGTGTGCAGGATCCAGCGGCCCATGGGCAGGATCAGCCCGGTGCTTTCCGCCAGCGGGATGAACTCGCCGGGCGGCACCAGACCACGCTGCGGGTGCTGCCAGCGCACCAGCGCCTCAGCGCCGAGCAGCTCACCCCGTTCATCCACCTGCGGTTGGTAGTGCAGAAGCAGTTGACCATCGCTGAGAGCGCGGCGCAGCTCATGCTCCAGAGTGGCGCGGGCCGCCAGTGCCTGCTGCATGCGCGGGTCGAAGAAACACAGGGTATTGCGCCCGGCGGCCTTGGCTTCATACATGGCCAAGTCGGCGTGCTTGAGCAGTTCCTCGGGCTTGTCATGGGGTTGCGAGAACAGTGCGACACCGATGCTGGCGCTGCCGCTGTGGCTATAGCCGGGCAGCTCGAACGGGGCGGCCAGAGCGCGCAGAAGTTTTTCCGCGACATGCTCGATGCTGGCGATGGCAGCCTGAGGCTCAGGCTCGAGGTTCTCCAGGATCAATACGAATTCGTCGCCGCCGAGGCGCGACAGGCTGTCTTCGAGGCGCACCTGATTGAGCAGGCGGTCGCTGACCTGTTGCAGCAGCAGATCGCCCATGTCGTGGCCGAGGGTGTCATTGAGCTGCTTGAAATTGTCCAGATCGATGAACAGCAACGCGCCCTCACGTCGACTGCGTGCGCTGCGGGCCAGGGCGAACTGCAGGTGTTCGAGCAGCAGGCGGCGATTGGGCAGGCCGGTGAGCGCGTCGTAATAGGCGAGTTGATGGATCTGTTCGAGGTTCTTCTTGTGCTCGGTGATGTCGGTGGAAATGCCGCACAGGGCGTAGATGCTGCCATCGGCCGCACGCAGCGGCAGCTTCACAGAAAAGTAGGTGCGCTCGTTGCGGTCGTAGCGATCACGGTTGGTTTCCTCGCTCTCGATGCGCTCGCCAGCCAGTACGCGTCGGTCGTTGATGCCCAGTGCCTGTGCCGTGTCACTGTCGAAGAAGTCGGCATCGCTATGACCGATGACCTGTTCGGCGCTGCGTCCGAACAGCTCGCAGACCTTGCGATTGACGTACTGATAACGCAGTTGCGGGTCCTTGATGTAGATATGCGCCTCGACGCTGTCGAGGATGGTATTGAGGTGCGCTTCGCTGGTCTTGAGATGTCGGGTCTTGTCCGCGACCTGGCGGCGCAACAGCAGGCTGCCGCCAATGGCCAGCGCCAGCAGTGCGGCGAGCAGCGCCAGGCACAGGGCACTGTCTGCAGTTGCCAGCGTTCCTCGTTGGCAATGGCCTGCAGCAGTTCACCGAGAATGCCCGATGGCTGTGCGTTGGCATCGGCAAAGATCTTTGGCTCGTTGGCGTACACGCCGACCCTGACCGTGCGTGCCTCTGCGGCGGTGCTCCAGGCGCAGCCCAGCAGGCACAGACACAGCAGCAGGTTAACGAAGCGGGGTGACGGGAGGGGCTTCATGCGCGGGTCGACTTCCATGGACAGAGTTCCAGCAGCCTGTCCTGCAGTATGGCCGCCTATACCGAGTATGCGAGCTCGGGACGGTGCTCAGTCGGCCCAGCCGCGATAGACGTGGGTCATGGGCCTGGGCCCTTTCAGGTAGCCGCTATCCAGCTGGCGGATATGAAAGCCCCCGGCCTCGATCAGTGCGGGTATGTCGCGATCCAGATGGCAGCCGCCGGCCAGCGGTTTCCACAGCGGCGTCAGGCGTTTCTGCCAGCGCACCACAGGCAGATCCGGCGCCAGGCCATGTTCGCAGAACAACAGACGACCACCGGCTTTCAGCACCCGGCGCATTTCCCTGAGTGCGGCCAGCGCATCGGGGATGGTGCACAGGGTAAAGGTGCAGACGATATCGTCGAAGCTGGCGTCCTCAGCCTGAATCTGCCCCAGCTCCAGGGCAATCATTTCCACCGGCACCTGGCAATGTGCGGCGCGTTCACGGGCCAGGCGCTGCATGTCGGCGGACGGGTCGACACCAACGACCACCACGACCCGTTGCGGATCGTAGAAACTCAGGTTAAGGCCACTGCCGATGCCGATCTCCAGTACTCGGCCCTGCGCCAGCGGCACGATCTGCGAGCGGGCTTTCATGACCGCGCCCATGCCGCAGGCGAAATCGATCAGATACGGCAGGACGTGGCGGTCATAGAGGCCCATGGTTCAGGCTTCGTCTTGCTCGTCGTCGCCGTCATCGTTGTCGCCGCGATAGGCAGCGAAGCACTTGAGGCTGTGGCTGACTTCGCTGCCCTCGATCAGCCAGCTGTCGTCCGCTTCGCTGTAACGCGCGGCCTGCACCGAAGCCAGGGAAAACTTCCACAGGCGGCGTTCACGGCCGTCGATGCAATGTACTTGCAGCAGGGGTTTGGCAGCGCTGTCACTGCCAGCCGTGCCGGCGCTGATCTGCGCCAGCAATTCGGTGTCGAGGTCGAACTGCCAGGCATACAGACCGTCGATCTCCAGCATGTCGGCGTCTTGCAGGGCCTCGATCAGGCTTGTGGGTTTCATCGTTTCATCCACGGTATCAGCGCCCCAGGCGGCGCAGGTCGGAAGACTCTATCACGCGCACGCCGTCTCCCTCTTCCAGGGCCAGGCGCCACAGGGCGCGGGCCAGGGCGCAGGCGTCGATGCCGCGGTACTTGCCCGGGAGCCAGCGCAGCAACGGGGCGGCGAGGCGCTCACCGAGACGAAACTCATGGCGCGCGCCGAGCAGCAGCGACGGGCGGGCGATGGTCAGTTGCGGCCAGTCCATGGCTTTCAGCGCCTCTTCGGTCTCGCCTTTGATGCGGTTGTAGAACACCTTTGAGCCGGGGTCGGCACCGAGGGCGCTGATCACCACCAGATGCCGTGCGCCCAGCTCGCGAGCGCGACGAGCGAAGGCCAGTACCAGGTCATGATCGACGGCACGGAAGGCTTCCTGCGAGCCGGCCTGCTTGATGGTGCTGCCCAGGCAGCAGAAAGCGGTATCGACCTGGCCGGACAACTGCGGCAGCAGCGCTTGCAAGTCGCCCACCGGGTTTTCCAGGTGCGGGTGGGCGGCCAGGGGGCGGCGGGTAGGCGCCAGCACGCGGGCGACCGTCGGCTCGCTGAGCAGGCGGTCGAGCAGGTGTTCACCGGTAAGCCCGGTGGCGCCAGCGAGAAGGATGTGCTGCGGGGTCAGGTACATGCAGTTGTCTCTTGTCCGTTACAGTTCAGCTTAGTCCTTTGCCGGACCACTGGCCATGGCACTGAGCGCACGCTCGGCCTGGCTCTGGCGCAGGTCGCGCCAGTGCTGGAGTACGCCGCGTGGCGCCCAGATCTGCGGTTCGGAAGGTTCGAAGCCGTCGCTCTGCTCACGCTCGGCGACGCGTTCCTTGGCCAGCTCGAAGGCCCGCTCGAGGTCGTCGGTTTCGCCCAGCGCCTCGGCGAACAGGGCGCGACCGAAGTAGGTGAAGTCGTTCTCTTCACTGCAACCGAAGGACACCCGGTCGGCACGTGCGGCGGTCATCACCAGGGTCTTTTCGTCTTTCAGCGGCGGGATGAATCCGCCGGAATAGCAGGCGGAGATCACCACCACCTTGTTGCGCTGCTTGAGTGGAGCGAGCAGGGCAGCCAGCTCGCTGGCGGGCAGGTCGGCCAGTTGCAGGCGCGGCTGGTCGAGATTGAGCTCGTGACGGCGCGAGCCGTGGCTGGTCAGATAGATGAAGATCAGGTCTTCTTCGCCACTGCGTGCGGCCAGCGCCTGCACCACGCGGGTGAGATTCTCGCGGGTGGCAAGTGGGCGGTCGGCGAGATGGTCGCGGTGGTTGATCAGGCTGATGCTGCCATGGGCGCCGAAGCGCTCGCGCATCAGCCGGCTGACGTAGTCGGCTTCGCGCATGAATACGCTCTGCTTGCCGTCGCCGGCCAGGGTCAGTGCATACAGCTCGCGCGCCGGGGTTGAGGCTGGAATCGCGGCGATGGCTTCATCGAGCAGGTGCCCTTGTTGCAGCAGACCCAGCTCGAGGCTGTCGGGCAGCACCTGACCCTGTTCGTCACGGACCAGGCGGCCGCGTTGCCAGGTGCCGGACTGACGGCTGCCATCGGCCAGGGTCAGGGTGCCCACGCCACTGTAATCACCGCCTGAGAAATGGCCGCGGTAGGCGCTGCCATCGGGCAGGGTGAGCAGGCCTTCGCCTTCATACTGCCAGTCGGCGAATTCGCCGAGGTAGCGGGTGCCGGCGCCGTCGGTATATTCACCGGGGCCCTGCATCACGCCCTCGATGAACTCCCCGGCCCAGGTTTCGCCGCTGGCGCTCTGGTAGCGGCCCTTGCCGTGGAATTCATCATTCTGGAAACCGCCGCTGTAGTTGTCGCCATCGGCATTCTGGTAACTGCCCTGGCCGCTGAGCAGCCCTTGGGCGAACACGCCGCTGTACTGGTTGCCGTAGGCGTCGCTGCGCACGCCCTGGCCCTCTGGCTGACCGTTGACGAACTGGCCCTGGAAGCTGCTGCCGTCGGCCATCTCCAGTTTGCCCAGGCCATGGAAGCGGTCGTTGAGAAATTCACCCTGGTAGCGCTGGCCGCCCTGTTCGAGCAGGCCGACGCCGCTGAAGCGATTGCGTTCGAAACCGCCCTGGTAGCGGCTGCCATCGCTGTAGGTCAGGGTGCCCTGGCCATGGAACATGCCTTCGTGGAACTCGCCCAGATAGTGCTCACCACCCGGGCCTTGCCATTCACCGCTGCCTTCGAGCATGCCGTCCTTGAACTGGCCAACGAACCAGCTGCCATTGCGGTAGTCCAGGCGCCCCGGCCCCTGCAACAGACCCTCGACTATCTCACCGCGATACTGGCCACCATCCGGCAGGGTGGCATTGGCCGGCAGCAGCGGGCGTGCTTCGTCGCAACCGGCAAGCAGCAGAGACAGGCAAACAGGCAGCAAGCGCATGGCAAGGGGATTCATGAGGGACGTCCAGGTCGGTGCTTTGTCCGCAGTATGCCGCAAGCCTGGACGCTTGCGCTGCTCAGCCGCACGCTTTGCTGATGTGAGAGCGTTACCGTTTCCGGCGGATGACACCGGAAACGGAAACAGGCAGGGGTCAGACGAAGCAGAGGGTCAAGGGTTCGGCAATATAGGCCGGCTTCTCCTGACCTTCGATCTCCAGTACCGCGCGGGCCTTGAGCAGCCACTGGCCGGGGTTCTTCTCGGTGGCGTCGGTCAGCGTCACCACCAGGCGCACCTTGGAGTCAACCTTGACCGGCTGGATGAAACGCACGCTGTCGAGGCCGTAGTTCACCGCCATCTTCAGACCCTGCGGCATGATCATGATGTTTTCCATCAGCATCGGCACCAGCGATAACGACAGGAAACCGTGGGCGATGGTGGTGCCGAAGGGGGTCAGCTTGGCCTTTTCCGGGTCGACGTGGATGAACTGATGGTCGCCGGTGCACTCGGCGAACTGATTGATGCGCTGCTGGTCGATGGTCAGCCACTCGGACTTGCCAAGTTCCTTGCCAACATAGTCCTTGAGCTCTGCTACGGGTACGAACGGCATAGTTCCTCCTTGAGGACGCGGGTGTTTTTCTTGTGTGCGTGAAACCGTTGCGGCCTAGATCATCACGGGGCCGGCAGCGGGTCAAGCCTGCCTTGGCGTAATGAATGACGCGGCATAGGCCAGCCTGACGAAGCAATACAGAGGCCAGCGCGCCTATAATGGCCGACATGCCTCAATAGATGCCCGGAATCCCCTCTGGTAGGTCGCTGAAAAACTACCTACGTTGCCATTGCTGCGTTAAAAACAGGCTCGTGCGCGAGTCCGATCAGAATGCTCATTTACAACTCGTAAACTGCGCTTCCTCGCCTGTTTTTGCCTTGCACTGACTGCCTCGCCTACGTTTTTCAGCGGCCTACTCGCGAGCGGAAATACGGCCATCGCTCGTCTTCTGGAGACCTCAAACATGCTGCTTCGCGGCCTTTCCTGGCTGGTGCTGTGCCAGTTGCTGGGTACCGTTCTCAACGTCCTGCTGTTACCGATGTTGCCAGGGCCGATCATCGGCATGCTGCTGTTGTTCGTTTTTCTCATGCTGCGCGGCGAGGTGGGCGAGCCGCTGAGCGTTGCGTCCAGCAGCCTGCTCAAATACCTGCCGCTGATTCTGGTGCCGCCTGCGGTGGGTGTGATGGCCTATGCCAGCGATATCGCCGCCGATTTCTGGGCCGTGGTCGGCGCGCTGGTGCTGTCGCTGTTGGTATCGCTGGCCTTCGCCGGCTGGCTGATGCAGAAACTGATCGAGCGCCAGCAGCGCCGGGAGGATGTATGAGTCCCGATTGGCAGAACGCCTGGCAGGCGCTGACCCATCACCCGCTGTTTGGCATCGGCATCACCCTGGGCGCCTATCAGTTGGCCATGGCCGCCTACGAGCGCACCCGCTGGGTGTTCCTGCAGCCGGTGTTGGTGTCGATGCTCACGGTGATTGGCATCCTGCTGCTGTGCGGTCTGAGTTTTGCCGAATACCGGAGCAGCGTCGCGGCGCTGACCCTGCTGCTCGGCCCGGCCACCGTGGCCCTGGCGGTGCCGCTGTATCTCAACCTGCGGCGAATTCGTCAGCTGTTCTGGCCGATCATCCTGACCTTGCTGGTTGCTGGTACCTTCGCCACCGTGCTCGGTGCGGGGCTGGCCTGGTTGTTCGGTGCCGAGTGGTTGATGCTGATGAGCATGGCGCCGAAGTCGGTGACCTCGCCGATCGCCATGCTGGTGGCTGATCAGATCGGCGGTATCGCGGCGCTGGCGGCGGTGTTCGTGATGATCACCGGGGTTATCGGCGCTATCGTCGGGCCGTCCATTCTGCGTCTGTGCAGGGTTCATCATCCGGCGGCGCAGGGCATGGCCCTGGGCATCACCGCGCATGCCGTGGGTACGGCGCGAGCGCTGCAGGAAAGCGATGAGTGCGGTGCCTTCGCGGCATTGGCGATGAGTCTGATGGGGATGATTACCGCCGTGCTGTTGCCTCTGGCGATTGTCTTGTTGCTGTGAGAGCCTCCCCCGATGATCACTGATGCCCTGGTACCCCTGCATCGATAACAGGCTGTTAAACCATGAATCTGCCGCTGTTCCCGCTCAATACCGTACTGTTTCCCGGTTGCGTACTCGACCTGCAGATATTCGAGGCGCGCTACCTGGACATGATCAGCCGCTGCATGAAACAGGGCAGTGGTTTCGGTGTGGTGTGCATCGTCGAGGGCGCTGAAGTGGGCGAAGCTGCCAGTAGTTTTGCCGCGATTGGCTGCGAGGCACTGGTGCGCGACTTTCAGCAGCGTACCAACGGCTTGCTGGGTATTCGCGTCGAAGGTGGGCGGCGTTTTCGTGTCGAGCGCGCCCAGGTTCTGCCTGACCAGCTGACCGTCGCCGAGGTGCAGTGGCTTGAGGAACAGCCAGACAGCCCACTGCAGGCCGAGCATGCCGATCTGGCCGCGCTGCTCTCGGCACTGGCCCAGCATCCGCTGGTGGAAGGGCTGGGCATGGCCGGCTTGCCCAGCGGCCAACTCCAGCTGGCCAATCAGCTGGCCTATCTGTTGCCGCTGGAGCCGGGGCAGAAGCTGCAGCTGCTGCAACTGGATGACCCGGAACTGCGCCTGAGCCAGTTGCAGGCCATGGTGGAGCACCTGCAGGGCGATGCCTCATAGGGGGGGCGCCGTGCACCCCTCGATGCGTGAGTGACCCGGCGACGCTCCAGGCTTCAATAGCTGTAGCGTAACTGAGTCGCCGACAGCTCCCAGGCGACCATGGCGCCAAACAGCGCAGCGCAGGCCGGAATCACCAACCACCACACCTTCTCCGGCAACGGCTGCATCGGCGCTGCGCGCTGAATCAGGGCCAGGCTGAGCGCACAACTGGTCGCCGCCACCAGGGCACCAGCGATGATGTCGCTGGGCCAGTGCACCCCCAGGTACACCCGCGACAGGGCGATGGTCAGGGCTGGCAGGCTCGCCACCAGCAGCCAGGTCAGGCGTGTGCGCGCCGCGCTGCCACGACCGGCCAGCACACCCAGGGCCAGGAAGAAGGCGAATGCCGCAGAGCTGTGTCCGCTCGGCAGGCTGTAGCTTTCCAGCGGCTGCAGCAGGACATCCGGGCGTGAACGGGCCAGTAGGTTCTTCAGCACCGTGGTTGCGGTGGAGGCGAGCAGCAGGGCGCCAGCGACGAACAGTCCGGCCTGCCACCGACGTGCGGCGAACAGCAGCGCCACCAGCAGGACGCCGGCGGCGAATTGGATATGGAAGTCGCCGAAGCGCGTGATGAACACCGCGATGGGATCGAAGGCGGTGCTGCGCTCGTCCTGCGCCAGCGTCATCAGACCCTGGTCGAGGCTGTCCAGGCGCGGGAAGCCGATCAGCATGGCGGCCAGGGCGATGGCGCCGAGCAGTGCGGCCAGGCTGGCGGCCCAGCGCCGTTCACGCAGGCTGGCCTGCATGATCAGCAGCAACATCACCGCCAGGGCTGCGCTGACGATGCCGGCCGCACCCCAGAAACCTTCTGGTAGCGGCAGGCGCAAGGCGGCGCCGGTGGCCCAGCCGGGCAGCATGTAGGCCACTGCCCAGCCGGCGGCGGCCAGCAGGCTGACCAGGACGAAGCGCACGGCCGGCATGTCCAGCATACCGGCGACCAATGGCAGCATCGGCCGCAGCGGGCCGATGTAGCGGCCGACCAGCAGGCTGATCACGCCATAGCGCTGGAAGTAGTTCTCTGCGCCGGTCAACCATTCGGGATGGTCACGCAGCACCGGCAGGCGCCGGATGCCCTGGTGGAAGCGGCGACCCAGCCCGTAGGAAATCGCGTCGCCGAGCAGGCCGCCGGTATAGGCGAGCAGCAGTGTCTGCCACAGCTCCAGGGCGCCATTGCCGGCCAACACGGCGAGGGTGAACAGCACCACGGTGCCAGGGATGACGATGCCGGCCACTGCCAGGCACTCCAGGCAGGCGACCAGAAAAATGGCCAATGCCAGCCAGTGCGGGCTGCCTTGCAACCAGGTGGTCATGCTGTCGAACCATTGCATCATGGTCGGGTAGGCTCCAGCGTGTGTAGTTGATAGTCGTGTCCTTCGACCTGTCCACGGCGCAAAGGGTTGCGCGTGCAGTGGCGGGCATAGCGGGCGTCGACGAAGCGGTAAGGCAGGTGCTCGTCACGGCCCTTGGGAATGCCCAGTCGCGCACACTGGATGATCGAGTGCGGTCGTTCGCCGACATCCTCGACGAATAGTCGTTGCAGGTCGAAGCGGCGTGCGTCCCAATCCGGCACTTTCAGACCAAGCGCTTTGCACAGCAGGGTCTGTCCGGCGCACAAGCGCTCGGGCGCGCGCGGCTGGCTCTGGCTGTCGGGGTTGTTGCGTTGCATCGCGGCCAGAGCATCGGCGCCGCTGACGGCGTCGAGCCACGGATGCGCCGACTTGATCAGCACCGCGTTGCCCGGCCCCTGGGCGCTGAAGTTCAGCGAGTCGCCACCGCGCGCATAGTACATATAGATGTGCCCGCCGTCGGCGAACAGCGCCTTGCGCTTGTCGGTGTAGCCGAGCGATGCGTGGCTGCCCTTGTCGACCAGGTAATAGGCCTCGGTCTCGATGATCCGCGCACTCAGCCACTGCGCGCCGACACGATGGCGGATCACCTTGCCGAGCAGTTCGCGAGCAACCAGCTGTGCGTCGCGGTCGAAGAACGCATCGGGCAGTGGTCGGGCACCGGGCCAGGGCAAACTGAGGGTGGGTTCGGCAGGCTTCATCTATCGCACGGGGGCTAGGTCTCGGGCGGCGAGCATAGCAACAAGAAGCTTAAAAATGCCTGAACGTTCCAGCACCCTTGGTGCCCATGTTTGCCCATCGGTGCACTACCCCGGCTAGGTCCGGCGTTGCCCAGCATTCATCACCTGGCGGACGAGCTGCCTACCGCTTGCCAGACGCCGCTGGGCGTGGCCTTGTGAGCCCGCTATAATCAGCCCCTTTTTCCAACTGCCAGACCTCCGCCGCCATGACCGAGTCCGTGCACGACTACATGACCCGCCTGGGCCAGGCCGCCCGCCAGGCCTCCAGGGTGCTCGCCCGTGCCAGCACCGCGCAGAAGAATCGCGCGCTGCAGGCCGCTGCCAATGCCCTCGACGCCGCTCGCGCCGAGTTGACCGCCGCCAACGAACTGGACCTGGCTGCCGCCCGCGCCAGCGGTCTGGAGCCGGCCATGGTCGACCGCCTGGCGCTGACGCCGAAGGTGATCGACAGCATGATCGAAGGCCTGCGCCAAGTGGCGACCCTGCCTGACCCGATCGGCGAGATTCAGGGCATGCGCTACCTGCCGTCCGGTATCCAGGTCGGCAAGATGCGTGTGCCGCTGGGCGTGATCGGCATCATCTACGAGTCGCGGCCGAACGTGACCATCGATGCGGCCAGCCTGTGCCTGAAGTCCGGCAACGCCACCATCCTGCGTGGCGGCTCCGAGGCCATTCATTCCAACCAGGCGATTGCCCGCTGCATCCAGCAGGGCCTGGCCGAGGCCGATCTGCCTGCAGCTGCCGTGCAGGTGGTGGAAACCACTGATCGCGCTGCCGTCGGTGAGCTGATCACCATGCCGGAGTTCGTCGACGTGATCGTGCCGCGCGGTGGCAAGGGCCTGATCGAGCGCATCAGCCGCGACGCCAAGGTACCGGTGATCAAGCACCTGGATGGCGTCTGCCACGTGTATATCGATATCGCTGCCGACCTCGACAAGGCCATTCGCGTTGCCGACAACGCCAAGACCCAGCGTTATTCGCCGTGCAACGCCATGGAAACCCTGCTGGTGCACCAGGCTATCGCCGCGCGCGTGCTGCCGCCGCTAGCCGCCATCTACCGCGACAAGGGCGTGGAGCTGCGTGGCGATGCCGCGACCCGCGAACTGCTCGGCAGCGATGTGCTGGAGGCGAGCGAGGACGACTGGTTCGCCGAGTACAACGCGCCGATCCTGGCGATTCGCATCGTCGACTCGCTGGATGCGGCCATCGAGCACATCAACCACTACGGCTCGCAGCACACCGATTCGATCATCACCGAGAACTTCAGCGATGCGCGGCGCTTCCTCACCGAGGTGGATTCCGCTTCGGTGATGGTCAATGCCTCGACCCGCTTTGCCGATGGTTTCGAATACGGCCTGGGCGCGGAGATCGGTATCTCCACCGACAAGCTGCATGCACGCGGCCCGGTTGGCCTGGAAGGCCTGACCAGCGAGAAATACGTGGTCTTTGGCGACGGACACATTCGCACATAAATGAAACGGATCGGCGCCCGACGCATCGGCCTGCTCGGCGGTACCTTCAATCCGGTGCACATCGGGCATCTGCGTGCGGCACTGGAAGTGGCTGAGTTCATGGCGCTGGACCAGCTGCGGCTGATTCCCAGCGCCAGGCCGCCGCATCGCGACGCGCCGCAGGCAACAGCCGAGCAGCGCTTGGCCATGGTTCAGCTGGCGGTGTTTGGCGAGCCGCTGCTGACGGTCGATGACCGCGAGCTGCGCCGCGACAAACCGTCTTATACGGTGGACACGCTGGAGTCGGTGCGCGCCGAGCTGGCAGCGGACGATCAGCTGTTTCTGCTGCTCGGCTGGGACGCTTTCTGCGGCTTGCCGAGTTGGCATCGCTGGCAGGAACTGCTCGAGCATTGCCACCTGTTGGTGCTGCAACGGCCGGATGCCGACAGCGAAGCGCCGGAGGCGCTGCGCGATCTGCTGGCCGCGCGCAGTGTCAGCGACCCGCTGAGCCTGCAGGGTGCAGGCGGGCAAATCAGTTTCATCTGGCAGACTCCGCTGGCGATTTCCGCCACGCAGATTCGCCACTTACTGGCAACCGACCGCTCGGCGCGCTATCTGCTGCCGGATGCGGTACTGGCCTACATCCAGGCGCACGATCTGTACCGTGCGCCCAATGCTTGAAACGTCGCGCATGTGCGCAGGCGTCCATTACACGAGGCAAATGAGTCATTTATGAGCAAGCAGAACATGCCCAGCGAAGAGCTGGTCAAGATCGCCGTGGCGGCGCTGGAAGAAATCAAGGCGACCGACATCACGGTGATCGACGTCAAGGACAAGACCAGCATCACCGACTTCATGGTGATCGCCAGCGGTAGCTCCAGCCGTCAGGTCAAGTCGCTGGTGGAAAACGTGCTGGAAAAGGTCAAGGAGCAGGGCGTGCGCCCGATCGGTAGCGAAGGTCTGGACAGCGGCGAATGGGCCCTGCTCGACCTGGGCGACATCGTCGTGCACGTGATGCTGCCGACCGCGCGTCAGTTCTATGACCTCGAGCGCCTGTGGCAGGGCGCCGAGCAGAGCCGCGCTCAGCACAGCGCCGAGTAAGCCTGGATCGTGCGGATCAAGTTGATCGCCGTCGGTTCGCGCATGCCGCGCTGGGTCGAGGAGGGCTGGCAGGAGTACGTCAAGCGTCTGCCTGCAGAACTGCCGCTGGAACTGGTGGAAATTCCCCTCAACACCCGCGGCAAGAATGCCGACGTTGCCCGCCTGATCCGTCAGGAGGGAGAGGCCATGCTGAGCAAGGTGCAGCCCGGCGAACGTATCGTCACGCTGGAGGTCCATGGCAAGCCGTGGAGCACCGAGCAACTGGCGGCGGAGCTGGAGCGCTGGCGTCTCGATGCGCGCAACGTCAACCTCATGGTCGGCGGTCCGGAAGGGCTGGCACCGGAAGTGTGCGCGCGCAGTGAGCAGCGCTGGTCACTATCACCACTGACGTTGCCCCATCCGCTGGTGCGTATCCTGCTTGGCGAGCAGATCTACCGCGCCTGGACCGTATTGTCCGGCCATCCGTACCACAAGTGATCACCTAGTCATGCCGCAGCCGATTCGCCTCAAGGATCATGAAAAGGACGCTCGCCTGGTCAAGCGCCGGGTGCTCGTTGGCGGCGTCGTGATCATCCTGCTGACCTGCGTGCTGATCATGCGCATGTACTACCTGCAGGTGATTCAGTACGAGCATCACAGCACCCTGGCGGAGAACAACCGCATCCATGTGCAGCCGATCCCGCCGACCCGCGGGCTGATCTTCGACCGCAATGGCGTGATCATCGCCGACAACCGCCCCAGCTTCAGCCTGACCGTGACCCGCGAACGCGCCGGTGACTGGCCGAGCGTGCTCGATGCGGTGGTCGAGGTGCTGGAACTCAGCGAGGATGATCGTGCCCTGTTCGAGCGCCGCGTGCGCCAGGGGCGGCGTCCGTTCGAGCCGGTGCCGATTCTGTTCGAACTGTCCGAAGAGCAGATCGCTCGCATTGCGGTCAACCAGTTCCGCCTGCCTGGCGTCGAGGTGGCGGCGCAACTGGTGCGGCATTATCCGCAGCAGGAACACTTCGCGCATTCGGTCGGCTACGTCGGGCGCATCAACGAGCAGGAGCTCAAGCGTCTGGATCCGACCGATTACGCCGGCACCCACCATATCGGCAAGACCGGTATCGAGCGTTTCTACGAGGACGAGTTGCACGGCGAAGTCGGCTATGAAGAGGTCGAGACCAATGCCCGTGGTCGCGTGTTGCGTGTGCTCAATCGTGTCGATCCGAAACCGGGCAAGGACATCGTGCTCAGCCTCGATGTCCACTTGCAGGAAGCGGCCGAGAACGCCCTCGGTGGGCGTCGTGGCGCTGTGGTGGCCATCGATCCGAACAATGGCGAAGTGCTGGCGATGGTCAGCCAGCCCAGTTTCGACCCCAACCCGTTCGTCACCGGCATCAGTTTCAAGGCCTATGGCGAACTGCGCGACTCCATTGACCAGCCGCTGTACAACCGCGTGTTGCGTGGCCTTTATCCGCCGGGCTCGACTATCAAGCCGATGGTGGCTGTGGCCGGTCTCGATGCTGGCGTGGTCACCCCGCAGACCCGGGTGTTCGACCCGGGCTTCTATCAGTTGCCCAATCACAGCCATAAGTACCGTAACTGGAACCGCAGCGGTGATGGCTGGGTCGATCTCAACCTGGCCATCGCCCGTTCCAACGACACCTACTTCTACGACCTGGCGCACAAGATGGGCGTCGATCGCATGCATGACTACATGAGCCGCTTCGGCCTCGGCCAGCGCGTGGCGCTGGACATGTTCGAGGAGACCGCCGGCCTGATGCCTTCGCGTGACTGGAAGCGGGCGCGTTATCGCCAGCCCTGGTACCCGGGTGAGACGCTGATTCTCGGCATTGGCCAGGGCTATATGCAGACCACACCGCTGCAGTTGGCGCAGGCCACCGCGCTGATGGCCACGCGTGGCAAGTGGATTCGTCCGCACCTGGCCAAGAGTGTCGACGGCCGCCTGCCTGTAGACCCCAATCCGATGCCCGATATCGTCCTGCGTGATCCGAAGTTCTGGGAGTATGGCATTCGTGCTATGGAAGACGTGCTGCACGGTGCCCGTGGTACGGCGCGCAAGGTCGGTGACAGTTCGGTCTACCGCATCGCCGGCAAGAGCGGCACGGCCCAGGTGGTGGCGATCAAACAGGGTGAGAAATACGACCGCAACAAGGTGCAGGAGCGCCACCGCGATCACGCCCTGTTCGTCGGTTTTGCACCCGCCAATAACCCGCAGATAGCCGTCGCGGTGATGGTGGAGAACGGCGAGTCAGGCTCCGGCGTCGCCGCCCCGGTGGTCAAGCAGGTGATGGACGCTTGGCTGCTGGATAAAGAGACCGGTCAGCTCAAAGCCGAATTCGCCTTGCCCCAGACTGCCGAGGTCAGCCAGCGATGATCAGCAATTTCGACCGCACCCTGTCCGATGAGGACGTCCTGCGTCGTCGCGCCAGCCTGCTACAGCGCATGCATATCGACGGCTGGTTGCTGTTGCTGTTGCTGATTCTGGGTGCCGGCAGCCTGTTCATTCTTTATTCGGCCAGTGGCAAGAATGTCGACCTGCTGCTCAAGCAGGCATCATCCTTCGGCATCGGTATGCTCGCGGTGGTCGTGATCGCCCAGTTCGACCCGCGCTTCATGGCGCGCTGGGTACCCCTTGCCTACGTTGCGGGCGTCGCCTTGCTGATGGCGGTGGAGGTGATGGGCCACACCGCGATGGGGGCGACTCGCTGGATCAACATCCCGGGCGTGATCCGCTTCCAGCCCTCGGAGCTGATGAAAATCATCATGCCGATGACCGTCGCCTGGTACCTGTCGCGACATAACCTGCCGCCGCGCTTCAAGCACATCGTTATCAGCCTGGCGATGATTGGCGTGCCTTTCGTGCTGATCCTCAAGCAGCCGGATCTCGGTACTTCGCTGCTGGTACTGGCGTCGGGCGCTTTCGTCGTGTTCATGGCCGGTCTGCAGTGGCGCTGGATTGTCGGTGCAGCGGCGGCGGTGGTGCCGATTGCGATAGGCATGTGGTACTTCGTCATGCATGACTACCAGAAGCGCCGTGTGTTGACCTTCCTCAACCCGGAGAGCGATCCGCTGGGGGCGGGTTGGAACATCATCCAGTCCAAGGCGGCCATCGGTTCTGGCGGCGTATTGGGCAAGGGCTGGTTGCTGGGTACCCAGTCACACCTGGATTTTTTGCCGGAAAGCCATACGGACTTTATCATTGCCGTGCTCGCGGAGGAGTTCGGCCTGGTTGGCGTCTGTCTGTTGTTGCTGCTCTATCTGCTGCTGCTGGCGCGTGGCCTGGTGATTACCGCCCAGGCGCAGACGCTGTTCGGCAAGCTGCTGGCCGGGGCGCTGACCATGACCTTCTTCGTCTACGTATTCGTCAACATCGGCATGGTCAGCGGGCTGCTGCCGGTGGTTGGGGTGCCGCTGCCCTTCATTAGTTACGGCGGAACCCATCTGGTCACGCTGTTGTCTGGCTTCGGGGTATTGATGGCGATCCACACCCACAGAAAGTGGATCGCTCAGGTTTGATTTTGGGGGTTTTGAGTTAATGCATTCTCTGCGTAGTTGGGCTGCTCGTACGCTCATTGGAGTCGGTATCGCCGGCGCGCTTGGTTCTGGCGCACAGGCGCTGGCGGCCGATTACGACGGCTCGCCGCAGGTGGCCGAGTTCGTCGAGGAAATGACCCGCGACTATGGTTTCGCCAGCGAGCAACTGGTCAGTCTGTTCGCCGAGGTCGAGCGCAAGCAGGCGATTCTCGATGCCATCTCGCGCCCGGCAGAGAAGGTCAAGCCCTGGAAGGACTACCGGCCGATCTTCATTACCGACAAGCGCATCGCCCAGGGCGTGGAGTTCTGGAACAAGCACCAGGCTGCGCTGGAAAAGGCTGAGGCCGAGTACGGTGTGCCGCCGCAGTTCATCGTCGCCATCATCGGCGTGGAAACCTTCTATGGCGGCAACACCGGCAGTTGGCGGGTGATGGACGCCCTGTCCACGCTAGCCTTCGACTACCCGCCGCGTGCGCCGTTCTTTCGCAAGGAACTGCGCGAATTTCTGCTGCTGACCCGTGAGGAGCAGGTCGATCCGATCACCCTCAAGGGGTCTTATGCTGGTGCCATGGGCTTGCCACAGTTCATGCCGAGCAGTTTCCGTGCTTACGCCGTGGACTTCGATGGCGACGGCCATATCAACATCTGGAGCAACCCGACCGATGCCATCGGCAGTGTTGCCAGCTATTTCAAGCGCCACGGCTGGCAGGCCGGCGGTCAGGTCGCCAGTCGCGTCGAGGCCAGTGGTACTCGCGTCGACGAAGGCCTGACGCAGGGGCTGGACCCGGTGAAGAGCGTCGCCGAGCTGCGCGCGCTGGGCTGGCAGAGCCAGGACAAGCTGGCCGAAGATCTGCCGGTGACCGCGTTTCGTCTGGAAGGCGCGCAAGGCGACGAATACTGGTTCGGTTTGCCCAACTTCTACACCATCACCCGCTACAATCGCAGCGTGATGTATGCCATGGCGGTCAACCAACTGGCCGAACTGCTGGTCGAAGCGCGGGGTAATCGATGAGTGCGTCCAAACTGCTGCCGCTGGCAGCCTGCGTAACTGCAGCGCTGTTGCTGGCGAGCTGTTCTTCCAAGCGAGCACCGCAGCCTGCGGTGGTGCCCGGTCCGTCGGCTGGTATTTCCGGCCCGGATGATTTCAATCGACCGCACAAGGATGGCGCGCCCTGGTGGGACGTCGACGTGTCGAAGATTCAGGACGCCATCCCCATGCCCCATTACGGGCCGGTCAAGGCCAGCCCCTATGTGGTGTTCGGCAAACAGTACTACCCGATTCAGGACGCCCGTCGCTACCAGGCGGTCGGTCCGGCTTCCTGGTATGGCACCAAGTTTCATGGCCAGGCCACTGCCAACGGCGAGACCTACGACCTGTACGGCATGACCGCAGCACACAAGACGCTGCCGCTGCCCAGCTACGTACGGGTGACCAACCTGGAAAACGACAAGGTGGTGATCCTGCGGGTCAACGACCGTGGGCCGTTCTACTCCGACCGTATCATCGACCTGTCCTTTGCCGCGGCCAAAAAGCTCGGCTTCGCTGAAAAAGGCACTGCGCGGGTCAAGGTCGAAGGCATCGACCCGCATGAGTGGTGGGCGCAGCAGGGCCGTCCGGTGCCGCTGGTGCTGGCCAACAATCAGCCGGCCAAGGCTGCCGTTGCCCAGCCCGTCGCGCAGCCTGTGTCGCAGCCTGTCGAACACTATTCGCCGCCGCCGACGCAGCACGCCGCTGCGGTGGTGCCGGTGCAGATCGACGCAAAAAAAAACGATTTACTCGGAGCCTCTGGCCTGTATCTCCAGGTGGGAGCCTTCGCCAATCCGGACGCTGCGGAGCTGCTCAAGTCCAAGCTGAGCCAGACCAGCAGTGTGCCGGTGTTCATCAGCTCAGTGGTGCGCGACCAGCAGATTCTGCATCGGGTGCGCATGGGGCCGATCAGCAACCAGGGCGAGGCTGAGCAACTGCAGAGCAGTGTGCGCCTGGCCAATCTGGGGCAGCCCACGCTGGTACGTGCCGACTGATGGCAACTTAACCGGCGTTTGCCGGACTAAATCCGAGGCTCGCCGTTCGCGGCGAGCTGTCCGATGACCCACCTGGGTCGCTAAACCCAAGCAAGAAATCTCGAGAGACGGATGAACATCACCAGCTTCGCGCAACGTGCCTTCCTTTTCCTGGGCCTGCTGAGCGCTCCGCTCGCCTGGTCCAGCCAGCAAGTGGTCCCCGCACCCCCGCAATTGGCGGCGACTTCCTATGTCCTGATGGATGCCGCCAGCGGCCAGGTCCTGGTGGAGAACAACGGCGATCAGCGCCTGCCGCCGGCCAGCCTGACCAAGCTGATGACCGCCTATATCGCGACTCTGGAGATCAACCGGGGCCAGATCAAGGAAAGCGACATGGTCCGCGTCAGCGAAAAGGCCTGGCGCAAGGGCGGCTCGAAGATGTTCATCGAGGTGGGCAAGGAAGTCTCGGTGGATGACCTGCTGCACGGCGTCATCATTCAGTCCGGCAACGATGCCAGTATTGCTATCGCCGAGCACATCGCCGGTAGTGAAGATGCCTTCGCCGACATGATGAACACCCATGCCCAGCGTCTTGGCATGAGCAATTCGCACTTCATGAACTCCACCGGCTGGCCGGACCCGGAGCACTATTCCTCGGCCCACGACATGGCCAAACTGGCCCGCGCGATCATCTACGAAGATCAGGCCCACTACGATATCTACAAGCAGAAGGAATTCTTCTGGAACGGCATCAAGCAGCCCAACCGCAATCTGCTGTTGTGGCGCGACAACACGGTTGATGGCCTGAAAACCGGTCACACCGAGGAAGCGGGCTACTGCCTGGTGGCTTCCGCCGTGCGTGACGGCCAGCGTCTGATTGCAGCGGTGTTCGGTACCGTCAGTGAACAGGCCCGTGCTGCCGAAGTGCAGAAGCTGCTGACCTATGGTTTCCGTTTCTTCGAAAGCCGCACCTTCTATCAGAAAGGCGCCGAGCTGGCTCAGGCCACCGTCTGGAAAGGCACTGCGCATCAGGTCAAGGCCGGCCTCGCCGAAGACCTGACCCTGACCATGCCCAAGGGCCAACTGGAAAAACTGCAGGCCAGCATGACCCTCAACCCGCAACTGATCGCACCGATCCAGCAGGGCGATGTGATCGGCAAGGTCGAAGTCAAATTGGGTGACGAGGTGGTGCGCAGCACTGACCTGGTAGCGCTGGAATCGGTTGAAGAGGGCGGCCTGCTACGTCGTCTGTGGGATAGCATTCGGATGTTCTTCTTCGGCCTGTTCAACTGACAGCCGCCTCTGAAAGCGACCGGCGTTGTCGTCATGGCGTTGAAACAGGCTGCAGCAATGCCCATTTACATGCTGTAAGCCGCGCTTCTTCGCCTGACTGCTCCGTCTGCGCTTTAGAGACTCACCGATTTAGCCAGCCGCTCCAACCCGGGGCGGCCCTTTCTGGACGGGCCACAAGCCCGCTGATGCCATGACCGATAGCGACGTTCAACCGCCGAAAATCGAATTCCCCTGCGAGCGTTACCCGATCAAGGTTATCGGCACCGCTGGTGAGGGTTTCTCCGACCTGGTGATCGAAGTGATCCAGCGCCACGCTCCCGATCTGGATACCTCCACGCTGGTGATGCGTGACAGCCGCAACGGTAACTTCCTTTCCGTTCAGGTGCTGATCACTGCCACTGGTGTCGAGCAATTGCAGGCGATTCACGTCGACCTGCGTGCCACCGGTCGCGTGCATATGGTGCTGTGATAGCCATGCCCGAGCTTGTCGTCCGTCACCTCGGGCTGGTCGACTACCAGCCTACGCTGGAGGCCATGCGCGAGTTGACCCGTGAGCGCGATGCGCAGACCCCGGACGAAATCTGGTTGCTGCAGCATCCCAAGGTGTTCACTCAGGGCCAGGCTGGCAAGGCCGAGCATGTACTCGCTGCCGGTGATATTCCGGTGATCCAGGTCGAGCGCGGCGGGCAGGTGACCTACCACGGCCCCGGTCAGCTGGTGGCCTATCTGATGCTCGATCTGCGTCGCCTTGACCTTGGTGTGCGTGAACTGGTCACCGCCATGGAGCAAAGCCTGGTAGAGCTGTTGGCCAGCTATGGCATCGAGGCTGCGCCCAAAGCGGATGCGCCGGGCGTATACGTGGCAGGTGACAAGATCGCCTCGCTGGGGCTGCGCGTCAGCCGTGGCTGCTCGTTCCATGGTCTGGCGCTGAACGTCGATATGGACATGTCGCCTTTCCTGCGCATCAACCCATGCGGCTACGCGGGGCTGAAGATGGTGCAGATGCGTGACCTGCTGCAAGCGCCGCCCGTGTTCGACGAGGTGTCGCAACGTCTGGAGCAGGTACTGCGTGCTCGTTTGGGTTACGTGTAGGCTCATGCGAGCGAATGCGTAGGCGCGGCGCCCCGCCGTGAACCTCACAAAGCTTCGCCCCGGGGCGGGGCTCCTACGCAGACGCGTAGCCACGCATACTTAATGACAGTAACGAAAAAGGGACGCCGAGGCGTCCCTTTTGTTTCCCTGAGGATCGGTCTCAGTTCAGATTCAGCGCCGGAATCAGGCTGGCGTTGACCTCCTGGCCAGGCACCGGAACCGGAGCGGCGAGACCCAGATTGTTCTTCTCGAACACGCGGTCGGCGCGGTAGCTGGAACGCACCAGCGGGCCAGCGGCGACTTCCATGAAGCCTTTCTCCAGGCCGATGTCACGCAAGCGGTTGAATTCTTCAGGGCTGACCCAGCGTTGCACCTTGAGGTGGTTACGCGTGGGTTGCAGGTACTGGCCGAGGGTGAGGATGTCCACGCCGATGGCGCGCAGGTCATCCATGGTCTCGAGGATTTCCTCGTCGGTTTCACCCAGGCCGAGCATCAGGCTGGTCTTGGTCAGTACGTCGGGGCGGTGCTTCTTGGCGTGCTCGAGCACCTTGAGGGTCTTCTCGTAGCCGGCGCGTGGATCGCGAACCACATAGGTGAGACGTTTGACCGTCTCGACGTTCTGCGCGAAGACTTCGAGACCGGAGTCGACCACGCGCTCGATGGCCTGATGATCGCCATCGAAATCCGGGGTCAGGGCTTCGACCACCACCTGCGGGGTGTTTTCCTTGATCGCTCGCACGCAGGCTGCATAGTGGCCGGCGCCGCCATCTTCGAGGTCGTCACGGTCCACCGAGGTCAGCACGATATAACGCAGGGCCATCAGCTCCACCGACTTGGCGGTGTTCTGCGGCTCTTCCAGGTCCAGCCAGCCATTGGGGTTGCCGGTGTCCACGGCGCAGAAGCGGCAGGCGCGGGTGCACACCGAGCCCATCAGCATGATGGTGGCCGTGCCGTTGGACCAGCATTCGCCCATGTTCGGGCAGTGCGATTCCTGGCAGACGGTACTCAGGCGGTGTTCGCCGACGTTGCGCTTGACCGCCTCGAAACGGCTACCGCCAGGAGCCTTGACCCGCAGCCACTTGGGCTTGGGTTCGAAAACCTGGGGTTCGGCCGAGGCGCGGCGCTTCTGACCATCCTTGATCGCGGTGATGCCTTGGGCGGTGCGAAATTTTTCGCCGCTGGCGACGGATTTGGGCGAGGAGGTGTCGGACATCGGAAATCTGGGCTCCGGTAGAGGCTCCGTGGGCAGGTGGCTTTTGGCCGCCGGCCAGTCTATCACAGAAGGTGTATGCAGACGCTGAGGCCGCCTGTCGACAAAACACCGCCAAGGCGTTTTTTGGGGGGCGTCGCTGTGACCGGTCGGCAAGGCGCTTGCCGATGATGGCAAGCCCCCCTGAGGTGTCAGTGCTGGATTCAGCGTGTGCGCAGTTGTTGCAGCAGTTTGGTGTTGGGGTAGCCATCGGCTGGCCAGTTCAACTGCAGTTGCAGGGCGCGAATGGCCTTGCGCGTATTGGCGCCGATGATGCCGTCGGCCGGGCCTGGGTCGAAGCCGGCCTGGGCCAGCAGCTCCTGCAGTTCGACACGTTCACTACGCCCCAGCTGACGCTCACCCCGGGGCCATTGCCCCTTGATTTCGGTGCTGCGTAGCAGGTTGTCGGCGAGCAGGCCGATGGCCAGCGCGTAGGACGTGGAATTGTTGTACTTGAGGATGCTGCGGAAATTATCCAGCAGCAGGAAGGCCGGGCCTTGGTGCCCTGCAGGCAGCTGCAGGCTGGCACGGGAACTCGCCGCTGCGCCTGTCGGTGCCAGCGGCCTTACGCCGAGCTCTGCCCATTCGGCCAGCGTGCGGCGCTGATCCGGGTCGGCCAGGGCGTAGTCGAAGCTGCTTGGCAGGTTCACTTCGAAGCCCCAAGGCTGGCCACGCTGCCAGCCTGATGCCTGCAGATAGTGGGCGGCCGAGGCCAGGGCGTCGGCCTGGGAGTTCCACAGATCGCGCTTGCCGTCGCCGTCGAAGTCGATCGCATGCTGGTTGTAGGTGGTGGGCATGAACTGGGTCTGGCCCATGGCGCCGGCCCAGGAACCGATCATGCGATCGCTGGGTACATCGCCGTTCTGCAGGATTTGCAGGGCGGCCAGCAACTGAGCACGCCAGAAGCCCTGGCGGCGACCGTCATAGGCCAGGGTGGCGAGGGAGCGTATTACGCTGTGGCTACCGATATTGTTACCGAAGTTGCTCTCCAGGCCCCAGATGGCCACCAGGATCTGCGCTTCGACGCCATATTGCTGCTCGATGCGTTGCAGCATGGCGTTGTGCTGGGCCAGCAATACTCGGCCGCGGCCGATGCGGCTGGAGGAGACGGCACCGTCGAGATATTCCCATACCGGGCGAGTGAACTCGGGCTGACTGCTGTCTGCCTTGAGCACCGCAGGGTCAGGGGTGACGCCAGCGAATACGCGATCGAACAGCGCCGCGTCGATGCCGGCGGCAATCGCTTCGCTACGCATGGCCTGACGCCAGTCGGCGAAACTGGGCAAGGTTGTTTCGGTTGCAGTCTGGACCGCTGCAGGGGCTGTGGCGGTAGGCAGATTTTCCGCCGGGGCCTGGGCGCAGGCCGCCAGCAGCAGAAGAGGAAGCAGAGCCAGGACGCGACGAGGAAGCTGGTGTGGCATGTCTATCTCAGGACGTTTAAGCAGGCGCTTACCTTAGCATGCTCGGGCAACAGGCAGGGCCATCAGTGAGTCAACATAGCCCATAAAGCAAGAAGCCTCCCAATTGTGGGAGGCTTCGCGGCGGTAGCTGCCTTTGCCTTTCTGTGGTCGTTCCTGGCGAGAGCGAAACAGCGGCTGGGCGACGATGGATTTGGCCTTGTTCGGCCGTTTGCCGGTTTTCTTGCTCATGGCATTTCCTCATGCAGACTGGCCTGCGCCTATGCAGGCGGCGAGGACTATGCGCCGCTGTACAGAAAATGTCCAGACGGGGGCGTAGGGCGGGTGCAACCCGCCATCATCGGGTGGCGGGTTGCACCCGCCCTACGGAGAAAGACGCAGCCGTTGCCCGGAGAGTTGCAGGGTCAGCATGGCCAGCTCGCTCCACGGATCACCGGGCGCCTGACCCTTGATCTGTGCGTCGATCAACTGCGCCTGCTGCAACAGCTCGCCCCAGCGTTTGCTGCTGTGACGTTGCAAGGCCTTGGAAACCAGCGGCCGGCGTTTGTCCCAGACGGGCGGGCGGGCGCTGGAGAAGGCCTTGTCCAAGGGGATGCCCTGGCTCTGCTGATGGGCGATGCTGGCCAGCAGGCGAATCTCGCGCGCCAGCGCCCAGAGGATCACCGGGGTTTCCACGCCCTCGCCACGCAGGCCTTCGAGCATGCGCAGGGCATGGGCGGCGTCACCACCGAGGGCACAATCGATCAGGCCGAAGACGTCGAAGCGGGCGCTGTCGGCCACTGCTGCTTGCACGGTCTCGGCGTCGACCTGATTGCCTTCGGCGAGCAGCTTGAGCTTTTCCACTTCCTGGGCGGCGGCCAGCAGGTTGCCTTCTACCCGCGCGGCGATCATTTCCACCGCGTCGGCGCTGGCGCTCAGGCCGGCCTGCGCCAGGCGCTGGCGAATCCACTGCGGCAACTGGTTGGCGTCTACCGGCCAGATCTGGATGAACTGGCTCACCTGGCCGTCGATCAGGGCCTTGGCCCATTTGGATTTCTGCGTGCTGCCATCGAGCTTGGGCAGGCTCAGCAAGAGGACGGTGTCCTCGGGCGGGCGGGCCAGGTACTCGAGCAGGGCGGCTGTGCCCTTGTCGCCTGGCTTGCCGGAAGGCAGGCGCAGTTCCAGCAGGCGCTTCTCGGCGAACAGCGAGAGGCTGGCGCCAGCCTGCAGCAGGTTGCCCCAGTCGAAGTTGGCTTCGGCATTGAACACCTGGCGTTCGCCGAACCCCTGCTGGCGGCAGGCATTGCGAATGGCGTCAGCGGTTTCCTGGCACAGCAATGGCTCGTCGCCGCTGATCGCATAGACAGGTGCCAGTGCGCCTTGCAGGTGTTTGCCGAGTTGCGCGGGGGCAAGCTTCATCGGGGTGATGTCATCAGGGGCAGGGCGTCGGGCCGCGGCTGCGGCCCTTGGGCCTTTAGCGGGACGGCAGTTCGATCGGCGACTGCTGCGGCGCGACCTGGCTCTCACGAGCCCGGCGCTGCGCTTCCAGTGCTTCGGCTTCGGCCTTGGCGCGGGCTTCGGCGGTCTGCTGCAGTTGGTCCAGTCGCTCGGGCGTGATCTGCTGCAGGCTGAACATCAGTTGCTGGATCATTTCACGGCGCAGCTCGCTGCGCAGCTGCGTCGCTTCCTGGTCGGAGCCGGCCAGGTTGTTGTCGTCCTGCTGGTAGTAGTTCTGCACTTCCACCTTGTTACCGGTCAGCAGCAGGTTCTTCGCACCGCGGATCTCGTATTCCAGACCCATGGTCAGCTCGTACTCGGCGGTACGTGCGCCGCTGCTGTAGCTGGCGCCGCGACGATTTTCGGTCTCGCGGGCGATCACCAGCTTGTAGGGGGCGCCGGAGTAGACGCGAACGTCGTTGTTCTCCAGCACTTCACGTACTTGCTGCACGGTGTCGCCGTAGGCATCGCGCGCGCTGACGTCGAGTTCCTTGAGGGCGAACTGCACATCGCCGGTGCCACGCAGCTGGAAGCCGCATGCGCTGAGCAGGCCAGCCAGGCCGATGACCAGCAGATTCCGTTTCATCATTCTCATATCCCCTTGGCGGATCACGGCGCCACACATGTGTGGCGCCGAGCTTAATCAGTTGGCGACTATGTTGACCAGCTTGCCTGGCACCACGATGACCTTGCGAATGCTCAGGCCTTCGGTGAAGCGCAGGACGTTCTCGTTGGCACGAGCGGCGGCCTCGACGTCTTCGCGGCTGGCGCTGGCCGCAACGATGATCTCGCCGCGCAGCTTGCCGTTGACCTGTACCACCAGCGTCAGGCTGTCCTGCACCAGGGCGGATTCATCGACCTGCGGCCACTGCGCATCGATCACCGCATCGGCATGACCCAGGCGCTGCCACAGCTCGTGGCTGATGTGCGGGGTGATCGGCGCCAGCAGCAGAGTGACGATTTCCAGACCTTCGTGCACCAGCGCGCGGTCCTGTTCGGTGGCGGTGGCGGCCTTTTCCAGCACGTTCATCAGGGTCATCACCTGGGCGATGGCGGTGTTGAACTTGTGGTGCTGGCCGATATCGTTGCTGGCCTGCTTGATCGCCAGGTGAATGGCGCGGCGCACGGCTTTCTGCTCGTCGGTGAGAACGGAGACATCCAGCTTGCCCGGCAGACCGGCGCTGACATGGCCCTGAGCCAGACGCCAGACACGACGCAGGAAGCGGTTGGCACCCTCGACGCCGGCATCCGACCATTCGCAGCTCATGTCGGGCGGCGAGGCGAACATCATGAACAGGCGGCAGGTGTCGGCGCCGTAGGCATCGATCATGGCCTGCGGGTCGACGCCGTTGTTCTTCGACTTGGACATCTTCTCGGTGCCGCCGATTTCCACCGGCAGGCCGTCGGACTTGAGTTTGGCGCTGATGACCTTGGCCTTGGCATCGCGTTCCAGCTCGACATCGGCCGGGTTGAACCAGTCCTTGCCGCCGTTTTCCAGGGTGCGGTAATAGGTCTCGGCGACCACCATGCCCTGGGTCAGCAGATTCTTGAACGGCTCGTTGGAGGAGACCAGGCCCTCGTCGCGCATCAGCTTGTGGAAGAAGCGCGCGTACAGCAGGTGCAGGATGGCGTGCTCGATGCCACCGATGTACTGATCCACCGGCAGCCAGTGGTTGGCTGCCTGCGGGTCGACCATGCCGCCCTCGTAGTGCGGGCTGGCGTAGCGGGCGAAGTACCAGGACGACTCGACGAAGGTGTCCATGGTGTCGGTTTCGCGCTTGGCCGGTGCGCCGCATTTCGGGCAGCTGCACTGGTAGAACTCGGGCATCTTCGCCAGCGGCGAGCCAGCGCCGTCCGGCACCACGTCTTCGGGCAGCACCACCGGCAACTGGTCTTCCGGCACCGGCACGTCGCCGCAGCTATCGCAGTGGATGATCGGGATCGGGCAGCCCCAGTAGCGCTGGCGGCTGATACCCCAGTCGCGCAGGCGGAACTGGGTCTTGCGCGCGCCGTGGCCGGTCGCTTCGAGGTCGGCGACTATGGCGTCGAAGGCGGCGGTGAAGTCGAGGTTATCGTACTTGCCGGAGTTGACGGTGGTCAGGCCGTCCTTGTCGGTGTACCAGGCCTGCCATTGCCCGCTGTCGTAGTCCTTGCCCTCGCCGGCGTAGACTGGCTGGATCGGCAGGTCGTACTTGTGGGCGAACTCGAAGTCGCGCTCGTCGTGGGCCGGCACGGCCATCACCGCGCCTTCGCCGTAGCCCCACAGCACGTAGTTGGCGACGAATACCGGCAGTTTGTCGCCGGTCAGCGGGTGGATGACGAACTGGCCGGTGGCCACGCCCTTCTTTTCCATGGTGGCCATGTCGGCCTCGGCCACGGAGCCGGCCTTGCACTCGGCGATAAAGGCGGCAATCGCCGGATTGCCTTCGGCGGCGCGCTGGGCCAGCGGGTGCTCGGCGGCCACGGCGACATAGGTGGCGCCCATCAGGGTGTCGGGGCGGGTCGAGTAGACCTTGAGCTGGCCGTCGATGCCGATGCTGGCGACGTCGTAGTCGAACACGATGTCGGCACCGAAGCTCTTGCCGATCCAGTTGCGCTGCATGGTCTTGACCTGCTCGGGCCAGCCATCCAGTTCATCCAGGCTGCTCAGCAGCTCTTCGGCATACGCAGTGATCTTGAAGTAGTACATCGGGATTTCGCGCTTCTCGATCAGCGCGCCCGAACGCCAGCCACGGCCGTCGATGACCTGCTCGTTGGCCAGTACGGTCTGGTCCACCGGGTCCCAGTTGACGGTACCGTTCTTGCGGTAGATCACGCCCTTTTCGAACAGGCGGGTGAACAGCCACTGTTCCCAGCGGTAGTAGTCCGGTTTGCAGGTGGTGACTTCGCGCGTCCAGTCGATGGCCAGACCCAGCGATTTGAGCTGGGACTTCATGTAGGCGATGTTCTCGTAGGTCCACTTGGCCGGCGCCACCTGGTTCTTCATCGCGGCGTTTTCCGCCGGCATGCCGAAGGCGTCCCAGCCCATCGGCTGCAGCACGTTCTTGCCCTGCATGCGCTGGTAGCGCGCGATCACGTCACCGATGGTGTAGTTGCGCACGTGCCCCATGTGTAGCTTGCCACTGGGGTAGGGGAACATCGACAGGCAGTAGAAGGTGTCCTTGCCCGGCTGTTCGCTGACGACGAAGGATTTCTGCGCGTCCCAGTGGGACTGCGCGGCGGCTTCTATTTCACGGGGCGAGTACTGTTCGTGCATGGCTCTGGCGCTGAAGGAATGGGGCTTGCGGAAAACGTCGTAGCATACATGAGCGCCGTCTATCGAGGGAAACCCAGATTGTGCCGCGTCCGCCGTTTGTCGCGGCGCCGGGCTGCGCGCGGGGCCTTCGCTAAGCTTTATTCAAGGCCCGCGGTTGTCGGGGCTCGCGAGGTGGCAGATGGCGGATGCACGGCAGGTGGAACGAGGAGGTGATCTTTACGAGCGACTGCTGCAACGGCTTGCCCTGGCGCTGGAGGAAGCCGATATCGCCAGCCGCCTGCATGCCGAGCCGCTGCGCGAGCTGGAGCTCGATGGGTTGAGCCCGGCGGAGCTGGACCTGATTCGTGCCTATCTCAACCGTGATCTGCACTGGCTGCGTGGCTGGCATGCGGCGGCCGAGGAGCTGGCGCTGATACAGCGCCAGCCAATGCGCATGGGCAAGGGCGCCTCTGCCCGTCCGGCGGCCAAGGCCAAGCCCCTGCTCAAGCGGCGCCAGGCCTTGTGTTGTGCTCTGTGCGGTACGCCGGTGACCTGGCAGCGAGGCCAGAATGCCCAGGCCTGTCAGGCCTGCGGTTCGAAGCTGTTTCGCAGTGGCAATTCCCGCTAGCTGCTTCGGCTCGGGCTTCCTCCTTCCTCCTGCATCCATACGGTCGTCGCCTACGGTTTCAGCGGCCTGCTAGGCTAAGGCGCCCAGGAGGTGCCTGATGCCGATTCGCTACATCCTCAAACAACTGTTGATGCCGCCAGGCGTCCTGCTTCTGCTGATGCTGCTGGGCTGGTGGTTGCGCCGTCGATTTCCCCGGGTAGCGATGGTCTGTTTTGCGACGGGTTTTGGCGGGCTCTGGCTGATGAGTCTGCCGGCGGTGATGCAGTGGGGGGCGGGGTTGCTCGAGCGCGAGCCGGTGCTGGAGGAGGCGCAGTGGACGACGCTGGCGCAGCGTGCCGACGCCATCGTGATTCTCGGTGCCGGGCGTGAGCAGAACGATCCGGGCTGGGGGCGCACCGATCAGCCCGGCCTGATGGCGTTGGAGCGCCTGCGCTATGCAGCTCGTCTGGCGCGCGCGTCCGGTCTGCCACTGGCTGCCAGTGGTGGCCTGCATTACGGCCAGCCGCCCAGTGAAGCGGCGCTGATGGCCGATGCCATGCGCCGCGACTACGGGCTGGATATCCGCTGGCTGGAGGAGCAAAGCCGCACCACCTGGGAGAATGCGACGCTCAGCGCTGAATTGTTGCAGCCCCAGGGCGTGCGGCGCGTGGTGCTGGTTACGCAGGCCTGGCACATGCCGCGTGCCCGCTGGAGTTTTGAGCAGGCCGGCTTCGAGGTGATCACGGCGCCGATGGGCTATCTCAGTGCCGGCTATGAGCGCCCGCTGGGTGGCTGGCTCCCGGAGTCGCGGGTGATCTGGCAGAGCAGTCAGTTGCTCAACGAAGCCATTGGCCTGTTGGCCTATCCCATTGTCTACGGCAAGCAGTAGGGCGTACTCGCCGCAGGCAGTACGCCTGCGGATTTTGCGCTCCGAGGGCTGATTTACGGTCGTGATGAGGGCGTGCGTGATTCCTGTAGGAGCTGGCTTGCCAGCGATCCTGGGGCATTTGGCCGCACTGATCACCAGCAAGCTGGCTCCTACGAAAAGCGCATCGCTCGGATGCACTCCAGGCGACGTTCGCTGCCGCCGCTTCTATACCGTCTTGGCCATCCGGCTGGCCAGCAGGGCCCAGCCCAGCAACAGGGCGCAGAGAATCGCCAGCGGCCAGATGCGCCATTGCAGATAAGGGGTGAGCCCCTGCATGGGCAGCACTTCACCATAGAGCACGCCTTGTTCGAACTGCGGCAAGCCGAACTGGATACGGCCCTGCGGGTCGATCACCACGGTCATGCCGTTGTTGGTGGCGCGGATCATCCAGCGTCCGGCCTCGAGCGCGCGCATCTGCGCCATCTGCAGGTGCTGCAGCGGGCCGATGGAGGTGCCGAACCAGGCATCGTTGCTCACCGTCAGGAGGATCTCGCTGTCCGCTGCCAGTGCTGCGGCGAACTCTGGGTAGACCACTTCATAGCAGATGAATGGCGCGATGCGATGCCCCTTGGCCAGCAGCGGTGGCTGGTCGGCCGGGCCGCGGGCGAAGTCGGACATCGGCAGGTCGAAGAAAGCAATCAAGCCGCGCAGCACTTCCTGCAGCGGCACGTATTCGCCGAATGGCACCAGCTTCTGCTTGAGGTAGGTGCCCTGGCCTTCGCCAAAACTGGTGATCGCATTGTAATAGCGAATCTCCCCACGCTCGTTGGACTGTCGCACCGGCACGCCGGTGATCAACGCACTGTTGCGGTCACGGGCGAAGCGATCCATCACGCCGATGTAGCCCTGGGCCATGTCCTTGAGCACCGGGATCGCCGTTTCCGGCCAGACCAGAATATCGACCCGCTCGGCACTGAAACTGAGGTCACGGTACAGCGCCAGCTGCGCGTTGAGCTGGGCCGGGTCCCATTTCAGGTTCTGCTCGACGTTGCCTTGCACGGCGGCGACCGTAAGGCTGCTGCCTGCGGCGCGGGTCCAGTTGTGATCCTTCAGCGCCAGGCCGGCGAGCCAGGGGCTCAGCAGCAGGAGCAGGGCGCAGATGTAGCGCGGTTTGTGCGGCCGCAGGCGCTCCAGGTTGATGATCAGCGCTGCCGACAGGGCGATGACGAAGGATGACAGCCAGACGCCGCCGACCGGCACCAGACCAGCCAGCGGTCCGTCGAGCTGGCTGTAGCCGGCATACAGCCAGGGGAAACCAGTGAGGAACCAGCCGCGCAACACTTCCTGGGCGACCCATAGCGCGGCGAACGCCAGGGCGTCGGCCAGCGGCGCTTCGTTGCGGCGTATCCAGCGCGCCCAGAGAGCGGCAGTCAGGGCGAAGAACAGGCCCAGGCCGGCGACGAAACCGAGGGTGAGAATGCCGGCCAGTGCCGGTGATGCAGCACCATAGTCATGGATGCTGACATATACCCAACTGGTGCCCGCGGCGAACAGACCGAAGCCGTAGCTCCAACCGCGTAGCGCTGCCTGGCCGGGGCGCAGGTGGCGCAGACCGAAATAGAACAGGGCAATGGACAGCACGGCCAATGGCCAGAGGTCGAAAGGGGCGAGCGCCAGGGTGGTCAGGGCGCCTGCACCGCAGGCGAGCAGGTGACCGGGCCAGCCCGGACGAGTGATCCATTGCAGCATGAGCGGGTCCTTGGGAATCGGGGTGGCGCAAGGGTAGGGGCAGGCAGTGGCAGGCGGCAAGTGCCAGGGCTGTTCTGAAAAAGCCATTTATCGCCACTCCCGCGGATGCGGGAACCCAGGTGATTCGCAGGTTCTGGATGCCGCTTGCGCGGGCATCACGGCTTGTTCAGTGCCGGATGCATCCGGGGAGGCTCGGTTGCCATCCCCGGTACCGGCCGTCAGCGGCTAACCGGCGTCAGGCGCAGCAGGTGGATGCGACGGCTGTCGGCGTTGAGCACGCGGAAGCGAAACTCGCCGATCTCGGTGACTTCGTTGCGCTTGGGCAGGTGGCCGAAGGCGCTCATCACCAGTCCGCCGACGGTGTCGTACTCGTCGTCGGAGAACTGGCTGTCGAAGGTTTCGTTGAAGCTGTCGATGGGCGTCAGTGCCTTGATCAGGTAGTCGCCGGAGGGCAGCGGCTTGATGTAGCCGTCTTCCTCGACATCGTGCTCGTCCTCGATGTCACCAACGATCTGCTCGAGCACGTCCTCGATGGTCACCAGGCCGGCGACGCCACCGTATTCGTCGATCACCACAGCCATGTGGTTGTGGTTGGCGCGGAACTCACGCAGCAGCACATTCAGGCGCTTGGACTCGGGCACGAAGGTGGCCGGGCGCAGCAGGTCCTTGATGTTGAAGTTGGGTTGTTCACCCTGCAGGATCAGCGGCAGCAGATCCTTGGCCAGAAGGATGCCGATGACGTCGTCGAGGCTCTCGCCGACCACCGGGTAGCGCGAGTGCGCCGCGTCGATGATGGCGGGCAGGAATTCGCGGGGCGTCTGGCTGGCCTTGATGCTGATCACTTGCGAGCGCGGCACCATGATGTCGCGTACCTGCAGGTCGGCGACCTGAATGGCGCCTTCGACGATGGCCAGTGCTTCGCTGTCGAGCAGCTTGTTCTGGTGGGCTTCGCGCAGGACTTCCAGCAGTTCCTGGCGGTTTCTCGGCTCATGAGCAAAAGCCTGGGTCAGCTTGTTGAACCAGGACTTCTGCTCGTTGCTCGATCGGTCTTCGCTCATGGCGTTTTACTCGGGGTCCTTGTCAGGAAAAGTTATTGGCTATCTACGCGTCAGCTGTTGAGGTCGCAATCAGGCTTTTGTAGGAGCCGCGTGCTCGCGGCGAATGGAGCGGGCTGCACCGATGTCGTGCTGTCGCCACAATCCTTTCGCGCCGGGGCGGCGCTCCTGCATAGCGTTTCATGATCTCGTCATTCGTCGTCCGCATAAGGGTCAGGATGACCCAGTTCGGCGAGCAATTGTCGTTCCAGTTCTTCCATCTCGAGGGCTTCGTCTTCCTCGATATGGTCATAGCCCAGCAGGTGCAGGCAGCCATGGATCACCAGGTGGGCCCAGTGCGCTTGCGATGTCTTGCCTTGCTCGGCAGCTTCGCGCTCGACCACCGGTACGCAGATCACCAGGTCGCCCAGCAGCGGAATGTCGAGGATTCCGTCAGGAATCTCGGCAGGGAAGGACAGCACGTTGGTAGCGTAGTCCTTGTGCCGCCAGGTGTGGTTCAGCTCGCGGCCTTCGGCTTCATCGACCAGGCGGATGGTCAACTCGGAATCGGCCGTGCGCTGGCGCAGCGCCAGTTCGCACCAGCGGCGCAGCTGCGCTTCGTCCGGGTGCTGGCCGTCAGTGGCCAGTTGCAGGTCGAGCTCAAGCATCGTGGCTGTCGACCTTGCCGTGCAGGCGCGCGTCGTGGCGCTCGTAGGCTTCGACGATGCGCTGCACCAGCGGGTGACGCACCACGTCCTTGGGCTTGAAGTGGGTGAAGCTGATGCCGGGCACGTCGCGTAGCACGTCGATCACGTGGGTCAGGCCGCTCTTGGTGCCACGCGGCAGGTCGACCTGGGTGATGTCGCCAGTGATCACGGCGGTGGAGCCGAAACCGATACGGGTGAGGAACATCTTCATCTGCTCGACGGTGGTGTTCTGACTCTCGTCGAGAATGATGAAACTGTTGTTAAGGGTGCGGCCGCGCATGTAGGCCAGCGGTGCGATCTCGATCACCTGCTTCTCGATCAGCTTGGCCACGTATTCGAAACCGAGCATCTCGTAGAGCGCGTCGTACAGCGGGCGCAGGTAGGGGTCGATCTTCTGCGCCAGGTCACCGGGCAGGAAACCGAGCTTCTCGCCGGCTTCGACCGCCGGACGCACCAGCAGGATGCGTCGTACCTGCTCGCGCTCCAGGGCGTCCACCGCGCAGGCCACGGCCAGGTAGGTCTTGCCGGTGCCGGCTGGGCCGATGCCGAAGTTGATGTCGTTGTCGAGGATCGCCTTGACGTAGCGCTGCTGATTGACGCCGCGCGGCTTGATCACGCCCTTCTTGGTGCGCAGGGTGACCTGCGGCAGGTTGCTGGGGTTGACCAGCTCCTCGACGCCGGATTCCTGCAGGTACAGGTGCACCAGGTCGGGCGACAGCTCAGTAGCTTTGGTTTCGCGGTACAGCTTGCGCAGCAGGGTTTCGGCGGTCTGGGTCTTGTCGGCGGCGCCAAGCATCTCGAACTGGTTGCCACGGTTGCGGATTTCCAGACCGAGGCGCTCTTCGATCAGGCGCAGATGCTCGTCGAACTGGCCGCAGAGATTGGCGAAACGGCGGGCCTCGAAGGGTTCGAGGGTGAAACGATGAGGTTCTAGAGAGGTGTTCAAGGTGATGGTGTGATCGTCACTTGTCTGGGTATTGAAAGGCAGCATAACGCTGGGCGCCGACAACGCAAAGTGGGGGCGCCCGCTCCGTTAGTGGAGGGTGTCGGCATCCAGCAGGGTGCCGCGCAGCGAATGGGGCAGGGCGTCGTCGATATGCACGTCGACGAACTGACCGATCAGGCGCGGATTGTCGCAGCGGAAATTGACGATGCGGTTCTGCTCGGTGCGGCCCTGGAGCATGCCCGGGTCCTTCTTCGAGTAGTCGCTGACCAGGATGCGCTGCACGGTGCCGACCATGCGCCGGCTGTTCTCGAAACCGTTCTGGTTGATGCGGTGCTGGAGCAGGGCCAGGCGCTGCTTCTTCACCTCGTCCGGGGTGTCGTCGACCAGATCGGCGGCCGGAGTACCGGGGCGCGAGCTGTAGATGAAGGAGAAGGAAAAGTCGAAACCGACGTCCTCGATCAGCTTCATGGTCTGCTCGAAGTCCTTCTCGGTCTCGCCGGGGAAGCCGACGATAAAGTCGGAGCTGATCAGGATGTCCGGCACCGCCGCGCGCAGCTTGCGGATGCGCGACTTGTATTCCAGTGCGGTGTGGTTGCGCTTCATCGCCGCGAGAATGCGGTCGGAGCCGGACTGCACCGGCAGGTGCAGGTATTTGACCAGCTGCGGGATCTCGGCATGGGCGGCGATGATCGCGTCGGAGAACTCCAGCGGGTGGCTGGTGGTGTAGCGGATACGCTCGATGCCATCGAGCGCGGCCACGGCATGCAACAGCTCGGCGAAATCGGCGATGTGGCCGTCCGGCGCTTCGCCACGGTAGCCATTGACGTTTTGCCCGAGCAGGGTGATTTCCTTCACGCCCTTCTCGGTGAGGGAGGTGATTTCCATCAGCACGTCGACCAGCGGGCGGCTGACTTCCTCGCCGCGGGTGTAGGGCACCACGCAGAAGGTGCAGTACTTGCTGCAGCCTTCCATCACCGAGACGAAGGCGCTGGGGCCGTCGACGCGCGGTTCGGGCAGGCGGTCGAACTTCTCGATCTCGGGGAAGCTGATGTCCACCTGCGCGGTCTTGGTGGTGCGTGCGGCGTCGATCATTTCCGGCAGGCGGTGCAGGGTCTGCGGGCCGAAGACCACGTCGACATAGGGCGCGCGGTCGCGGATCGCCACGCCTTCCTGGCTGGCCACGCAGCCGCCGACACCAATTACCAGGTCCGGGTTGGCCAGCTTCAGCTCACGCCAGCGGCCGAGCTGGGAGAACACCTTGTCCTGCGCCTTCTCGCGGATCGAGCAGGTATTGAGCAGGATCACGTCGGCGTCTTCGGGCTTTTCCGTGACCTCCAGGGCCTGATGCTCGCCCAGCAGGTCGACCATGCGCGAGCTGTCGTACTCGTTCATCTGGCAACCGTGGGTTTCGATATAGAGCTTCTTGGTCATGGCACTGTCTGAGGTGGTTAAAAAATGACCGCGCATTATAGGGGAGAGGCGGGCGACAGGCTACAGGCGGCAGGTAAGCGTGCAGAGCAAAGCTGGATTTGGGCAATGAGCGCTCAACGTGTCCCCGAGAAGTCCTGTTCTGGTACCAATTCGTTTCCTTTCAGCAAATACAGGGTGTCGATCAAGTCATAGGCTGTGCCGCCGTAGCAGTCTCGTCCTTCGCCTTGTAGGCGGATGCGGTATTGGCCGTTGTCCTTGGACACGCGCAATGTCTGGATGCTGCAACAGCGCGAAGTGTCGGCGAGTGGGCTGGTGATGTCGCCTTTCGAGGGGCTGAGCTGTCGCAGAGGCTTTCCATGGTGCCATTCCTCTAACTTGGGGCAGCTTTCCGCTTCAGTTACAGGTAGAAGCACCAAGCAGCGGTCTGCAGCGGTGGCAACGCTGGCCAGGGCCCCGCGCACAGGTTGAGGACAAGGAGGCGATCTGTAAGCGCTCTGTCGCTTTTCGTGCGCGGCGCGGCATAGCTGTTGATTGGTTTCCAGCGCGCGGTGGAGCCTGTATTCATTTTCCAGGTTCTGCCGGATGTCTTGAAAACTGGCGGGATTGTTGATTAGGCGTCCGAGCAGAACGAGGCAATCCTGTTCGCGGCCAGCTTTGAGGTAGGCAAGTGATAAGTCGCTACGCAGCCAGTACCAATCGGCATCAAGGGTTTCAGGGCGGCAGGCATCCTGCTGTTGTTTGGTTTGCTCCAGGCGAGCGATAGCCCCCTCGTAATCGCCTCGGGAGAAGAAGTCGTTGACCAATGGACGATGAATGGCCTGTGGCGAACAATTGGCTTCTGTCGCGTGTATTGGGAGTGCCAAGGTAATGGTGAACAGCAAGAGATAGCGAGTTAGACGTCTTGTCATGAGTGGCTTCCTTAGTTAGCAAATATTATTACCGGTAGTGCTGTCTGGCGTAGTGAACGGTGTTCTGTTTGCGGAACGGTGTGTGGTTGAGGCTTTTCCTGGCCCGGCGGGCTACTCGCTGCGCTCGTGAGGCCGCCCTACGGTGTGGGCTCGGCGCCTGCCGCCTTGTGCTATCCTGCGCGCCCTGTTTTTCCTGACTTCGAGTCTTCATGAGCAAGCGCGATCCCATCTACAAGGTGATTTTCCTCAACCAGGGCCAGGTGTACGAGATGTATGCCAAGCAGATCTATCAGAGCGATCTGTGGGGCTTTCTGGAGGTGGAGGAGTTCGTCTTCGGCGAGCGCAACCAACTGGTGGTCGACCCCAGCGAGGAGAAGCTCAAGGCCCAGTTCGAGGGCGTGGTGCGCAGCTTCGTGCCGATGCACGCGATCATCCGCATCGACGAGGTGGAGCGCCTGGGCACGGCGAAGATCAGCGAAGCCAAGGGCGGCGGCAATGTGATGCCGTTCCCCATGCCGATGCCGGACAAGTAAGCGATAGGCTGCAAGCTACAGCTAAGTAGGGTGGGCTTCAGCTAGGTAGGGTGGGCTTTAGCCCACCAGCGGTATCGAGAGGCTACTTGGTGGGCTGAAGCCCACCCTACGGGTCAGGGCAGCGGCGAGAAGGGCGAGCGACCTTCGGCGGTCTGCAGCTCCAGCAGGTAGCTGCGGAAGATCTGGCCCAGCACCTGGCTGGCGATTTCCAGTTCATCGCGACGCATCTGCGCCGACACCAGGTCGGCGCTGTCCATGGCTTCGTCCGAGCCATTGACCGACGCCATCTTCAATACGATGTAAGCTTGCACGTTGTTGGCCGGTACGCCTTCGCCACGGAAGAACATGGTGCCCAGGCGCAGCTGCGCTTCGGCGTGGCCCTGCAGCGAGGCGCGCTCGAACCAGGTCAGGGCCTGCTTGAAATCGCGTGGGGTACGTTTGCCGTCGTAGTAGTACTCACCCAACTCATAGGCGGCCTGCATGTTGCCGGCGCGCGCCATTTCCTGGCAGCTGGCCAGGGCATCGGGCATCTCTTCGGGGGAGGCGTTCAGCGCGCAGCTGCCGCTGGCGGGGATCAACAGCGAATTACCGCCTGCGAATGCAAACAGCGGGAGGAAAAGCAACAGGCAGCCCAGGGACAGGGTGCGGCCGGTGCGGTTCATCTGGATAACGGGACCTCGGCAGTTCAGGGCGGGTGACGTGCCCGGTCGGCGCAAAACGTGCCGACCCTCGCATTATGGAATAAACCGCGCGCTTGTTACAAAGGCTTTACCCGGTCTGTCGTTTCGCACTTCCCGGCAGGCTCAGCAGCAGCCAGGCCAGCAGCGGGTAAGCCGGTGCCAGCAGCACGTGGAACAGGTCGATGCGGCGCAGCGGCCCGATCACGCCATCGGTACCGACCGCCAGGCCGGCCAGCAGAAACAGGCCCACCACCACCGCCGCGCTGATCGCTGGCGCGCGGCGCGGCCATTGGACTGCGCCGGCATAGAGAATCAGCACCAGCGTTGCCAGGTTCAGCGCCAGGCGGTAGTCCTCCATATAACCAAGCTGGCGGAACAGCTCGAAGAAGGCGCACAGGCCGAGCAGGATTCGGCCCCAGTTCGGTCGACTCCAGGCCCAGCCACGGCCCAGCGCCAGTGCTGCGGCACCGAGTAGCGGCAGGCCGAGAAAGCTGCTGGCCTGCGAGAGCCACAGGTGCGCGGCCTGCCAGCTTGGGTCGAAGCCGTAGCGAATCACGCCGACGCTGGCCGCCGCAGCCGGCAGCAGAAAACCGAGCAGGGCGCAGAACAGCGCCGGCTGATCGCCCTCGCCGTAGCGACCGCGTGCCCGGCCGATCAGCCAGACGCAGGCAGCGCAGGCCAGGGCCAGCAACGCATCACTGAAGGCCGTGCTGTACTGCATCAGGCTTTTTTCAGCTCGGCGAAGGCGCGCTCGGCGGCAGCGAAGGTGATTTCCAGCTCCTTTTCACCATGGGCGATGGAGGTGAAGCCCGCTTCGAAGGCGCTCGGCGCCAGGTACACACCGCCGTCCAGCATCAGGTGGAAGAAGCGATTGAAGCGTGCGCTGTCGCTGGCCATCACGTCGGCGAAGGTGACGATGTCGTCGGCGCCGCTGAAATACAGGCCGAACATGGCGCCCGCCTGGGTGGTGACGAAGGGGATGCCGGCGGCATCGGCGCGCTGCTGCAGGCCATCGAGCATGCGCGTGGTGTAGTCGGTCAGCTCGGTGTGGAAGCCCGGACGGCTGATCAGCTTGAGGGTGGTCAGGCCGGCGGCCATGGCCAGCGGATTACCCGACAGGGTGCCGGCCTGGTAGACCGGGCCGAGTGGGGCGATGCACTCCATGATCGCGCGCTTGCCGCCGAAGCAGCCCACCGGCATGCCGCCGCCGATGATCTTGCCAAAGGTGGTCAGATCCGGGGTGACGCCATAGTGCGCCTGGGCACCGCCGAGGGCGACGCGGAAACCGGTCATCACCTCGTCGAAGATCAGCACCACGCCATGCTTGTCGCACTGCTCGCGCAGGCCTTCGAGGAAGCCCGGCGCCGGCGGTACGCAGTTCATGTTGCCGGCCACCGGCTCGACGATGATGCACGCGACTTCCTGGCCGACCTGCGCCAGGCATTCGGCCACGGCGTCGATGTCGTTGAACGGCAGGGTCAGGGTGTGCTTGGCGAAGGCCGCCGGCACGCCCGCGGAGTTCGGCACGCCCTGGGTCAGGGCGCCGGAGCCGGCCTTGACCAGCAGGCTGTCGGAGTGACCGTGGTAGCAGCCTTCGAACTTGATGATGCTGTCGCGGCCGGTGTAGCCACGGGCCAGGCGGATGGCGCTCATGGTCGCCTCGGTGCCGGAGCTGACCATGCGCACCATCTCCATCGACGGCACCAGGCCACACACCAGTTCGGCCATTTCGGTTTCCAGGGCGGTCGGCGCGCCGTAGGAGAGACCGTGCTGCAGCTGACGACGCACCGAGTCGAGCACGTCCGGGTGGCTATGGCCGAGGATCATTGGGCCCCAGGAGCCGACGTAGTCGACGTAGCGCTTGTCGTCTTCGTCCACGACGTAAGCGCCTTCGGCATGCTTGAAGAACAGCGGGGTGCCGCCGACGCTGCGGAAGGCGCGCACCGGCGAGTTGACGCCGCCGGGGATGTGTTTCTGGGCGTTGGCGAAGAGGATTTCGGAACGGGACATGGCAGGTCTCTCTGGAAACGAATCAGTCGAACAGCGCGGTGAAGGCGCGGGCGCGGTCTTGTACCTCAAGGGCGGAGTCGGCAGCGAACAGGGCGTGGATCACGGCCACCATGCTGGCGCCGCGGGCGATCAGGCCGGGTGCGGTTTCCAGGGTCACGCCGCCGATGGCGACGATGGGCTGGGCAAAGCGCGCGCGCGCCTGATCCAGCAGCTCCACGGTGGCAGCCGGAGCGCCGGGTTTGGTGTTGGAGTTGAAGAAGCGACCGAAGGCGATATAGCTGGCGCCTTCGGCGACGGCGCGCTCGGCCAGCTCCAGCTGGGCGTGGCAGGTGCCGCCGATCACGCATTCAGCACCGAGGCGAGCGCGGGCGGCGGCCAGCGAGCCGTCGCTCTGGCCCAGGTGCAGGCCGACGCCCAGGCGTGCCGCCAGCTCCAGGTCATCGTTGATGATCAGGGTGGCGCCATGGCGCTGGCACAGTTCGGCCAGCGCCTGGGCTTCATCGAAACGGCGCCCGGCATCGCCGGATTTATCGCGGTATTGCAGCAGGCGCGCGCCGCCGATCAGCGCCGCTTCGGCATAGGGCAGCAGCTTGCCACCGGCCAGCAGCGGGGTGTCGGTGATGGCGTAAAGGCCGCGCAGCGCCGCAGTCATTGGGCGAAGTCCAGCGGCAGACGGCGCGGCACGTACTGGCCGTGGCCGGGTTGTTCGGCGTCGCGCAGGGTGCGCCAGGTGTAATCCAGCGCGCTCTTCACGGCACTCACCAGTTCCTCGCCCAGCGCCAGGCGACCAGCCAGGGTACTGGCCAGGGTGCAGCCGGAGCCGTGGTAGCTGCCGGGCAGGCGCGCGCAGGTGAAGGGGTGGCGGCTGCCGTCACGGCAGTACAGGCGGTTGTGCACTTCGGCTTCGTCGCCGTGGCCGCCGGTGATCAGCAGGTGCTCGATGAAGGGCAGCAGTTTCTCGGCGCATTCGTCGGCGCTGCCTTCCGGCAGTTCGGCGAGGATGCGCGCTTCCGGCAGGTTCGGCGTGGCGATGGTGGACACGGCGAACAGACGCTCGCGCATGGCATAGCCGACGTCGTCCTTGCCTAGCGAACCGCCACCACCGGCGCGCAGTACCGGGTCGCAGACCAGCGGCACGCCAGGCAACTGGCTCATCACCTCGAGCACGGTGTCGACCATGTCCACCGAGCCGAGCATGCCCAGTTTGACGGCGGCCACCGGCATGTCGGCGATCACCGCGCGGGCCTGGGCCAGCACCCAGTCGCGGTCGAGCACACGGAAGTCGGAGACGTTGACGGTATCCTGCACGGTCAGGGCGGTCACCGTCGGTGCGGCGTGGCAGCCTTGGGCCAGCAGGGCTTCGATATCGGCCTGCAGACCAGCACCACCACTGGGGTCGTGACCGGACATGCAGAGCACTACGGGGCGGAAGTTTGGCGTTTTCATGGTGCGCGAGCTTATCACTAACAGGCATCAAGTCGCTGCACGCCATGCCAGTTGCTAGCCTTTCTGATTCTCGTGCGTATTGGCGTTAGCCAGTCTGGAAATGGCATCATGCGCGGCCCTGCCGCCTTGCCCGAATGCCTCCAATGACGCTGCGTACCCGCCTGATCATGATGACCGCCCTGGCGGTGATCACCGATAATCTGATCATTCCTTTTTATCCGCAGTATTTCGCCGAGCGTTTCGACAATCCGCCGGAGCAGCATGTCGGTCTCTATCTGGCGGTGGTCAGCCTGGTGGTGATGGCGGTGTTTCCGCTCTGGGCGCGTCTGGCCAAGCGCGTGCACCCGGTGCGCATCCTGATCAGCGCGCAACTGATGGCCGGCAGCCTGACCGCTGCCTGCTATTTCATCGACTCGCTGCCGCTGTTCTGGGTGGTGTCGTTGCTGATGGTGGTGTTCAAGGGCAGCTACCTGCTGATGTACCCCTACGTGATGAGCCTGCAGCAGCAGGACAACCACACCCAGACCATCGGCACCCTGTCGGTGGTGGTGCACTTCGGCGCCATTCTCGGCGCTGCGCTGGGTGGCCTGATTCTGCAGATCATGAACATTGGCGATGTGTTTCTGGTGATGGCCGCCGGCGATTTCATCCAGATGGCCATCTGCATGCATCTGGTGCGTGGCTACCTGCCGGCGCCGGGTGAGCAGCCGGCGAGCGACGAGGCGCCGGTGAAGAACGAGGCGCGCAGCCTGCCGGCGATCTACCGCCTGTGCCTGGTGATGCTGCTGTTCTACTTCGTCGGTTACGTCACCCGGCCGTTCTTTGCCGTCTACTGGCAGCAGGTGGCGCACTGGAACAGCGAGATGGCGGCCGGCTTCGTCTATGCGTTGCCCGGCGCCGTGGCCGTGTTGGCGCTGTGGTGGGGGCGCCGCGCGACCAAGCAGGGCAACACCCGTGACGGCATTCTCGCCGGTCTGCTGCTGGGCGCGGCGGCCACCTTCATCCAGGGCTTCGGCGATCAGTGGCTGATCCTGCTCGGCCGCGTGCTGTTTGGCTGGGCGCTGTATCAGGTCACCGTGCGCCTCGATGCCTTGCTGTTCGAGCTCAGCTCGCCGGAGCACTACGCGGTGGACTTCAGCAAGATCAATATCTTCCAGTGCCTGGGCAACATGGGCTCGGCCTACGGCGCGGGCTTGCTGGTCAGCCACTACGGCCAGGCCATGCCGTTCTGGGTCGGTGCTGCCGGGCTGCTGTTGACCGCCGCGTTGTTCCCGGTGCTGGTGCGCAAGCCCAAGGTGGCCTGAGTCTTGAGTGGCGAATGATAATTTGATGCAGATGCGTTTCGGTGATTAAATTCGCCCTCCGCACTGCCGCCGTCATCCGGATTCGCCGCGATGCAAGACCTCCACCATCTGCTCGATGTCATTTCTCGCAGCCTGCCCGGGCTGCAGGGACGGATCGGGCATGCCGGGGCTGACCTGCTGGTGTGCGGTAGCGAGGGCAACGACCGGCGTATCGCCGCGCTCTACCAGCACTGGCAGCAGGCCCATCCCGAGGCCGGGCCGCATTACTGGACGGTGCGCAGCTGGACCTATCTGGTCTGGCAACCCATCTACCTGACCTTGCTCGGCGTGCACCTGGCGCAGCGCGTGCCCAGTCTTTCGAGCCTGGGGCAGGCGGTGCAGGGCGGCGTGGTGTCGGGCTTCTGTCTGCCCGAGCACTGCCCGCAGCAGGCTACGGAAGATCAGCTGATCGGCCTGGCTGCCAGCCAGCTCGAGCAACTGCTGCGCCGCCAGCACGCCGAGTTCTGCCAGGTACAAAGCATTCACGGCAAGCTGGCCCAGCGCCTGGCGGCCGATTACGTGCTGGCCGCCTTGTTGCTGGTGCAGCGCCAACTGACTCTGGATAACCAGCAACTGCGCGCGCTGGCGGCACGCTGGCTGGAGGCATTGGGTTTGCGTGGTGGCAGCGACCTGCTGGAGGTGCGGCTGGACGATGGCCGCGACTGCCTGACCCTGGAGCGCAAGGCCTGCTGCCAGCATTTTCGCCGAGGCGATGGCGAGCTGTGCAGCACCTGCCCGAAGTTGCGGCGTGACGAGCGTCTGCTGCGCCTGCTGCGCCTGCTGCGCCTGCGCGAGGAGCTGGCCCTGGCATGTTGACGTTGCGTGATATCGAAGTACGCCGCGGCGAGCGGGTGACGCTGGCGCTGGACGAACTGCACCTCGAAGGGGATCGCTTCACCGTGATCCTCGGCCACAACGGCTCGGGCAAGTCGACCCTGATGAACCTGCTGGCGCGGCAGCTGCAGCCGTCCCGAGGTTCGCTGCAGCTGGACGGGCGTGCCCTGGATGGTTTTTCCGCCCGTGACTTCGCCCGCCGTGTGGCTTTTCTGCCGCAACACCTGCCCGATGTCGCTGGCCTGACCGTGCGTGAGCTGGTGCGTCTGGGGCGCTTCCCCTGGCGCGGGTTGCTCGGCCGCTGGCGCGCCGAGGACCATGCAGCCGTCGATCAGGCGCTGGCCCAGACCGATGTCGCCCATTACGCCGATCATCTGGCCGACAGCCTCTCCGGCGGCGAGCGCCAGCGCGCCTGGATCGCCATGCTGCTGGCCCAGCAATCGCCGCTGCTTTTGCTCGACGAGCCAACCTCGGCGCTGGACCTGGCGCATCAGTACGAGTTGATGGGCCTGCTGCGTCAGCTTAACCGCGACAGCGGGCGCGGCATCGTTGCCATCCTCCACGACATCAACCTCACCGCGCGGCATGCCGACCGGGTGATCGCCCTCAAGCAGGGGCGCATCTTCTTCGACGGCAGCCCGGACGAGTTGCTCAGCGGGCCGTTACTCAGCCAGCTCTACGATATCGATATCGAACTGATCGAGCAGCCCGGCAGCGCCCGCAAGATTGCTGTGGTGGCCTGAGCATGGCGGCAGTTTCGGCGCCGTCACGCCACCTTCTGACGCTGCTCGCGCTGCTGCCCCTGGCACTCCTGCACCTGTGGCTGGCGGCCGATCTTGATCCGTTCGAACTGTGGGCGATGCTGGCTTCTGCCGAACACAGCTTCGAGTTTCTGCAACTGCAACTGTCGGCTCTACCCAGGCTGAGCATGGCGCTGCTCACGGGCGCTGCGTTGGGACTGTCCGGCAGTCTGCTGCAGCAGATCACGCAGAACCGCCTGGTGTCGCCCATGACCATCGGCGCCTCGTCCGGGGCCTGGCTCGGGCTGGTGCTGGCCACCTTGCTGGTGCCGACCTTCGCGGCCAGCCACGGACACTGGGCGGCACTGCTCGGCGCGCTGGTGGCGGTCGGTCTGGTGCTGCTGATTGCCGGGCGCAGTGGCATTGGCGGGCTGCCGCTGGTGCTGGGCGGCATGGCCATGAATCTGTTGCTTGGCGCGCTGGCCGCCGGGCTGGTGCTGATCAACAACCAGTACACCCAGGGCTTGTTCGTCTGGGGCGCGGGTGATCTGGCGCAGATCGACTGGCACTGGGTGCAGTGGCTGTGGCCCAAGCTGTTGCTGGCGCTGCCAGTGCTGATCCTCGCGCCGCGGCCGTTGAGCTTGCTGCAGCTTGGCGGCGATGCTGCCCAGGGCCGTGGCCTGGCGCTGTGGCCGGTGATGCTGGTGCTGTTTCTGGCGGCGCTTTGGCTATGTTCGGTGTCGATCACGGCAGTCGGCCTGATCGGGTTCATCGGCCTGCTCACACCGAACCTGGCGAAGATGCTCGGTGCCCGCACGGCGCGTGATGAGCTTTTTTACAGTGCGCTGCTCGGCGCCTTGCTGCTGCTTGGCACCGACGCCCTGGCGCTGCTGGCTAATCGTGTCAGCGGTCAACTGGTGCCCAGTGGCGCGGCGGCGGCGTTGATCGGTGCGCCAGTGTTGTTGTGGCTGGCGCGCCGACATCTGGCGGCGGAAGACCCGCGTGGCCTGCAGTTGCCGCGCGGCGCCGAGCGTTTCGGCTGGCGCAGTGCGCTGTGGGTGGCGCTTCTCGCCGTGCTGGCGCTGACCGTGGCGCTCGGGCTGGCGCGTGGTGTCGATGGCTGGCACCTGCAGTGGCCGTCGGCGCTGGTCTGGTCGCTACGCTGGCCGCGTGTGCTCACCGCGGCTTCTGCCGGCGCCGGTTTGGCGATTTCCGGTCTGCTGCTGCAGCGCCTGTTGCGTAACCCGCTGGCCAGCCCGGATATTCTCGGCCTATCCGCGGGTGCCACGCTGGCGGTGATGCTGGCGCTGATCGTCTTCGGTGGCGCGGTGTTCGGCGCGGTCGCGCCGCTGGCGGCCTTCGTCGGCAGCCTGGCGGTGCTGGCGGTGTTGATGCTGCTGGGCCGGCGTCACCATTATTCGCCGGCGTTGATGGCGCTGCTGGGGATTTCCCTCGGCGCGCTGCTCAACGCCGCCTTGCAGTTCGTGTTGGCCAAGGGCACGGGTGACTCGTTCGCGTTGCTCGGCTGGCTGGCCGGCTCCACCTACCGCGCCACACCGGCACAGGCATTGTGGCTGACGGTTGGCGTGCTGCTGTTCGGCGCTCTGGCATTGCTGTTCCAGCGTGCGCTGACGCTGATTGGCATCGGCGATGGGGTGGCCGCCAGCCGCGGCTTGAACGTGCCGCGCTTGCGTCTGGTGCTGCTGGTGCTGGTGGCGTTGCTGTGTGCGCTGGTTACCAGTCTGCTCGGGCCAGTGGCGTTTCTAGGGCTTTTGGCCCCGCATATCGCGGTGATGCTCGGCGCGCGCCGGGTGCTGCCGCAGCTGCTGCTGGCGGCCTCGCTGGGCGCGGTGCTGATGCTGCTGGCCGATTGGGTCGGCCGCACCCTGATCTTCCCGTTGCAGATTCCTGTGGGCATTGTCGCCTCGGTGTTGTGTGGCAGCTATTTTGTCTACCTGCTCATCCGTGGGAGGTTGGCGTGAGGCGTTGCTTACTCGGCTTTCTACTGCTTTGGCTGACGCCTGCCTGGGCCAGCGCCGAGCCACGGGTGGCCGCGCTGAGCTGGGAGGCCACCGAGCATCTGCTGATGCTCGATGTGACGCCGTTGACCGTCGCCGATGCCGGTGACTACCGCGCCTGGGTGGTGCGGCCGACGCTGCCCGCAGGTGTGCCGTCGAGCGGTTCGCGCCTGGAGCCCAATCTCGAATTGCTGGCCGAGTTGCAGCCTGAGTTGATCGTCATCCCTCCTTTGCTGGAAGACATCCGCCCGTTGCTAGAGCGTATTGCGCCGGTTCAGGTGTACCAAGGCTTCAGCCAGCAGCACGACAATTTGCAGGTGCAGCGCGAGGCGTTTCTCGACCTGGCGCGTGCGCTGGGCCGCGAGGCATTGGCCAAGCAACGCCTGCAGGCGATGGACGCCGAGCTGGCGCAATGGCGTGAGCGGCTACGGGCTCATTACGGGCAGCGCCTGCCGGCCGTCACGGTGATACGCCTCTCGTCGCCGACGGCCGCCTTCATCAACGGCCCCAACTCCATGCCGCAACATGCGCTGGCGCTGCTCGGCCTTCAGCCTGCGATGGACCTGGCGCCGAGCCCCTGGGGCATCACTCAGGTACCGATCACCGCGCTGGGTCGCATCGAAGAGGGCGTCGTGCTGCATATCGAACCCTTTGCCCAGGAGGCGCAGTTGTTCGCCTCGCCACTGTGGCAGGCGATGCCTTTCGTGCGTGAGCAGCGCTTCGCCGCGATGCCCTCGACCTGGACCTATGGCGGCGTGTTTTCCCTGCAGTATCTGGCCGAGGCCATAGGTGAAGCGCTGCTTAAACTGCCGTCTGAATCTGGAAAAGCGACCCAACAGTCCCTAGAGTAGAGCGATTCGAATATAAGTCTGCCGTGCGTGACGGTGCCATTTGATGGGCTAATGGGGGCCTGGGCGTTGTCTGACAGGGTTTTGGAGTCGTATGTACCGGCTGCTCCTGCTCATCGTGAGCCTCGTTTTTTCCTCGCTCGTGGGCGCCGTTACCTTCGACGAACATATGCGCACTCTGCCTCTGGGGCAGAGCATGTACGTGTTCGAGGACGTGCGCGGCGATGCCAGCATCGACGACATCGCCTCGCCCGCCGTGCAAGGCAGTTTCCGTCTGCATGACAAGCCCGTGCTCAACGCCGGCTATTCGCGCTCGGTGTTCTGGCTGCGGCTGGACCTGCACTATCTGCCGCGCCAGGCGCAGGGTGACCGCAACTGGCTGTTGGAGCTGGCTTACCCACCGCTCGATCACCTTGAACTCTACCTCCCTGACGAGGCCGGCGGCTTCGCACTGGCTCAGCGTACTGGCGATTCGTTGCCTTTCGACACCCGCCAGATCCGCCAGCACAATTACCTGTTCGAGCTGAACCTCGAGCCGAACCAGAGCAAGCGCATCTATTTGCGCCTGGAAAGTCAGGGTTCGATCCAGGCGCCGCTGACCCTGTGGGCACCCAACGCCTATCTGGAAGAGCAGCCCGCGCGTATCTATGTGCTTGGCATCATCTACGGCGTGCTGCTGGTGATGCTGGTGTACAACCTGTTCATCTTCCTCAGCGTACGCGACACCAGCTACCTCTATTACATCCTTTATATCGCCTCGTTCGGCTTGTATCAGGTCTCGGTCAACGGTGCCGGCATCGAGTATTTCTGGCCCAACAACCCCTGGTGGGCCAATGCCGCGACGCCATTTCTGATCGGCTCGGCCGCCTTGTTCGGCTGCCAGTTCGCCCGCAGCTTCCTGCACACCAGTGAACACAGCCCCTGGGTCGATCGCCTGTTGCTGCTGCTGATGGCCTGCGGCGCCGTGGTGATGATCCTGGCACTGAGCGTCAGTTATGCCACGGCATTGCGTCTGGCCACCTACCTGGCCCTGTTGTTCACCGTGGTGATCTTCGCTGCCGGGGTGCTTGCCTGGCTGCGCGGTATGCGCGTGGCGCGTTACTTCATCTTCGCCTGGACCGCCTTTCTCATCGGCGGCATCGTCAACACGCTGATGGTGCTGGGCTACCTGCCCAACGTCTTTCTCACCATGTACGCCAGCCAGATCGGCTCGGCGCTGGAAGTGGGCCTGCTGTCGTTGGCGCTGGCCGACCGCATCAACGCGATGAAGGAAGAGCGCACGCGCATCCTCCAGGAGGCCGGACGCAAGCTCGAAACGCTGAACCAGGAACTGGCCGACAGCAACCGTTTCAAGGATGAATTCCTCGCCACCGTGACCCATGAGCTGCGTACGCCGATGAACGGGGTGATCGGCTCACTGGAGCTGATGCAGACGGTGAAGATGGATATCGAACTGGAGCAGTACCAGAAGACCGCTGCAGCGTCCGCGCGCGACATGATGCGCATGGTCAACGACATCCTCGCTCTCACCGAATTGCAGGCCGGCAAGCTCTATCCGCGGCGCGAGACGTTCAGCCTGCGCGGGCTGTTCGATGGTCTGCGTGCCCAGTATGCGGCGCGCGCCGAAGACAAGGGGCTGACGTTCGCCCTGGAGCTGGACGACAACCTGCCCGATACCCTGGAAGGGGACGCGGCCAAGCTGGCACAGGCGCTGGGCTATCTGCTGGACAACGCCATCAAGTTCACCAGCCAGGGCGGCGTGACCTTGCGGGTCGGCCGCGTCGGTAGCGTGGGCAGCAGCCTGCCGTTGAGTGTGGTGGTCAGCGATACGGGGATCGGTTTCGCGCCCGGCGACGGCGACCTTTACCAGCGCTTCCATCAACTCGACGGCTCGATGACGCGCAAGTACGGCGGCCTGGGCATCGGCCTGGCGATCTGCCGGCAGCTGGTCGACCTGCTTGGTGGCGTGCTCAGTCACGAGTCGCAGCCGGGGCAGGGCAGTCGTTTTCGCCTCGATGTGCCGCTGACTCTGCCGCTGCAACCGCAGGCCAGCGATGTTCGCCCGGCACGGCCGCAGGGCGGCGCGCTGCAGCGCCAGGCGCAGCAATGCACGGTACTGATCGTCGAGGACAATGCGATCAACCAGCTGGTGACCCGCGGCATGTTGCTCAAGCTCGGCTACCGCGTGCGCACTGCCGACAACGGCGCCGAGGCCCTCGAGTTGTTGCGCAGCGAGACGGTAGATGCGGTGCTGCTCGACTGCCAGATGCCGGTGATGGACGGTTTTGCCACCTGCCGCGCACTGCGCGCCCTGCCGGGCTGCGCCGAGCTGCCGGTGCTGGCGATCACCGCGCACAGCCACAGCGGCGACCGCGAACGCTGCCTGGCCGCGGGCATGAGCGACTACCTGGCCAAGCCGGTGAAGTTCGACGAACTGCGCGTGCTGCTGCATGACTGGGTGCTGTGCCGCCCGGCCACGGTTTCCGGTGGCGCCGCGCCGGTCTGACTCTTCTTCGCAGGGCGTTATGAAGCCGCTGGGCCCTGTAGGAGCCGGCTTGCCGGCGATGCTTGGCGCCTGTCAGATCGATGATCGCCAGCAAGCTGGCTCCTACAAGTGCAGCTTTGCACGAGCAACCTCTTTCCCGATTCGGCGGCAGTTTTGGCCGGATCGTCCCTTTAGTCATGGTCTGAATCCTGATTCACTGAATGCAGATGAATTAGGATTCAGACCATGGCTTATCGCACCACCGAAGCTCGACTCGACCGCGACCAAGCGTTGCGCGCGCGTATTCTCGACTGCGCCCTGCTGCGGGTGGCTGAGGGCGGTTTCGCCGCCTTGACCATGCAGGCGCTGGCCGACGATGTCGGCATCGCCACCGGTAGTCTGTACCGCCACTTTCGCAGCAAGGGTGAACTGGCCGCCGAGGTATTCGCCAGCGCCAGCCAGCGTGAGGTAGATGCTCTGGCCGCTGCCTTGCGTGGGCCGGGCAGCGCCAGTGAGCGCCTGCGCATCGGCCTGGAACAGTTCGCTGCCCGCGCCTGGCATAGCCGCCGCCTGGCCTTTGCGCTGATCGCCGAACCGGTCGACCCGGAAGTTGACGAGCAGCGCCTGCTCTATCGCGAAGCCTACGCCGAACTGTTCATCGATCTGCTGGAGGAGGGTGCCGGCGCCGGTGAGTTTCGCGTCGAGCAGATCGGCCTGATGGCGGCCTGCCTGGTCGGCGCCATTGCCGAAGCGCTGGTCGGCCCCCTGTCGCCACCTGCTCGCGCCGCTCGCGAAGCAGGCCAACCCACTCTGGAGCTGGCGCAGGTCAGCGCCAGCCTTGCCACCTTCTGCCTGCGCGCCGTCGGCGCCAAGGAGCCCACGCGATGAAACCCAGCCTGCACGCCGAAACCCACGAGGTGTTCAACCAGGTGCCGAGCCTCGATGGCGCCAATCTCTATCGCCTCGACCTGCCGCTGCAGGAGTGGATTCGCCGCTACGATGGCGCCTGGGCCCACGAGCGTTTGAGCGCCTATGGTGCGCTGGCCGGCGGCGCCCTGATGCAGGCCGGCTTTCTCGCCAACGAGAACAAACCGGTGTTCAAGAGTCATGATCGCTACGGCAACCGTATCGATCTGGTGGAGTTTCACCCGGCCTACCACGAGCTGATGCGCACAGCGGTCGAGCACGGCCTGCCGTCGCTGCCCTGGACCGATCCGCGCGCCGGCGCCCATGTCGCCCGTGCCGGGCTGACCTATATGCACAGTCAGGCCGAAGCGGCCAGCGGCTGCCCGTTGACCATGACCTTCGCCGCCGTGCCGGCCATTCGCCTGCAGCCCAACGTAGCCGAGCAGTGGCTGCCGAAGATCCTCGCCACCGAGTACGACCCACGCAACCTGCCGATGGAGCAGAAGACTGGCGTGACCATCGGTATGGCCATGACCGAGAAGCAGGGTGGCACCGATGTGCGCGCCAACACCACTCGCGCCTATCCCATCGGCCTTGGCGGGCCGGGGCAGGGCTATGAGCTGGTGGGCCACAAGTGGTTCTGCTCGGCGCCGATGTGCGACGCCTTCCTCACCCTGGCCTACACCGACAAGGGCCTGTCGTGCTTCCTGCTGCCGCGTCACCGCCCGGACGGCACGCGCAACGCGTTCTACATCCAGCGCCTGAAGAACAAGCTGGGCAACTGGGCCAACGCCTCCAGCGAGGTGGAGTACCGTGGTGCTTTCGCCTGGATGCTCGGCGAGGAAGGGCGTGGCGTGCCGACCATCATCGAGATGGTGGCGATGACCCGCTTCGATTGCATGGTCGGCTCCAGCAGCCTGATGCGCCAGGCGCTGACCCAGGCTGCGCACCACTGTGCGCATCGCCAGGTCGGCGGCAAGCTGCTCGCCGACCAGCCGCTGATGCAGAACGTGCTGGCCGACCTGGCGCTGGAAAGCGAAGCCGCGCTGGCCCTGTGTATGCGCATGGGCCGCGCGCTGGATCACGCGCATGACGCGCAGGAAGACAAGTTCGCCCGCCTGGTCACCGCCGTGGGCAAGTACTGGATCTGCAAGCGCGCGCCGGAGATGGTCTACGAGGCCAGCGAATGCATGGGCGGCGCCGGCTACGTCGAGGAAACCATCATGCCGCGCTTGTACCGCGAGGCGCCGGTCAACTCGATCTGGGAGGGCTCGGGCAACGTGCAGTGCCTGGACGTGCTGCGCGCGCTGTCCAAGGAACCCGGCGTGCTCGACGCGCTGTTCGCCGAGCTGGGCTACGGCCACGGCGATGCGCGGCTGCGGGCGCATATCCAGCGGCTGAAGGCCGATTTAAGCGACACCGCCGACATCCAATACCGCGCGCGCCAGCTCACCGAAGACATGGCCGTGGCACTGCAGGCCAAGCTGCTGCTTGAGGCGGGCAACAGCGTGGTCAGCGATGCCTTTATCGCCAGCCGCCTGGAAGGCCGCGGCCGCGTCTACGGCACCCTGCCGCGCGGTGTCGACGTCGAGGCGCTGCTGGCGCGTAGCACGCCGAATCTGCTTTGATACAGGGGCGATCTTTAACAAGGAGAAGTTGGTAGATTTTTAGCGGCTGATTTTCTCCTTTGAGAACAATTGGTTAGGCTAAGTGTGTTCCCCGCGCCAGCGGGGATGAACCGACCCGGAAACGCGCTACCTGCCGAACGGTAACGTGTTCCCCGCGCCAGCGGGGATGAACCGTCGCACAGGTGCCGACGCTGGTTGACCAGGTCGTGTTCCCCGCGCCAGCGGGGATGAACCGCTGGCTCTAAATCTCGATTACTCGCTACCGGTGTGTTCCCCGCGCCAGCGGGGATGAACCGCCCCGAAATAGAGCCTTCATGTAGGGATGATAGTGTTCCCCGCGCCAGCGGGGATGAACCGCCGGCCTCGATCAGGGTGTCCATGTAACGGGTGTGTTCCCCGCGCCAGCGGGGATGAGCCGAAGTTGGCCAGATCGCATTTCAGGTAGTGCGCGTGTTCCCCGCGCCAGTGGGGATGAACCGCAGGAGATGGCGCTGGAGTACATCGCTGCCTGGTGTTCCCCGCTTTAGCGGGGATGAGCTTCGAGGGGGTACCCGGCACGCTGTTTTTTAGCCGGGCAGGCGAGTAATCTTGCCGCCGATGGTTCTGCGTGCACGTCTGTGACGCGGATGAAAAGGGAACAGGGTGCGGCGAATCTCGCCAATGCCCTGGCTGCCCCCGCAACTGTAAGCGGCGAACGATGCCCTCATGCCACTGACTTCGGTCGGGAAGGCGGGCGAAGTGCCAAGCCGTGAGCCAGGAGACCTGCCATCGACAACGGGCGTTTCGCCCACCCCCTTATCCGAATCGTCGCGCGGTGGGCGCGGCAAAGGAACTCGCATGCATATCGAACCCGGTGTCGTCGAAGGCGCCAAGATCCTGCTCAGCTACGCAACGGCCGTCACCGCTTTCGGCCTGACCGCCAAACTCGCCCTGGACAGCGTACGCAACAACGGCGGTGTCGCCGCCCTGGCGCTACGCAGCCTGCTGACCACCGTCCTGGTGTTCTGCTTCTTCGAAGTGTTCCCGCATCATGCGGTGGGCGTTTCCGAGGTGCACCTGATCCTCGGATCGACCCTGCTACTGCTGTTCGGCGCTGGTGCTGCCGCCATTGGCCTGGCCGCGGGGCTGTTGTTGCAGGGGCTGCTGTTCGCTCAGTTCGACCTGCCGCAGTACGGCATGAACGTCACCACGCTGTTGATCCCGTTGTGGGGTATCAGCCTGCTGGCCAAGCGCATCGTCGCGCCGGGGACCGCGTACGTCGATCTTTCCTACAAGCAGGCGCTGGCGCTATCGACTGCCTATCAGGGCGGCATCGTCGCCTGGGTCGCGTTCTGGGCCTTCTACGGTCATGGCTTCTCCAGCGAGAACCTGGCGGACGTGGGCAGCTTCGGCCTGGCCTACATGAGCGTGATCCTGGTCGAGCCGCTGATCGACCTGGGCGTGCTGGCCGCTGCCAAGGCGCTGTCGCGTTTCAGCCAGGGGCCGCTGTTCAACGTGCGCCTGCATCAGCCGGCCTGAACTGGTCGCTCTGACGGTCATGCTGTGAGAGGTGTCCCGGATGATGAAAGCCTGTGCTGCATGCTTGCCCTCATCCGGCGCTTCGCGCCACCTTCTCCCAGAGGGAGAAGGACACTAAGGCAGGCGCCGCTGCGCGACTTTTGCGCTAGCAGGCTGTTGAAAAACTACCTGCGTTGCCATTGCTGCGTTAAAAACAGGCTCGTGCGCGAGTCCGATCAAAATGCTCATTTACAGCTCGTAAACTCCGCTTTTTCGCCTGTTTTTGCCTTGCACTGGCTGCCTCGCCTACGTTTTTCAACGGCCTGCTAACGGCGGCGTTGCCAGATCATCTTGCCGGTATTGCTCTCGGTGACCAGGTACTGGTCGCTGAAGCGGTAGTAGGCGGCGGGTTGATAGTCGGCGGCGCCTGCCAGGCGCACCATCAGCATGCCGCCCTGGCTGCGCCAGTGGCCGCTGTACTGCACCTCGCCTGGGCTGTCGTAGCTCCAGTCGCTGCCGCCGCCGACCGCGCGGCTCCACTGGGTGACGCTGCCGTCGGCATTCAACTGCAGGGTCATCAGGGTGTTGAGCGAGGTGAAGCTGGTACCGCCGCTGTTGATGATCTTCTCGTGCACCCAGGTGCCGACCAGTGTCGGGTCCAACGTGCCTGGCGTAGGCGGCGTCGCAATCGCCGCCTCGCGCTGAAACAGCGCCTGGCGTTCCAATACCTCCCCATTTCTTGGGTTACGCGCAGCGATGCTGGCGTTGAGCATCGCGTTGGCGTAGGTGGCGTTCATGTTCGCCAGTAGCAGGCCCGATTGCGGGTCGCTGATCTCGGCGCGCAGCAGCTTGCCGTCGTAGCGACCTTTGACGACCAGGCGCAGGCGCTGGCTCTCCACGTACTCACCTTCCACCACGGCGTCGTTCTGGCGCAGGATCAGCTCGCTCGGCTGGCCGTCGAGCGTGGTCCGGTAGTGGCCATCGAGTTCACCGGCTTGAGCGCTTGAGCATGAGGCTATGGCCAGCAGCAGAACGATTGCACGAGGCATGATGGTGACCTCCGACGAATTGATCCAAGCCTAGCCGCTGGCAGCGATAGGCGGGGGATCGCGCTATGTTTTCGTCAACGTATGCAGGCAAGATAGGCGCGTACGTTCAGTCAGGAAGATGCATTGTGAAAGCCTGCTCAGATGATTTCATCATTGCCTACACCCCCGAAGAGGCCGTCGACCGCCTCGCCGCCCTGCATCAGGAAGCCACCGGTGCGTTGAGCCACGCGCTCAAACGCTACCTCAAGGAGCGCATCCGTCCCGATGCCAGCGAGCACTGCCTGTTCCGCTACCCCGAGCTGCGCCTGACCTACCTGTGTCAGGGCGAGGTGCCGACCACCGTGCGCGCCTACGCCAAGGTACAGGTGCCGGGCACCTATGCCATCACCGTGACCCAGCCGGCGGCCTTCCGCAAATACCTGCTGGAGCAGCTGCGCCCGCTGATGAATGACTTCACCCTGCGCGTCGAGGTCGGCCGTAGCCAGCAGAACATTCCCTATCCCTACGTGGTCGAGGGCGGCGATGAGCTGGCCGGCAGTGGCGTGACCGCCGCCGAGCTGGCGCGGGTATTCCCCAGCACCGACCTGTCCGCTGCCACCGACGGCACCGCCGATGGCCTGTACGACTGGGAAAACATCGACCCGTTGCCGCTGGCGCTGTTCGACGCGGCGCGTACCGATTTCTCGCTCAAGCGCATCCAGCACTACACCGGCAGCGACTGGCGCCATGTGCAGCCGTGGATCCTGCTGACCAACTACCACCGCTACGTCGATCAGTTCATCCGCCACGGCCTGGACATGCTGGTGGGCGACTCGCGTTTCACCCGCATGGTGCTGCCGGGCAACGTGGTGATCGAGCGCGGCATGGCCGAAGGCGAGATGCAGGCGATCATCGAGAACGTGGTCTGGCACCGCTACCAGATGCCGGCCTACCACCTGCAGGCCGAGGACGGCCACGGCGTCACCCTGGTCAATATCGGTGTCGGCCCATCCAACGCCAAGAACATCACCGACCACCTCGCCGTGCTGCGTCCGCACTGTTGGCTGATGATCGGCCACTGCGGCGGCCTGCGTCAGTCGCAGACCATCGGTGACTACGTGCTGGCCCACGCCTATATGCGCCGCGACGGCATTCTCGACCGCGTGCTGCCGCCGCATATCCCGCTGCCGGCACTGGCCGAGGTGCAGCAGGCGCTACAGGAGGCCGCCAAACTGGTCACCGGCGAAGAGGGCGACGAGCTGAAGAAGCGCCTGCGCACCGGCACCGTACTGACCTACGACGACCGCAACTGGGAGCTGCGCTGGGCCCAGGAGCGGCCGTTGATCAACCTGTCGCGTGCGGTGGCAGTGGACATGGAAAGCGGCACCATCGCCGCCCAGGGCTATCGCCTGCGGGTGCCCTACGGCACGCTGCTGTGCGTGTCGGACAAACCCCTGCACAGCGAGATCAAGCTGCCCGGCGCGGCCGGCGCTTTCTACGAGCGCGCCGTGACTCAGCATCTGCATATCGGTATCGCGGCGCTGGAGTTGATGCGCAGCCAGCTCAACTCGCTGCACTCGCGCAAGTTGCGCAGCTTCGACGAGCCGCCGTTCCGCTGAGTCAGGCCGCGACGGACGCCTCGTCACGCAGCAGTTCGGCCAGCGCAGCGCGGTCGATATTGGCGCCGCTGAGCACCACGGCCACGCGCTGGCCGGCATTGAGCTTGCGTTCCTGCATCAGGGCGGCCAGCGCCGCTGCGCCGGCGCCTTCGGCAAGGTTATGGGTGTCCTCGTGATAGGTGCGGATGGCGGCGCGGATCTCCTCGTCGTCGACCCGTACGATGCGTGCGGCGCCGGCGCGAATGATGTCCAGCGCCAATTCCTGGGGCTGGCGGCAGGCCATGCCGTCGGCCAGGGTGTCGGCGCGTTCGGTCTGCACCAGCCGGCCTTGTTCGAAACTCTGCGCGTAGGCGTCGGCGCCACTGGCGACCACGCCGACGATCTCGGTGTCGAGGCCCAGCAGGTCGCGGGTGCGGATCATCCCGCAGATGCCCGAGCCGAGGCCGATGGGCACGTACACCCGGCGCAGGTTCGGCACCGCTTCCAGTAGCTCCAGCGCGTAGGTGGCCACGCCGCGTACCAGGTCCGCGTGCAGTGACGGCACCCAGTGCAGGCCGTCGCGTTCGGCCAGGCGCGCGGCTTCGGCGCGGGCTTCGTCGAAGTCGCGGCCATGTTCGATCACTTCTGCGCCGAGTGCGCGCATCGCCGCGTTTTTCTCGCGGGCGTTGCCGTGTGGCACCAGGATGCGGATCGCCAGGCCTGCGGCACGCGCCGCCAGTGCCAGGCTCTGGCCGTGGTTACCACGGGTGGCGGTGACCAGCCCGCGCACCTGCGGTTCGCGGCGCAGCAGGGCGTCGATGTAGACCAGCCCACCGCGTACCTTGAAGGCGGCGGTGGGGGCATGGTTCTCGTGCTTGACCCAGACCTCGCAGCCTGTGCGCTGGGCGAGCAGCGGCCAGGCCAGTTGCGGTGTGGGCGCCATGTGGCGGTGAACCAGTTCAGAGCTCTGACGCAGTTGGGCGAGATCGAACATGAGGCGTGCTCCGGGTGGCGTTGACCCCGATGCTAGTGCGGCGCATTGTATGGGTAAATATTTATATTGCATGGCAAACAATGTGGCTTCCTGATCTGCAAGAAAGCTCCCTGCCGACGTACCTGGCACTGGTCGAGGCCATCGCCGCTGCCATCGGCCGTGGCGAACTCAAGCCCGGTGAGCGCCTGCCACCGCAGCGTCGCCTGGCCTGGACGCTGGGCATCAACCCGAGCACGGTGATGCTCGCCTACCGTGAGGCAGCGCGTCGGCACCTGGTTTCCGGCGAGGTCGGCCGTGGCACCTACGTGCTGGCTGGCAGCCGTGAGGCGAGCCTGTTCCGGCTCAAGCAGCCGGCCGCGCAGGGCGAGCTGATCGACCTGTCGACCAACGTGCCGGTGCATGACCCGGACAACCACGATCTTTCCGCCAGTCTTGCCGCGTTGGCTGCACGTGGCGAGCTGGATGCGCTGCAGGCCTACCCGTCAGCGGCGCTGGTCGAGCGTGCGCACCTGGCTGGTGTGACCTGGCTGCGCCGACGCGGCCTGGAGCTGGCGCCGGGCGGCCTGCTGCTCTGCGCCGGCGCCCAGCAGGGCGTGTCGGCCGCGTTGCTGGCGCTGTGCGAGGCCGGCGAGCCGATTCTGGTGGAGCGCTATACCGCGCCGGGGATCAAGGCCGCCGCAAGGCAGTTGCGCCTGCCGCTGCATGGCGTGGCGATGGACGAGCACGGCATTCTGCCCGATGACCTCGACCGCCAGGCCCGCGCTACCGGGGCTCGCGTGGCGGTGCTCACACCCTGTTTGCAGAATCCTACCGGCGCCAGCCTGGACGCCGAGCGCCGCGCGGCCATCGCCGAGGTGGCACGGCGGCGTGGCTTGTGGATCGTCGAGGACGATGTCTACGGCGTGCTCGGCAGCGAGGCGCCACTGGCGGTGCAGCTTGCCGAGCGTTGCCTGTTGATCAGCAGCCTGTCCAAGAGTGTCGCGCCCGGCTTGCGCCTGGGCTTTATCGCCGGCGCGCCGCAACTGCTCGAACGTATCGATCCCGAGGCCCAGGCCACGCGTTGGGCGGTGACGCCACTGAGTCTGGCGCTGGCCTGTGAATGGATCGAAAGTGGCGTCGCCGAACAGCGTCTGGCCTGGCAGATCGAGGAGCTGCAGCAGCGTTGGCGGCTGGCCGCGCGCGTGCTTGGGCCGCGCATGCCGCAGGGCAGGGCGGTGTCGCCACACCTGTGGCTGGACGCTGACGCGCCAGCAGGTCTGGTCGAGGCTTGTCGGCAGAACGGTGTGGAGGTGGTGCCGGCCGAGGTGTTCGCGGTCGAGGCCAATCCGGGGCACGCCGTGCGCATCAGCCTTGCGGCGGCAGCCAGCCGGGTCGAACTCAAACTGGCGCTGGAGGGGATCGTGACGGCTTGGCCTGTTTAGTGCTGTAGGGCGTACCGGGACGCCGGCCGCTCGGAAGCAGTACGCCGCCGTGGTGGCAGGCTTGAATCTGGCAATGAGTCGCCGAGAGCGTTTTGGGCTCGTGTGCGGTGCCTGCGTTTGCATGGGGCGGCGGGCTGTTCGCTGGCGCTCCTGAGCCCGCCCTACATGTTGGCGCCATGAGCGGTTGGCGTCTCGGGCCGCTCTACATGGTTGTCAGCTTCATATGCAGGATCGGGAAGGGCCGCCCGCCACCGTCCAGGCGCGAGCGATCGGTCACGACGAACCCTAGGTGCTGGTAGAAACCGACGGCCTGCGGGTTCTGTTCGTTGACGTCGACCTGGGTGGCGCCCAGCGTGTCGATGGCATGGCGCATCAGTCGCTTGCCCACGCCCTGGCCGTGGCAGGCCGGGTCGACGAAGAGCATTTCCACCATGCCTTCGCTGGTACCGAGAAAACCCAGGATTCGCCCCGACTCGTCACGTGCACAGGTCAATTGCACGGCCGGGAAATACTGCTCGCGCAGCAACGGCTTGATCACCTGCAGGTCGCTTTCCGGCAGGAAGTGATGGGTGGCACGCACGGCGGCCTCCCAGATTTCCACCAGGGTGGGCAGTTCGGTGTCGGTGGGTGTGTCGAGAATCAGCATGCTAATTGGTATCGGCAGGCAAACGGGGGATGGAGCATACCCGTCGGTTGAGTGTCTCAAGGCCTCTCAACCCTGTAGGTGCGGATTTGTCCCTGGCGCGCAACATCCATGCGATAGGTAGGAGCCCGCTTGCGGGCGATCCTTCCAGACCTATGATCGCCGGCAAGCCGGCTCCTCTACACCCACGTTACGCCGACAGCTCTGCGCCCGTGCTGTCATTTGCTGGCGTCGAGCACCACGCGGTAGCGCGCCTTGCCGCTGCGCAGGTGGTCGATGGCGGCGTTCACCTGGCTCATCGGGAAGTGCTCGACCTGCGGCAGGATCTGGTGACGGGCGCAGAATTCGAGCATGGTCGCCATGCTCGAGGGCGAGCCCACCGGCGAGCCGGACAGGCTCTTCTGCTGCGGGATCAGGTTGAACACGTGCACCGGTATGGCGCTGGGCACGATGCCGACGAAGTGCAGGCGGCCCTTGCCGCGCAGGGTGGCGATCAGCGCCTGCCAGTCAAGATCGGCACTGGCAGTGACCAGGAGGAAATCCAGGCTGCCGGCAATCGCCTTCATCGCCGCGCTGTCGGTGGAAGCCACCACTTTGTGCGCGCCCAGGCGTTTGGCTTCGTCCTGCTTGTTCAGTGACGAGGTGAAGGCGGTCACCTCGCAGCCCCAGGCATTGAGAAAGCGCAGCGCCAGGTGGCCGAGGCCGCCGATGCCGACCACGCCGACGCGATCCGTCGGCTTGATGTCGAATTCCAGCAGCGGGCTGAACACCGTCGAGCCGGCGCAGAACAGCGGGCCGACCAGCGCCGGGTCGAGGCCCTCGGGCAGCGGCACGGCCCAGGCCCAGTGCGAACGCAGGCGGTCGGCGAAACCACCGTGGCTGCCAACGATGGTCGGTTTTACCGAGCGGCACAGCTGGTGCGAGCCTTCCATGCACGAGCCGCAGTGCATGCAGCTGCCCTTGTACCAGCCGATGCCGACTCTTTGGCCCAGCTTGAGGCCGCGCGCCTGCTCGCCGAGACGGACGATGGTGCCGACCACCTCATGGCCGGGGATGAAGGGGTAGCGGGCATTGCCCCATTCGTTGTCGATCATCGACTGGTCGGAATGGCAGATGCCGCAATACTCCACCGCCACTTCCACCTCGTCGGCGCCGAGCGGGCCGGGGTCGTAGCTCAGGCGCTCCAATGGTGCCTTGGGCGTCGTGGCGGCCCAGCCGGTGAAGGTGGCGAGTTCGGCGTTGTTGCTCATCGGTGGCTCCTGATCGCAGGGGGTGAATCCGCAGCTTAGTCGCTCTGGCAGGACGTGGAAGCACCATCAGCGCCGCTTATCGTGGGTTACACTGCGCAGCTCATTTTCATCGAAGCCCGTTGCATGTCACGCCCTCGTCCCCCCGCCAGTCGTCGTCCTGCCGCCCCCCGCCGAGTGGCCAAGGCGCCGCCCGCGCAACCGCGCCTGCTGGTGCTGAACAAACCGTTCGACGTGCTCACCCAGTTCAACGATGAACAGGGCCGCGCCACGCTCAAGGATTTCGTCGACGTGCCTGGCGTCTATCCGGCCGGTCGTCTGGATCGCGATAGCGAAGGCCTGCTGTTGCTGACCAACGATGGCCGCCTGCAGGCGCGTATCGCCGACCCCAAGCACAAGCTGCCGAAGACCTATTGGGTGCAGGTGGAAGGGGAGCCGAGCGAGGCGCAACTGCAGCAGTTGCGCGATGGCGTGACGCTCAATGACGGCCCGACCCTGCCGGCCGAGGCGCGGCGCCTGGACGAGCCCGAGCTATGGGAGCGCAACCCGCCGGTACGCTTTCGCAAGAGCGTGCCGACGGCTTGGCTGGAGCTGGTGATTCGCGAGGGGCGTAATCGTCAGGTGCGGCGCATGACCGCTGCGGTTGGCCTGCCGACCCTGCGCCTGGTGCGCGTGGCAATCGGGCCCTGGCAGTTGGACGGGCTACAGCCCGGGCAATGGCGTGAGGTGCCCGCGCAGTTGCCATAGATGCGCGCGGTTTGCCTGATGAAGCACTGAATATCCATATACCGTCACTCCCGCGCAGGCGGGAGCCCCGTTTCTAGGTTCCCGCCTGCGCGGGAATGACGACTGTTTCAGATCCTAGGGTGTCGCGGGGCCGCCTAGGCTGTGCGCACCTGGTGCCGAGGTAATGGCGTGCTCTGGGCCGCGGTCGATTTGTCGCAGGTGCGACCCTGGCGACCCTGACCTGAATCAATAACCGGCCTTGATCACGGCGATACCTTTGTTCAGCACTTCACGCCAGGCCTGGCGTACCTCTGCGTCGCACTCCTTGTCGTGTTCGCCGATGGTCGCCAGCAATGCGTCGAGCCACAGGTCGTAGAGTTCCGGGCGAATGTCCAGATGCTGGCGCGAGTGCGATTCGCCGAGGGCGCGCAGCTTGGTATCGGGCATGCCGCGGGCGTGCATCACCAGGTTGAGAATGCCCTGGCGCAGCAGCTGTTTTTGCGCGCTCATGTCGGTGTCGACGAACTTCTCGCGAATCAGCGGCGAGCTGGCGAGGAAGTGGCGGTAGAAACTGTCGAAGAAATCCGGGCTGGCGCAGCAGCGTCCATAGCTCTGCATCACCAGATTGGCGGCGCTCATGTGTAACTCCTTGAATAGGTGGCAGGCCGCATCGAGACGATGGCCTGGTTTCAATCAGACGTAGTGCAATGGCCGAGTGGCTTAGCCGTGAATGCCGCGCGCGGTCTCGATGATGTAGGTGATGATCGGCTTGGCGAGGAAGGCGAACAGGCACAGGCCCAGGCCGAGGAACAGGATGGCGGTGCCGAGGCGGCCGGCCTTGGACTTCTTCGCGAGGTCCCAGATGATGAAGAACATGAACAGCATCAGGCCGCCCACCAGGACGTACATCATCAGGGCTTCAAATTGTTCGGTTTCCATGGTGCCTCATGATTCGGACGGAAAACGCAGGGCGGGAATTATACGCGCCCTGACCTGGCGCGCGGCATGATCCGCTTCACCCTGCGACTTTCAGTCGCGCAGGTGCTGCAACGGCAACTGCGTGCTGGAGAGAATCTGCTGCAGTACGAAGCTCGAGCGTACGCTGGAAACACCATCGATGCGCGTCAGGGTGCCGAGCAGCAGCTTCTGGTAATGGTCCATGTCCGGCACCACTACCTTGAGCTGGTAGTCGGCGTCCATCCCGGTCACCAGGCAGCACTCCAGCACCTCGGGGCATTTGCGGATTTCGTCCTGAAAGTGCTCGAAGCGCTCGGGGGTATGTCGGTCCATGCCGATCAGCACGTAGGCGGTCAGGCTCAGGCCAAGCTTCTTGCGGTCGAGCAGGGCGACCTGGCCGGTGATGTAGCCATCGTCTTCCAACTGTTTGACGCGGCGCGAGCAGGGCGAGGGCGACAGGCCAATACGTTCGGCCAGTTCCTGGTTGGACAGGGCAGCGTTGCGCTGCAATTCGGCGAGAATGTTCAGGTCGTAACGGTCGAGTTTGTCCATTTTTTAACTGGCTCATTATTGGATTGCGCTAGATAGTGCTCCTTTAGTTGCTAATTGCGCAATTGGTAAGTTTTTAAGCAATCTTAGCAATCTTATTTCGGCGCGGCAGGCGTAAGCTTTCTCTCAGTTTCACGGCCCGGACGACAAGTCCTACCGGCCTCGCCCAACCAGGTGAGCCGGCGCCGACGGTCCTACCGGATCGCACCGGCACCCGGGTCCGCACTGCCCAACCAGGCGGGCGACGAAAGCGGCGACAGCATCGCCAGCACCGGACAGATTTCCCGAGGGGGCCGCGAGGCCCCTTTTTTAATGCCTGGGATTTCTGCAGGAGGCTCGTGGGCTTTGGCGATTTTCGAGAAGCGGGGGGCGCTGTGGTCAGTGTTGGACCACTTCCGGTGGATCGGCATGCACCAGCACTTCGGCACGTGGATAGTGCTCATGAATCGCCTTCTCCACAGCCACGCAGTGAGCATGGGCCTGCGACAGGCTCATCTCACCCGGCAGCTCCAGGTGCAGCTGGACGAACCAGCGCGTACCGGAAATGCGTGTACGCAGATCGTGCGCGCCGAGCACGCCCGGCACCGAGGTGGCCAGCTGGTACATATGCTGAGTGGTCTCGCTGGGCAGTTCCTCGTCCATCAGTACGGCCACAGCGCCGCGCACGATGCTGATGGCGCTCCAGAAGATGTAGAAGGCGATGCCGATGGCGAAGATCGCATCCATCTGCTGCCAGCCGAAACGGGTCAGTAGCAGGGCGAGGAGGATGCTGCTGTTGAGCAGGATGTCGGAGCGGTAGTGCAGCGAGTCGGCGTGAATCGCGGTGGAGCCAGTCTCGCGCACCACCTTGCGTTGAAAGCTCAGCAGGGCGACGGTCAAGGCCAGCGACAGCAACATGACGGCGATGCCGATACCTTCGGCTTCCAGCGGCTGTGGCGCTTGCAGGCGCTCGACGCCCTGCAGGCCAATGAGTACGGCACTGACACCGATAAACAGCGCTTGGCCCAGCCCGGCCAGCGCCTCGGCCTTGCCGTGGCCGTAGCGGTGATCCTCGTCGGCCGGGCGCAGGGCGAAGTGCACGGCAACCAGGTTGATCAGCGAGGCGACGCTATCGAGCAGCGAATCGGTGAGGCCGGCCAGCAGGCTGACCGAACCGCTCAGCCACCAGGCAATCGCCTTGGCCAGCACCAGGGTCAGCGCCACCGTCAGCGCTGCCCGGGTGGCCAGGCGCATCAGCCTGGCGTGCTGCGGGTTGTGCATGAGCTCAGGCAGCCGGGCGCAGACCGTAGGCGGCCAGTTGCTCGGCGCTGCCGCTGTGCTGGATCAGGCGCGGATCGTCCAGCGGCAGCTGGTGGCCGGTGCTGGTTTCGATCAAGGTCTTGAGCGCGTACTGGTCGACCTTGCCGTCTTCGCTGATCAGTTGCTTGAGCTGCTGCGGGTCGACCTGGGCGGTCTGGCCTTCGGGCAGGTAGATGGCGCCGGTGGCGAAGTCCACGGCGAAGGCGATCAGGCCAGGAATCACGTAGAACAGGATGCCGATGGCGTTGGCCCCGGCGATCACCGGGTCGATCCGGCCTTCGATCTGGCCGCGGCGATCCGGGTAGAAGATCGAGCCGCAAGCAGTCAGTTGGGCGAGCAGGGTAGCGGCGACAACGCCGGCGATGAAGCGGGATTTCGTGCGCATGAGCACCTCCAGGAAAAAGTGGCGCAACTATAGCAAGGCGATGATTGCAAAACTGCAGCGCGCTGTTTCAGACCAGCAAGTTGGCAGGCGGTTCGCCGTTATAATCGCCGGCCTGCTGTGGAGAAATGATGAACACCCTGCCGATCGATTCGCTGCTGCCTGATTTGCGCGATGCGCTGAGCGCCCGCCACGAAGTGGTGCTGGAGGCGCCGCCCGGCGCTGGCAAGACCACCCGCGTACCACTGGCGCTGCTCGATGCGCCCTGGCTGGCCGAGCAAACCATCCTTATGCTCGAGCCGCGTCGCCTGGCAGCGCGTGCTGCCGCCGAGCGCCTGGCCAGCGAGCTGGGCGAACGGGTCGGCGAGACGGTTGGTTATCGCATTCGCCTGGACAGCAAGGTGGGGCCGAACACGCGCATCGAGGTGGTCACCGAAGGCATCCTTGCCCGCCGCCTGCAGGACGATCCGGCGTTGGATGGCGTCGGTCTGGTGATCTTCGATGAATTCCATGAAAGAAGTCTGGATGCCGATCTGGCCCTGGCACTGACGCTCAATGGCCGCGCCATGTTCCGCAGCGAAGGCAGCGGCGAGGCGCCGCTCAAGGTGCTGCTGATGTCCGCCACTCTCGAAGGCGAGCGTCTGTCGGCATTGCTTGGCGATGCGCCGGTGCTGCGCAGCGAAGGGCGCATGTTCCCGGTGGATATACGGTGGGGGGCGCCGTTCCAGGCAGGCGAGTGGATCGAACCGCGCGTGCTGCAGACGCTGCAGCAGGCGTTGGCCGATGAGCCGGGCAGCCTGCTGGTGTTCCTGCCGGGGCAGGCCGAGATTCGCCGCGTGGCCGAGCAACTGGGCGAGGTACTGGCGGGGTGCGACGACATCCTGCTCTGCCCGTTGCATGGCGAGCTGGAACTGTCCGCGCAACGTGCGGCCATCGAACCGGCGCCTACCGGCAAACGCAAGGTGGTGCTGGCCACCAACATCGCCGAGACCAGCCTGACCATCGACGGCGTGCGCGTGGTCATCGATGCCGGCCTGGCGCGGGTGCCGCGCTTCGACCCGGCCAGCGGCATGACCCGCCTCGACACCCAGCGCATTTCCCGCGCCTCCGCCACCCAGCGCGCCGGTCGTGCCGGCCGTCTGCAGCCGGGCGTGTGCTATCGGCTGTGGTCGCAGGCGCAGCACGAGCAGCTCAGCGCCTATTCCAGTGCGGAGATCCTCCAGGCGGATCTGGCCGGACTGGCCTTGCAACTGCTGCGCTGGGGCGTGACACCGCAGGAACTGAGCTGGCTAGACGTGCCACCGCCTGCCGCCTACGCCCAGGCGCTGGATCTGCTTGGTCGCCTTGGTGCGCTGGACGAGCGTGGTGCACTCAATGCCCACGGCCAGTCCATGGCCGAGCTGCCGAGCCATCCGCGTATCGCCCATCTGCTGCTGCGTGGCCAGGCGCTGGGCCTCGGTGCGCTGGCCTGCGATCTGGCCGCGCTGTTGTCCGAGCGCGACATTCTCCGCGGCGGCGGCGCCGATCTGCACAGTCGCCTGACCCTGCTCAGCGGCGAAAGCCGCGCCGCGCGCAACGCCCAGGGCGGCGTGCAGCGCGCGCGGCAACTGGCCAGGCAGTTCCAGGGCCTGCTCAAGAACCGGCCGGTGACCCAGGCCGTGAGCGACCCCGAGCACCCGCGCTGGCTAGGCTGCCTGCTGGCCTTCGCTTACCCCGACCGCATCGCCCAGCAGCGCCGCGCCGGTGGCGCCGATTATCGCCTGGCCAATGGCCGTGCCGCGCAGTTCGGCGAAACCGATGCCCTGATGAAGCACGAATGGCTGGTGGTGGCCGATCTGGGCAGCCGCCAGGGCCAGCGCGAGGAGCGCATCTATCTCGCCGCCGATCTCGACCCGGCGCTGTTCGCCAGCGAACTGGCCGAGCAGGTCGCGACGCTGGACGTGCTCGACTGGGACGAGCGCGAGGGCGTGCTGCGCGCCGAACGTCAGCGCAAGGTCGGCGAGCTGGTGCTGGAACGCCAGGCGCTGGCCGCGCTGGACGAGGCGGCGCGCGGCCGGGCATTGGTCGGCCTGGTACGGCGCAAGGGCCTGGAGTTGCTGCCCTGGACGCCCGAGCTGCGCCAGTGGCAGGCGCGGGTGGCGTTGTTGCGCGAGTTGGACCTGCAGCAACAGGGGCAGAGTGAATGGCCGGACTTGTCCGATGCCGCCCTGCTGGCCAGCCTTGAGCAGTGGCTGACGCCATTCTTAAGCAAGGTCAACCGCCTCAGCCACTTCGCAGGCCTCGACCTGCCCTCGATCCTGCAAACGCTGTTGCCCTGGCCCTTGCCGCAACGCCTCGACGAGCTGGCGCCGCGCGCGCTGAGCGTGCCGTCCGGCTCGCGCATCGCCATCGACTACACGGAGCACCCGCCGGTGCTCGCCGTGCGCCTACAGGAGTTGTTCGGCCTGGCCGCGACGCCGCGCATCGCCGGTGGTCGTCTGGGCCTCAAGCTGCATTTGCTGTCCCCGGCACGCCGTCCGGTGCAGGTCACCCAGGATCTGGCCAGCTTCTGGGCCAACACCTATCTGGAAGTGAAGAAGGACCTCAAGGGCCGCTACCCCAAGCACTACTGGCCTGACGACCCGCTGATCGCCGAGCCCACCGCGCGGGCCAAACCGAGAAAATGAGAAGTCGATGCTGACCCTGGATGTCGGGCCCTTGGCCCTTGGTGTTTCCCATGTGCTGCTGTTTGGCAGCCTGCTGCTGGCCACACTGGTTGGCTGGTTGATCGGTCGTCGCCACGGCTGCAATCCGGAAAGTCAGTTGTTTCGGATGCTGATGCTGGGCTTGCTGGTGGCGCGCCTGGCGTTCGTGCTGGTGTATGCCGAGTATTACCGCGATGAGCCGTGGCGGGTGGTGGATATCCGTGATGGCGGCTTCATCGCCTGGCCGGGTGTGCTCGCAGGATTGGCGCTGGGAGCCTGGTATCTCTGGCGCCAGGCACAATTGCGCCGGCCGTTGGGCGTGGCGATGGGCGTCGGTCTGGCGCTGTGGCTGGGTGGCAACCTGCTGTTGCATGCGCTGGAGCAGGGCACGCGACTGCCTGATCTGCAGGTGCGGGATATGCAGGGCAATCCGGTGAACCTGCGTGACTACGCCGGCCAGCCGCTGGTGGTCAACCTGTGGGCCACCTGGTGCCCGCCATGTCGACGTGAGATGCCGGTGCTGATGCAGGCGCAGCAGCGTGAGGCTGCTATCACCATCCTGTTCGTCAATCAGGGGGAAAGTGCTGCGCTGGTGGGTGAGTTCCTCGCCGCGCAGCAACTGAGTCTGGACAATCTGCTGCTCGACGAGCAGGTGCAGCTGGGTCAGTTGGTGGGCTCGCGGGCGTTACCCACCACGCTGTTCTACGATGCCGAGGGCCGGCAGGTCGGCAGTCACCTGGGCGAGCTGTCGCACGCCAGCCTGGAGCGTGCGCTGGCCAGGCTGCGCGGCGATTGAAGGGTCAGTACAGCTGCAGATCCTCGCCGGCATCCTGCAAGCGCTGATAGGCCCGGTCCAGATCATCGCGCAGGCGCTCGGCATCAGGCGCACGTCGCGAATAGATCAGCCGCAGCGGCAGACGCTGTACCTCGACGAAGGGCAGTTCACCCATGCCCAGTGTGCGTTTGGCCTGTTCGACGGGGGCCTGATAGTCCAGCAGGTAGTCACCGCGTCGGCGCTGGAGCATTTCCAGGGCCGAGGTGTGGTTGGCGGTACGGTGATGAGTGATATTGCGCGCCGGATCTGTCAGCCATTGATTGACGTCCTGCCAGTAGCTGTAGCCGGTGATCAGGATCACCCCACGATCCTGCAGATCATCCGGAATGCGCGGTGCAGGTGTGTCGTGGCGAAAATACAGGTTGAGGGTAATCTCCCCCAGCAGATGCTTGCCTTCGAGGGTGTGCTCGACCAGCTCCGGCTTGCCTGAGGCGCCGGCCCAGATATGTATGCTGCCGTCGAGCAGACCGCTGTAGAGGCGGGCGCCGGGGTAGGAGCGAAAGTCTGCCTGGTATCCCGCCGCGTCGAGCAGGCGTGCGGCCAGCTCCAGGCCCGAGCCGCTGGGCTGGCCTTGCGCGTCGGTATAGGAATAGGGCGGAAACTCGTAGTAACCCACGTGAACACGTTGCCTGGCCTCGGCAGCATGAGCGGCGTGTAGCCATAGCAGGGCGATGAATATCAGGCAGAAGCGTCTTGGCATCCGGTTATCGCGGCTCTTCGCCGTCTTTTCGTTGTTATCGAGTGGTGCCTAACGAGCATGGACAAGTCGCGGTGGATTTGTCCAGTTCTGCACGGTTTATTCCTGCGTGGGCAGGAAAAAGCGACCGATCACCGGCAAATGATCGGAGATCGCCAAGGTATCGCGCTGGCGAACCTGGCTGGCGAGCGGGGTCAGACGTGGGCTGTAGAACAGGTAGTCGAGGGTGCGATCCGGGCCGCTGGCGGCTGGATCGTTGGGGTAATGGGTGTACCACTGCGCCTGCTGTGCGCCGCTGGCCTGTTGCAGGCTGGGGATCATCGGGTAGCGCCGGGCCAGGTCCTGCAATTCGCTGTCGGCGGCGTACCAGCTACGTTGATCCTCCGGCAGATGCTGGAACTGACCGGGTGGCAGCAGGTTGAGGTCGCCGCCCAGTACCCAGGTTTTGTCGCTGGTTTGCAGCTGCTGGAGCAGGCCGTCGGTCATCTCCACCTGGCGCTGCATGGTGTCCTCGCCCTGGGCGAAGGCATCGAAATGGGTGTTGATCGCCACCAGTTTGTCGCCACCACGAATCGGCAGGTAGCTGACCAGCAAGGCGCGCTTGAGCTGGAACTGACGGCTCAGCAGGTCGCTCTCGAGCATGGGCAATTGCAGGCGTTCGGCGCGGGCGATCTGGAAGCGACTGAGGGTGCCGAGTTTCATGCCGACGCTGCCGAGGATGCGCGGGTGCGGAACGAAACCGGCCTTCCAGTAGAAGGCCTCGGTGCTGCAGGGGTAAAGGTCGCTCAGACGTGCCTGAAGCAGGGCCAGCTGATCCTGGTAGTCGCTGGCCTTGGCCTTGTCGTGCAGCTCCTGCAGCAGTACGACATCCGGTTGTTCGTCGCGCAGCACGCGCACCACTTCATCCAGGGTGACGGCCAGGTCGGCGCTGCTCGGGCGCTCGTCCGGTCCATCGCCGCCGGGCAAGTCGTACCAGAATACGTAGCGCTTGCCGGCCAGGTACTGCACGTTCCAGGTCATCACCTTGAGTGCCTGGCCGGGCTGCAGCTGCGCCACCTGCCCGCTGCATGACACGGCTGCTTCTTCATGGGGCAGCGGGCGCCAGGTCAGGCTGTACACCAGCGCAATCAGCACAGCGAGCAATGGCAACACAATGAGCAGGAGCAGGCGAAGCGGGCGAGGCAGGGACATGGCGAAACGGGCGACTATGCTGGAAGGAGGCGAGGATACCTGACTGCGGCCTGTCGGCCCAGGCATGCGCGATCCTGCCGGGAGGTTGCGATGAACCAGCCGCTGATCGCTCAGCGTGGCCCCTACGCGGTGGATGTGGAGGCCGGGCGGGATTATTTCTGGTGCCGTTGTGGGCGCAGCGCCAGCCAGCCATTCTGCGATGGCAGCCACAAGGGCAGCGGACTGACGCCACTGAAGTACCATGCCGAGCGCGCCGAACAGGTATTTTTCTGTGGCTGCAAGCACACAGCCACGCCGCCCTGTTGCGATGGCAGCCATAACAGGTTGTAGTGTCGCCGAGGCCAGGGCAGCGGGAGCAACGCATGTATCGCAAGGTATTCGCCAACAAGGTGTTCGACCGCAAGGTCGTACTCATCACGGGTGGTTGTGCCGGCATCGGTCGCGCCTTGGCGATGCGCCTGGCCCAGGCTGGTGCGCGCCTGGTGATTCTCGATCTGCAGCAGGCAGCGCTGGACAGCCTGGTGCAGCACCTGGCCGATCATCACAACGCCGAGGCGCTGGGGCTGCTCTGCGACGTGGCTGACGCCGAGGCGGTGCAGCGCGCGGTGGCGCTGGCGGTGGAGCGTTTCGGTGGTATCGATGTGTTGGTCAACAATGCCGGCATCACTCATCGCAGCACCTTCGCCGAGACCAGTCTGGAAGTGTTCCAGCGGGTCATGGCGGTCAACTATTTCGGCGCGCTCTACTGCACCCAGGCAGCGCTGCCCAGCCTGATTGCCCGCGGCGGGCAGATCATCGTCCTCAGCTCACTATCGGGTATCGCGCCGTTGCTCTATCGCAGCGCTTACAACGCCAGCAAGCACGCGCTGCATGGCTTGTTCGAGACGCTGCGCTTTGAGCTCAAGGGCTCGGGTGTGAACGTGATGCTGGTGTGCCCAGGTTTTACCGCGACCGACCTGCGCAAGAACGCTCTGGTCGGTGACGGCTCGGTGGCTGCCCAACCGCCCTTGGCGATGGGCAAGGTGGCCTCGCCGCAGGATGTCGCCGAGGCCATCTATCATGGGGCACTCAAGCGTCGGCGGCTGCTGGTGTTGTCCAACGTCGATTGGCGCGCCCGGGTGCTGGCGCGCTTCTTCCCGAGGTTGTTCGAGCGGGTGTTGCTACCGCGGCTTTCCGGGTTGCGGCCACAGCGTTCGGGGCGCAATTGATGCGTCTTTGGCTACTCGCACTGTTGATTCTGACGCCTCTGTGCCGGGCTGGCGAAGGCGAACCCCTACGGGTGATGACCGACCTCTGGCCGCCCTTTCGCATGGAGGACGAGAACGGTCAGTTGCAGGGGCTGGATATCGATCTGCTGGCCGAACTGTCACGGCGCTATGGGCTGCGTTTCGAGGTGGAGCGCGCGCCCTGGGCGAGAGGTCTGGCTGCGCTGGAGCAGGGCAAGGCCGATCTGATGACCGGGTTGGCCAGGACGGTGGAGCGTGAGCGCTATATCCAGTATCTGGAGGCGCCGTACTACGCCTGCTCGCCGCGTTTCTACGCCAATCCGGCGCTGGCCACGCGCCTGGATAGCTACGAGAAACTTCGCGGGCTGCGCATCGGCCATGTGCTGGAGTCGGTGTAGTTCCAGCGGTTCGATGGCGATCAGCAGTTGAACAAGGTCGGTGTCAGTAACGAGAGCCAGTTGCTGCAGATGCTCGCACGTGGCCGCATCGACGTACTGGTGGGCACCGACTGTCAGGTCGACTACGCCTTGCTTACCCCCGAACTGGGCGGTCGCATCGTCAAGGCAGCCTACCGTCCCGAGGCGCGCACCGAACTCTATATCGGCTTTTCCCGTCAGCGCCTGGAGCGTCTGCCGCAGCTTGCGGCGGCGCTGGAGACCCTGCTACGCGAGGGCTGGGTAGCGCGAGCGGCACGGCGCTATCAAACGGTGGTTGCGCATCAATAGCAGACCTTTGAAAACTACCTGCGTTGGCAATACTGCGTTAAAAACAGCCTCGCGTGCGAGCCCAGTCAAAATGCTCATTTACAGCACGTAAACTGCGCTTTTTCGGCTGTTTTTGCGGGGCCGCCATCGGTATTGTCTTGCCTGCCTCGCCTACGTTTTTCAAAGGCCTGCTTGCTAGTGCCGTGTCAGCCATGCTCGTGCGGCTCGACGTACAGCTCGTACATCAGCTCCATATCCCAGTAAGCCGCCTCGATCTTGTGACCGTCGAGGTCCCTGACGAAACAACCGTAGTAGGGCTCGCCGTAGTCCGGGCGTGGGCCTGGCTGGCCTTCGTCCTGGCCGCCGGCTGCCAAAGCTGCCTCGTGAAAAGCATGCACCGAGGCCTTGTCCGGGGCGACGAAGCCGAAGTGACTGCCGTTGCCGAGGGTCGCCGGCTGACCATTGATTGGCGTCTGCACCCAGAACTCCGGGTAATCGCGGCCGAAGGCCACCGCCCCAGGATGGCGCATGATTTCCCGACAACCGAGGGTGGCCAGCACCTTGGCGTAGAAGGCGCTGGCGGCATCGAAATCGTTGGTGCCGATGGACACGTGGGACAGGATGCTGGGGTTCGTTTCGCTCATGGCGCTCTCCTTACACTGGCCAAAGCTGCAAGCCTAGTCGCTGTTATCACTATTCGCCGCCTGCTGCGGTTCGAGCAGCATGAACAGGCGGAACAGCACCACGATGGCGAACAACTGCAGGAAGCCGTTGCCGGTCTGATGCAGCACCCATAGCAGGGTGTCGCTCTGGCTTGGCTGTGTCCACCAGTCGAGCAGCCACAATGGCACCAGCACGTTGGCCAGGCAGGTGAACACCGGCCAGAAGCGCCCCTCGGTTAACGTGAAGCTGGCCTGCAACGCGCGTAGCGGCGGCTCCTGGCGCAGTACCAGAATCAGTTCGGAGAAGGCCAGGCGCATCATGATCCAGATGCCCGGCACGATGAACAGCGACAGGCCGAGCATGATTGCCAGGGTGCTCAATCCGGTCATCAGGGCGAAGGTCGGCCATAGTTGCAGGCCGGCCGCGAACAGCTGCGCGTTGCCGGGCGTCTGGCCGATGCTGCGTGCATGCAGGAAGAGAATCAGCGGTGCGGCATACAGCGGGTAGAAGAGTATGCCGAGCAGCACGCCATAGGCCGGGTTGGCGCCTTCGCCGAGCTGGGCGGCGAGGATCGTCTGGGCGATGGCTTCGAGCAGCAACAGCGGCAGGGTCAGGCGGGCAATGGCCAGCAGGTTGTGGCTGGAGAAAAACCAGGCGTCGCGCAGCACGGACAGAGGCTTCATTGGCAGGTTACCAAGTGTGAGGGCGTGGGCGCTGTGGCCGTTCGCCGGGGCAGTCGAATGGGTTCAAGAGTACTCCAGCTGCGCGTTGGGCTGCGCCTTGAGCAGACGCGGCAGTTCGCTGCCGGGCACTTCCAGGGTCAGTTCGGGTGGGCCGGGTGAATACAGCAGGAAGTCGCAGGCCAGCACCGCGCGGTCGATCAGCAGGGTGATGCCGGCGTCATGTCCGAACGGACAGGCACACATCGGCACGCAGCCGGTTTGCTCGATCAGCTCCTCGTCTCTGGCGATGCGCGGGCGGCTGCCGAGCAGCGCTTTGAGCCTGGCCCAGTCGGCGCGAGCGCCTTCGAGGCTGATCAGCATGGCGTAGCGCTGAGCACCGGTGCGCAGGAACAGGCTCTTGCTCTCCACACCGCGCAGGCCGAAACGTTGGCGCACGGCATGGGCGGTGGGGTAATCCAGCACCGGCTCATGCTCGACCAGGCGGTGGCTGATTCCCTGGCTCTGGAGCAGGTCGAGGTTACGCTGGCACAGCTGTTGTAGAGGCGTCATGGCGCCAAGGATAGGGGCTGCGCCGCGCCTGGGCCAGCCCCGGCCGCATCCGCGGCCCAGCTCTGGCATACTGGTGCCTTCGTCGCCCCCGAGGACTCCCGGTGAAGAAGATCGCCGTATTCGCCGATGTGCAGAACCTCTACTACACGGTGCGCCAGGTCTATGGCTGCCATTTCGACTACAGCGTGCTGTGGGCCGAAGTCAGTCGCCGTGGCGTGATCGTCGAGGCCTATGCCTATGCCATCGACCGTGGCGACGCCAAGCAGCAGCAGTTCCAGCAGATCCTGCGCAAGCTGGGCTTCACCGTGAAGCTCAAACCCTACATCCAGCGCAGCGACGGTTCGGCCAAGGGCGACTGGGATGTCGGCATCACCATCGACGTGCTCGATGCCGTCGAGCGCGTCGATGAGATCGTCCTGGCCTCCGGCGATGGTGATTTCGACCTGCTGCTCGAGCGCGTGCGCAGTCGTGGCGTCGAGGCCATCGCCTATGGCGCGCCCGGGCTGACGGCGCAGTCGCTGATTCGCGCGGCCAGTTTGTACGTGCCCATCGAGGGTGAATTGTTGCTGCGTAATCACTGAGAACTTGTAAGCAGGTCTACCGCGCTCGGCATCTCGCGCTTCGGCTGTGCTCGCAATGCTCATGTATTTCAATACACTCCGCTTGCTGCGCGCAGGCGAAACGCGACCTGCCATCGCTCGCGACGACTTCTTCACATGTTCTGAGGTTTTACGTGGAATCCATTGCCGTCATCGACTTCGAAACCACTGGCGTGTCGCCGGCTCAGGCGCGGGCCACCGAAATCGGCGTGGCGATCATCGAGGACGGGCGCATCGTCGACCGCTACCAGAGCCTGATGAATAGCGGCGCCTGGGTGCCGCCATTCATCGAGCAGCTCACCGGTATCAGCAACGCCATGCTGCGCAAGGCGCCGCCGTCGGAGCAGGTGATGAACGAGGTGGCCGACTTCATCGGCGAAAGGCCGCTGCTGGCGCACAACGCATCCTTCGACCAGAAATTCTGGGATGCCGAACTGGCGCGGGTGCGCCGTCGTCGTGCGCAGCCCTTCGCCTGTTCACTGCTGCTGTCGCGCCGTCTGCTGCCCGAGGCGCCGAGCCACAAGCTGGGCAACCTCAACACCTGGGCCGGCCTGCCGGATACCGGCCGCGCTCACCGCGCCCTGGCCGACGCCGAGATGGCAGCGAACCTGACGTTGCACCTGTTCGGCCTGTTGCGCGAGCGCCATGGCCGGCACCAGGCCGATCATGCCTTTCTCTGCCAGTTGCAGAATCTGTCGGCTGCCAAGGTGCGGGCGTTGTTGGCCACTGCCAGCTGAGTTTGCCTCGTACCTGTAGGAGCGGCTTCAGCCGCGAGCTTTTATCGCGGCTAAAGCCGCTCCTACGGTTGGTTGGTTTGCCGTCAGAATTTTGCGGCTGAAACGTAATGCCGCCCAGCCGCTCCTACGAATGGTGTGAACGGGTAAACTGCGCGTCTATTTCCTTTCCGATTCGGTTGCCCCATGACCTTCGCCTCCCTCGGTTTGATCGAGCCGCTGCTGCGCACCCTCACCGAACTCGACTACCAGACCCCGACCCCGGTACAGAGCCAGGCCATCCCGGCCGTGCTCAAGGGCCGTGATCTGATGGCCGCGGCGCAGACCGGCACCGGCAAAACCGCTGGTTTCGCCCTGCCGCTGCTGCAGCGTCTGACCCTGGAAGGCCCGCAGGTCGCCAGCAACAGCGTACGTGCGCTGGTGCTGACGCCGACTCGCGAACTGGCCGAGCAGGTGCTGCAGAGCTTTTTGAGCTACGGCCAGCACCTGCCCCTGACCAGCTATGCGGTGTACGGCGGGGTCAGCATCAACCCGCAGATGATGAAGCTGCGCAAGGGTGTCGACGTGCTGGTGGCCACGCCGGGGCGGCTGCTCGACCTGTATCGGCAGAACGCGGTGAAGTTCTCCCAGTTGCAGACCCTGGTGCTGGATGAGGCCGACCGCATGCTCGACCTGGGTTTTGCCCGCGAGTTGGACGAGCTGTTCAGCGCACTGCCGAAAAAGCGCCAAACCTTGCTGTTCTCCGCCACCTTTTCCGATGCCATCCGGCAGATGGCCGGTGAGCTGCTGCGCGACCCACTGTCGGTGGAAGTCAGCCCACGCAACGCTGCTGCCAAGACCGTCAAGCAATGGCTGATTCCGGTGGACAAGAAGCGCAAGAGCGAGCTGTTCCTGCACCTGCTGCAGGAAAAACGCTGGGGCCAGGTGCTGGTGTTCGCCAAGACCCGCAAGGGTGTCGATCAGCTCGAACAGGAGCTGCTGGCCATGGGCGTGTCAGCCGATTCGATTCACGGCGACAAGCCACAGCCGAGCCGCCTGCGCGCACTGGAACGCTTCAAGGCTGGCGAGGTGCAGATTCTGGTGGCCACCGACGTGGCCGCGCGTGGCCTGGATATCGATGACCTACCGCTGGTGGTCAACCTCGACCTGCCGATCAACGCCGAAGACTACGTGCACCGCATCGGTCGTACCGGCCGCGCCGGCAGCACGGGCGAGGCGATCTCCCTGGTCTGCGCCGATGAGGTGGATCAGCTGGCGGCGATCGAGAATCTGACCCAGCAGTTGATCAAGCGTGTCGATGAGCCGGACTTCATTCCCGATCACCGCGTACCGCTGACTGCGGTCGGTGGCCAGGTGCTGAAGAAACCGAAGAAGCCCAAGCAGAAGCTGATCCCTGGTGCGGCCAAGCCTGCCGGCAAGGGCAATATCCACCTCGGCCGCTGGTTCGAGGAAGAGGACGCCAAGCCGAAGGCCAAGGCGGTGCGCAAGGTGCCAAGTTTCGGCAGCAAGCCCAAGGGTGGCAAGAAGTAGTTGGAATCTCTGTTGGCGGGTTGCACCCGCCCTACGGCACGCCGCAGTCGTCTCGTAGGGCGGGGGCACCCCGCCATTGCTCTCAACTATTCTGCGCTATTCGCCACAGCACGCCGCTGGGATCGAACACCATGAACTCGTGCATGCCCCAGGGCTGATCCTGCGGCGCGATCAGTCGCGTGCCGAACCGCTCATCCAGGCGGGCTGCCTGAATCTGCTGCCACCACGCATCGACTTCTTCCACCAGCAGGTGCATGACGAAGTTCTCCGCCTGTTCCTTCACGTAGAAGTTCTGCAGCAGAAAGGCGCAGTGCTCGCCATGGCTGAAATAGGCCATCTGTTCGTCCGACCAACCGCGCTTGAAGCCCATGGCCTGGTAGAAATCCATGCTCAGGGCGAAGTCCCGTGCCGGGACGAAGGTTTTCAGTTCAACGCTGCGCAGCATGTAAATCCCTTTTTCGTCAGAACCGTAGCCCGGATGCAATCCGGGAGCACCTGGCACCGGCCCCGGATTGCATCCGGGCTAAGGCGTTTTTATCGAGCCGGTTGCGCCAGTGCCGCCACAGCTGCAGCGGTCATATCGTAGATCACCAGGCACACATGCTCCACCGGCTGGCCGGCCAGCGGCAGCAGGGTGACGTTCTGGTACATGAAATCGGCCTGGCCGGTGATCGGCTGGTAACTCTTGAAGCGCATCAGGTAGGGGCGTTGCTGCCACAGGCTGAAGGCACGGGTGCCCAATTGCACTACGCTTTCCACCTTGCGCTCCAGCCAGGGGCGGTCAATGTCCGGGAACAGCTCGAACAACGAACGCCCCTGTACCTGGTCCGGCCCCAGCCCGGAGTGGTTCTCCATGAAGGCATTCCACACTTCGACGCGGTATTGGCGGTCGAGCACCACCACACCGACGTCGATGCATTGCACGATGTCGAGCAGCCAGTGAACTTCCTTGATATCGATCTGTGCGGGCATCGCCTCACTCCATCAGGTAGCCGATCTTGTCGGTCAGGCGTTTGATCGAATCTTCGGTGAACAACAACAGCAGGTCGAAGTGGATGGCATGGCCTTCCAGGCTGTAGCTGATCTCCACGGCCAGGGTCTTGCGCCAGCGCTGGCGGTTGACCTGGATCAGCTGGTCGAGACTGGCATGCTGGCCGAGCAACTGCGGGTGGCCCTGGGAGAAGCGCAGGTCGAGTTGCTCGGCGACGCCGGCCAGGCAGGCGCCGATCAGGATGCTGGCCAGATCCAACAACATCTCCGAGGTTTGCGCTTCGTTCTCCGGCTGCCAGCCGAGCAGGCGCGCCATGTCGTCCACTTCCGAGTCATGGAACAGCAGCAGCGCCTCTCCGGCGATGGCCTCGCCGATGAAGCCCTGGCAGATGGCGCTGAAGCGCTCGCCGCGTTGGGCGTCGAGCAGGGTCATGTGCAGCTCGCTGACTTCGAAGATATTCACCTGCGGCACCGGCAACTGCACGAATACACCCAGTACCTTGGCCAGCAACGCGGCGGCGCGGCCCATGGCGACGTTGCTGACTTCGCGCAGGGCATCGCGGAAGCTGACCTTGAGTTCTGACAGCGCAGCGGCCTGGGCCTGCGCCGCTGGCGTGGCCTGCGGGTCGAACAGCTTCAGGTCGATCAGCGTCTGGCGCAGGGTCTCGGGGTCGGCGGGCTTCTTGATGAAGGCCAGGGCGCCCAGCTCACGCACGCGGCGCACGGCTTCTTCCTGCACGTCGCCGGAGACAACGATAACCTTGCTGCTGAGCCCTTCTGCGCGCAGCGCGGCCAGGGTCTGGTAGCCATCGAGCACCGGCATGGTCAGGTCGAGCAGCATGACCGGGCCCAGACCCTGACGGATCAAGGCCAGCGCCTCCTCGCCGTTGTTGGCTTGGCTGAGGGAAACCGGCCATTCCGGCGGCAGGGCGCGGATCAGTTGCTTGCGCGCCATATTGGAGTCATCACAGACCAGCAGCGGGATCACGGCGGGGAATTACCTGTGTGGGAAGCGCCAATTCTGAGCATAGACGCAGCCCATGTGAGGGCACAGCGGTTTCAGGTTTTTCAGGTGTAGGGCGGGTGCAACCCGCCAACCGGATATGGCGGGTTGCACCCGCCCTACGGCCTTAGCTTCAGCCCACCGACAGCGGCCAGCCTTGGTGGGCTGAAGCGGAGCGCCGCCCGGCCCACCCTACAACTACACGGCATGCAACCAGTCGAGTAGGCCCTGCGCCGCGACCCGCCCGCTGGCGAAGCAGGCGGTGAGCAGGTAGCCGCCGGTGGGCGCTTCCCAGTCGAGCATCTCGCCGGCGCAGAACACGCCGGGCAGGGACCTGAGCATCAGGCCTTCGTCCAGCGCCGCGAAGGGCACGCCGCCAGCGGAGCTGATCGCCTCGTCCAGCGGTCGGGGGCGCAGCAGGGTGATCGGCAGCGCCTTGATCCAGGACGCCAGAGCAGCCGGTTCGGCAAATGCGGCAGCCGGCGCCAGTTCACGCAGCAGGGCAGCCTTCACCCCGTCCAGCCCGGCCTGGCGATGCAGGTGCTTGGCCATCGAGTGCTTGCCGCGTGGCTTGGCTAGCGACTGCTGCAGCTTGACCAGCGGCATCTGCGGCAACAGGTCGAGGTGAATCACGGCCTGGCCGTCGGCCTCGATGGCGCGGCGGATATCGGCGGAAAAGGCGTACACCAGGCTGCCTTCGATGCCGCCTGCAGTCAGCACGAACTCGCCGATGCGAGGCGCCTGGTCGGGCAGGCTAAGGGCAACGTTCTTCAGCGGCGCACCGGCGAATTTCTCCCTGAGATACTCGCTCCAGTTGGCCACCTCGAAACCGCAGTTGCTCGGTTTCAGTGCTGCAATCTCGATGCCGCGAGCCTGCAACAGGGGCACCCAGGCACCGTCGGAGCCTAGGCGCGCCCAACTGCCGCCGCCCAGTGCCAGCAGGCAGGCATCGGCAGCCAGTGCGCGTTCGCCATCTGCGCCGGTGATACGCAGGCTGCCGTCCGCGTTCCAGCCCAGCCAGCGGCTGCGCGTGTGGATCGTTACGCCCAGTTCGCGCAGGCGGCGCAGCCAGGCGCGCAGCAGCGGCGCGGCCTTCATGTCGCTGGGGAATACGCGGCCGGAGGTGCCGACGAAGGTGTCGATGCCCAGGCCATGAATCCAGGTGCGCAGGGCATCGGCATCGAACTCGCGCAGCAGCGTCGCGACTTCGGCCTGACGCTCGCCATAACGGCCGATGAAGGCGTCCTTGGGCTCGGAGTGGGTGATGTTCATGCCGCCGACGCCGGCCAGCAGGAACTTGCGCCCCACCGAGGGCATGGCATCGAATAGCTCCACACGCACGCCGCCTTGCGCCAGCACTTCGGCAGCCATCAGCCCGGCAGGGCCGCCGCCGATGATGGCGACGTGATGAGCGGTGGTCGGGCTGTCTGTGGTCATGGTGGCGGGACGGTCAGGGAACGGCTGCGCATTCTACCAGGCAGTTGAAAAACGTAGGCGAGGCAGGCAAGACAATACCGATGGCGGCCCCGCAAAAACAGCCGAAAAACGGTCGGAGTCGCGCTCGACTTTACGTGCTGTAAATGAGCATTTTGACTGGGCTCGCACGCGAGGCTGTTTTTTAACGCAGTATTGCCAACGCAGGTAGTTTTTCAGCAGCCTGGTACCCGAGTGCTCCCCGGCCTTGTCATTTGCCCTGGGTTGGGGCAGGTTCAGCTCGAACCTTTTCGGCTGGAGCCTGTTATGTCCCAAATCTGCCCCGACATCGATCCCGATGGCCTGCTCGAATATTCGGTGGTCTACACCGACCGCTCGCTGAACCATATGTCGCAGTCGTTCCAGGGCGTGATGCGCGATATTTCGTCCACCCTGAAGCAGGTCTACAACGCCCACGCCGTGGCAGTCGTGCCCGGCAGCGGCACCTACGGCATGGAGGCGGTGGCGCGGCAGTTGGCGACCGAGCAGACGTGCCTGGTGATCCGCAACGGCTGGTTCAGCTACCGCTGGACGCAGATCTTCGAGATGGGCCGGATTCCCGCCGAGGCCCATGTGCTCAAGGCGCGTCCGGTCGCGGACGGCCCACAGGCAGCCTTCGCCCCGGCGCCGCTGGACGAAGTGCTGACCACCATCGCCGAGCAGAAGCCGCAGGTGGTGTTCGCCCCGCACGTGGAAACCTCCTCTGGCATGATCCTGCCGGACGACTACCTGCGCGCGGTGAGCGATGCGGTGCACGCCGTCGGCGGCCTGTTCGTGCTTGATTGCATTGCCTCCGGCACGTTGTGGGTGGACATGCAGGCCTGTGGTGTCGATGTGCTGATCAGCGCCCCGCAGAAGGGCTGGAGTGCCTCGCCGTGCTGCGCCCTGGTGATGCTGAGCGATGCGGCGCAGGCGCGCGTCGAAGCGACTCAGAGCAGCAGCTTCGCCTGCGATCTGAAGAAGTGGCTGCAGATCATGCAGGCCTATGAGCAGGGCGGCCATGCCTATCACGCCACCATGCCCAGCGACGCCCTGGCGCGTTTTCGCGATGCCATGCTGGAAGCCAAGGCTCTCGGTTTCGACCGTGTACGTCAGCAACAGCAGGAGCTTGGCGACCGGGTGCGCGCGCTGCTGACAGCGCGCGGCTTCAAGAGCGTCGCCGCCAAGGGCTTCGAGGCACCGGGCGTGGTGGTCTGCTACACCGACGACGGGCAGATCAAGACTGGCGCCAAGTTCGCCGCCGTCGGCCTGCAGATCGCCGCCGGCGTGCCGCTGCAGTGCGACGAACCGGCGGACTTCCAGACCTTCCGCCTGGGCCTGTTCGGGCTGGACAAGCTGGGCAATATCGAGCGTACCGTGGCGACCCTGGAGCAGGCGTTGGACAAGGTGCAGGCCGGCTGATCGTCAGGATCACGTAGGGCGGGTGCAACCCGCCACTGGCGAATTGGCGGGTTTCACCCGCCCTACAGGGCTAGTCCAATCCTCGCGCTGCCATACCGTGGTTGCTCTGTGAGGGGAGATGCTGTCGCGGAGGGGGATGCCTTCTGGAGGCGGGAGCAACCCGCCACCGGCGAATTGGCGGGTTTCACCCGCCCTACGAGCGTCTAGCCCAACCCACGCGCCGCCCACACCTTTGCCGCGCTGTGATGCAGGATACCGTGGCGGCGGGCGAGGGCGGCGTGGTCCTTGGAGTAGCCGCCGCCAATTACCCCGAGTACCGGGATATCGCGGCCCAGGCAGTGCTGCAGCACGGCTTCGTCACGCGCTGCCAGGCCCGCGTCGGTGAGTTGCAGGTAGCCCAGGGCATCGTCCTTGTGCACGTCGACACCGGCATCGTAGAGCACCAGGTCCGGTTGGTAGATCGGCAGCAGGTAGTTGAGGATATCGTCCACCACCTTCAGGTAATCCCCGTCGCCCATGCCGCGTGGCAGGGGGATATCCCAGTCGCTCTGCGCCTTGCGTGCCGGGAAGTTCTGCTCGCAATGCAGCGACACGGTAACGGCATCCGGTTGGTCTTCCAGCAGCCGCGCGGTGCCGTCGCCCTGATGCACGTCGCAGTCGAAAATCAGTACGCGGTGCACGCGGCCAGCTTCGAGCAGGTAGCGGGCGATCACCGCCAGGTCGTTGAAGATGCAGAAACCGGAGGGGAAGTCGTAGTGCGCGTGGTGCGTGCCGCCAGCCAGGTGGCAGGCCAGGCCGTGACGCAGTGCCAGTTCGGCGGTCAGCAGCGAGCCGCCCACGGCGCGCACGGTACGTCGTGCCAGGGCATCGCTCCAGGGCAGGCCAAGGCGGCGCTGGTCCTCGTATGACAGATCGCCAGCCATGTAGCGGGCGATATAGTCCGGGCAGTGAACCAGGGCGAGAATCTCCGCCGGGCACAGCTCGGGACGTTGCAGTTCCGCGTCGGTGGTCAGGCCGCTCTCGACCAGGTGATCGCGCAGCAGGCGGAATTTCTCCATGGGGAAACGGTGCCCGGCCGGGAAGGGCGGGCTGTAATCCTCGTGGTAGACCAGCGGTAGCGGCATAGAGTAAGTGCTCATCGAATCGACGCGCTATGGTCGCAGCCAATCCAGGCAATCACCAGGCCTCCGCCTTTTCGCCGGGCAACCAGCGGCAATGGCTTGACGTTGTAATCGGCGATCCAATTGATACGCACACTGGTCACTATGCCCCGTCAGAGCATGGATGGTGTGGGCGTTTTTCAATCGTCGGGAGAAAGTCATCACAGCACATAGAGCAGGATCGCCACGAAGTGCAGCAGGCTGCCGGCCATGACGAACAGGTGCCAGATGCCATGCCAATGGCGAAAGCGGCTGTCGTAGGCGAAGAAGATGATGCCTACGGTGTAGAGCACGCCACCAGCCGCCAGCCATTTGAAACCGGTCATGCCCAGGGCGGCGATCAAGGGCTTTACCGCCACCAGCACGATCCAGCCCATCACCGCGTAGATGATCAACGACAGCACACGTGCTTCGGAGCGGGGTTTGATTTCCTGCAGCATGCCGATCAGCGCCAGGCTCCATACGATGCCGAACAAGGTCCAGCCCCAGGGGCCGCGCAGGGTTACCAGGCAGAACGGGGTGTAACTGCCGGCAATCAGCAGGTAGATCGACAGGTGATCGAGTTTTTGCATCACCCGTTTCGCCGGGCCGCGCATGCTGTGGTAGAGGGTGGAGATGCTGTACAGCAATAGCAGGGTGACGCCATAGATGGCCACTGCGACGATCTTCCACAGGTCGCCCGTGGAGCTGGCCAGTACCAGCAGCCATACCGCACCGATGGCCGCCAGAACGGCGCCAATCAAGTGGCTCCAGGCGTTGAATTTTTCTCCGTGGTACATGCTATCTGCCGTCTTCCGTTACGCCTGGCTTTGCCAGACCTTTTCTGCGCGGGTTCTCGTATGACAGCTCGCCAGTCATGTAGCAAGCCGATGTAGTCGAAGGGTGAGGGCCTCCGCTGGAGACTGTTCGGGCCGATGCAGCTCGGCATCGGTGGTCAGGCCGCTGTCGACCAGGTGATCACGCAGCAGGCGGAATTTCTCCATGAGGAAGGATGCCTGGCCGCGAAGGGCGGGCTGTATGCGGCATACAATAAGTGTCATCGAGTCGACGCCATATGGTCGCAGCCAATCGAGACAATCGCCATGCCCCTGATCGAAACCTCCACCGAGCGCCTCTTGCTGCGTGCCTGGCGCGACAGTGACCTGCCGGCGCTGGTCGCACTCAATGCCGATGCCGAGGTGATGCGTCATTTTCCCGCGCCTATGGACGCCGAGCAGAGCGCACAACTGCTGGCGCGCATCCGTGCGCATTTCGATGAGCACGGTTTTGGTTTCTGGGCGTTGGAGCGGCGTGACACTGGCGAACTGATCGGCGTCACCGGCCTGGCACAGGTCGGCTTCGATGCGCCGTTCGTGCCTGCCGTGGAAATCGGCTGGCGTCTGGCGCGGGCGCACTGGCGTCAGGGTTATGCCAGTGAGGCGGCGCGCGCTTCACTGGCCGTGGCCTTCGAGCAGCTTGGGTTGGACGAGGTATTGAGCTTCACCGTGCCGGCCAACCTGCCGTCGCAGGCGGTGATGCGCAGCATCGGTATGCAGCGCGACGAGAGCGGCGATTTTCTCCATCCGCGCCTGCCGGAGGGTCATCCCTTGCAGCCGCACGTGCTCTACCGCATAAGCCGCGAGCAGTGGGAGGCGCAGCGATGACGGACGTGCTCGCCTATCACCAGCTCAGCAAACACGCCCCCGAGCGCTTCGCACCGGGGCCGGGGCAGTTGAATTGGGCGACTCAGCCGGCACCGTTTCGTCGCTACGACGGTGCCCGGCTGATCGAGCTGTACCACCGCCCGCTGGAAGAGGGGCCGGCCTACGATGTTGCATTCGCCGGGCCGCAGGCACCGCCCGCACCACTGAATCGCGCCAGGGTCTCGCAACTGCTGTACGACAGCCTGGCCATTTCCGCCTGGAAGGAGGCTGGCGGTAGCCGCTGGGCGCTGCGGGTCAATCCGTCATCCGGCAATCTGCACCCGACTGAAGCCTATCTGTTGCTGCCGCCGGGTGTCGTGGATGAGGACGGTGTGCTGGCCCACTACGCGCCGGATACCCATGGCCTGGAGGTGCGCAGCGAGCTGCCGCCGCCGCTTGGCCGGCAGCTTGCCGACTGCCTGCCGCCCGGCGGTTTTCTCCTCGGCCTGAGCAGTATCGCCTGGCGCGAAGCCTGGAAGTACGGCGAGCGCGCCTACCGTTATTGCCAGCACGACCTGGGGCATGCCCTGGCGGCGTTGGCCATCGCCGCCGGCGTGCAGGGTTGGCAAGTGCGCATGCTGCGGGGCGTGGCCGAAGCACGCCTGGACGGCCTGCTGGGGCTGGATGATGAGGGCTTTCATGAGGCCGAACACGGCGACTGCCTGCTATGGATAGGTTCGGCGCAGACGCTGGAGTTTGCGCTGCCCGAGACCCTGCTGACGGCGTTGGCGCAGCTTGAGCGGAGCGGTGCGCCCAATCGCCTGTCCCGTGACTATCGCCACTGGCCCGAGTTGCAGCGCATACATGGGTTATGCCGTGCGCCGGCACGTCCTCGCGCCGCCTGGAGCGTAGATGCTGCTGGTGTTCGCAATGACAACCCCGGCCTGCCCTTGAGGCCCATCCTGCATCGCCGACGCAGTGCGCAGAGCATGGACGGCCGCAGCGGTATTCAGGCTGCACTGCTACTGGCCTGGCTGCGCCGCCTGATGCCGGTGCAATCGCCGGTGCCGTTCGCCGTCAGCGGTGAGCCGAGCGAGATCGACCTGCTGCTGTTCGTCCATCGTGTGCAGGGGCTTGCGCCTGGCCTGTACTGGCTGGATCGCACGGGCAGCGGTGTGCAGCCATTGCGCGAGGATTACCTGTGGCAGCGGGTGGACGAGGAGCTGCCGCTGTATCGTCTGCTCGAAGGCGATGCGCGTGGCCTGGCGGGGTTTCTCAGCTGCGGCCAGGACATTGCCGCCGACGGCTGTGTCGCCCTGGCCATGCTGGCACGGGTGGAGCGCGCCGTGGCGGATGGCGCCTGGCGTTATCCACGGCTCTACTGGGAATGTGGCCAGATCGGCCAGTTGCTCTATCTGGAAGCCGAAGCAGCGGGGCTTTCCGGTACGGGCATCGGTTGCTATTTCGACGATGCTTTGCGCGAGTTGCTCGGCGATGCCGACAGCGGCTGGCAAAGTCTTTACCATTTCACCCTTGGCCGCGCTGTATGGGATGAACGCCTGACGTCCCTGCCGGCCTATTCCCAACCGCGATTACCAACCCCTGCACAAGGAGAGACTCCATGACCCAGGTACTCGACGATCTGGTCGCGCTGCTGAGCCTGGAACAGATCGAGGAAAACCTGTTCCGTGGCCGCAGCCAGGATCTCGGTTTTCGCCAGCTGTTCGGCGGCCAGGTGCTTGGCCAATGCATTTCCGCCGCCAGCCAGACGGTCGAGGAGGCGCGCCACGTGCACTCCATGCACGGTTACTTCCTGCGCCCGGGCGATGCCAGCCTGCCGGTGGTCTATCAGGTCGAGCGCACCCGCGATGGTGGCAGCTTCAGCACCCGCCGCGTGGTGGCGGTGCAGAAGGGCCAGCCGATCTTCTTCTGCAGTGCGTCCTTCCAGTACGACGAGGAAGGCTTTCATCACCAGAACCAGATGCCGGACGTTCCCGGCCCCGAGGGCCTGAAGTCGGAAACCGAGCTGGCGCGCATGGTTGCGCCGATGATTCCCGAGCGCATGCGTGAGCGGTTGATCAGCGACAAGCCGATCGAGATCCGCCCGGTCACTCTGATCAACCCCTTTGCCCCGCAGCCCTGCGAACCGGTCAAGTACGTGTGGTTCCGCGCTGCCGGCGAGCTGCCGGACGACCCGCAACTGCACAAGTATCTGCTGGCCTATGCCAGCGACTTCAACCTGCTGACCACCTCGATGCAGCCCCACGGCGTGTCGGTGTTCCAGAAGTTCATGCAGGTCGCCAGCCTCGACCATTCGCTGTGGTTCCACCGCAACCTGCGCATGGATGACTGGCTGCTGTACGCCATGGACAGCCCCTGGGCCGGCAACGCCCGCGGCTTCTCCCGCGCCAGCATCTACAACCGCCAGGGCGAGCTGGTGGCCTCGGCAGCCCAGGAAGGCCTGACGCGCGTGCGTGAGGACTGGAAATGAGAACACTGCGCGAAGCACGTCACTGGGTGTTCGACATGGACGGCACCCTGACCCTGGCGGTGCATGATTTCCCGGCGATCAAGCGGGCGCTGGGCATACCCCTGGAGGAGGACATTCTTCATCACCTGGCGGCGCTACCGGCAGAGGAGGCCGCGGCCAAGCATGCCTGGCTGCTCGAGCACGAGCGCGAGCTGGCAGTGGCCTCGCGCCCGGCGCCGGGCGCCATCGAGCTGGTGCGCACCCTGTGCGAGCGTGGCTGCCAGCTCGGCATCCTCACGCGCAATGCTCACTCGCTGGCGTTGCTGACATTGCAGGCCATCGGCCTGGATGACTGCTTTGCCAGGGCGGACATTCTTGGCCGCGATGAGGCTCCACCCAAACCGCATCCGGGTGGGCTGCTGCACCTGGCCGAGCGCTGGAGCGTTACGCCGCGTGAGCTGGTAATGGTCGGCGACTACCGCTTCGACCTGGAGTGCGCCCAGGCCGCCGGTGCGCGCAGCGTGCTGGTCAACCTGCCGGACAACCCCTGGCCGGAGCTGACCGAGCTGCACGCGCAGGATTGCGCGCAGCTGTTGGCGGGGCTGAGCTGAGCGCAGAACAGCGCCATGCTGTCCATGTCGCGCCGACACCCAGGCAGCGCCAATGGCCCCCGGATTTCATCCGGGCTACGGTATGGAGCCCAGTCCCGTCAGGACTCGTAAAAAAACGCCCCCGCAAAGACTGCGGGGGCGGCGCGTTGGATAAGGTCGTCCTTGAAGCGGGTTACGCGCGGTCAACCTTGTGGGGCGTTGCTCCCCGTATTGCTCCAGCCACCACCCAGGGCCTTGTACAGCTCCACTTCGCTGCTGAGCTGGGCCAGGCGGTCGGCGATCAGTTGCTGGCGCACGCTGAACAGCTGACGCTGGGCGTCGAGCAGGGTCAGGTAGCTGTCCACGCCGGTGCGGTAGCGCCGTTCGGCCAGGTCGTAATAGGTCTCGGTGGTTTCCAGCAGGGCGCGCTGGGCGTCCAGTTGCTGGCGGTAGGTGGTGCGCGCAGCCAGGCGGTCGGCGACCTCCTGGAAGGCCACCTGGATGGCTTTCTCGTACTGCGCGACCTGGATGTCACTCTGCAGTTCGGCATAGTCGAGGTTGGCGCGCAGACGGCCAGCGTTGAAGATCGGCAGGCTGATCTGCGGCTGGAACAGCCAGGTGCCCGAGCCGCCGTCGAACAGGCCGGACAACTGGCTGCTGGCGGTGCCGGCATTGGCGGTCAGGCTGATGCTGGGGAAGAACGCCGCACGCGCCGCGCCGATATTGGCGTTGGCGGCCTTGAGCTGGTACTCGGCCTGCAGCAGGTCGGGGCGACGCTGCAGCAGGTCGGCGGGCAGGCCAGCCGGTACCTGCTCCAGCAGTTCGGCGTTCAATGCCAGACCTTGCGGCAGGTCGGCCGGCAGGCCGGCGCCGAGCAGCTGAATCAGGGCGTTGCGGTCCTGAGCGACCAGGCGCTGGTACTGCGCCAGGCTGACGCGGGCGCTGTCCACCGAGCTGCGTGCCTGGCTCAAGGCCAGGGCATCGGCGACACCGACGTCGAAGCTGCGCTGGGTCAGCTGGTAGCTTTCCTCGAAGGTCTTCAGGGTGTCCTGGGTCAGTTGCAGCAGCGCCTGATCCGCCTGCCATTGCAGGTAGGCGTTGGCGACGCTGGCGACCAGGCTGATCTGCGTGCTGCGCTGGGCCTGTTCGGTGGCCAGGTACTGCTGCAGGGCCTGCTCGCTGAGGCTGCGGATACGACCGAAGAAGTCCAGCTCCCAGGCGTTGACGCCCAGGGTGGCGCTGTACTGACCGCTGGTACGGGCTTCACCGGTCTGGCTCAGATCGGCCGGCAGGCGCTGGCGAGTGCCGGCGCCGTCGGCGAAAACCGAAGGCAGCAGGTCGGCACGCTGGATGCGGTACAGCGCGCGATAGGCTTCGACGTTCAGCGCAGCGACACGCAGGTCGCGGTTGTTCTCCAGTGCCACCTGCACCAGTTGCTGCAGCGTCGGGTCGCGGAAGAACTCGCGCCATTGCAGGTCGGCCGCCGCACGGCTGCCTTCACTGGTGGCGCTGCCATAGGCTTCGCCTTGCGGCCAGTCGGCGGCCACCGGAGCGTCAGGGCGTTCATAGTCGGGAATCAGGCTGCAGCCGCTGAGCAGAGCGGCGGCCACGGCGAGGGACAACAGGGACTGCCTCATTGCAGTGCCTCCTTCTCTTTTTCATTGGCCGGCTCGGGGCGCTTCTTCTCGAAAATCGAGCAGACCACGACGTAGAACAGCGGAATCCAGAAGATCGCCAGCACCATCGCGCTGAGCATGCCGCCGATCACCCCAGTACCGATGGCGTGCTTGCTGCCCGCGCCGGCGCCACTGGCGATGGCCAGCGGCAGACAGCCGAGGATGAACGCCAGCGAGGTCATGATGATCGGGCGCAGACGCATGCGGCAGGCTTCGATGGCGGCTTCAGCGAAGGTCATGCCCTGTTCGTACTGCGCCTTGGCAAACTCGACGATAAGGATCGCGTTACGCGCCGACAGGCCGATGGTGGTGAGCAGGCCGACCTTGAAGAACACGTCGTTGGACAGCCCGCGCAGCTCGGTGAAGGCCAGCGCGCCGATGATCCCCAGCGGCACCACCAGCATCACCGAGAACGGGATCGACCAGCTCTCGTACAGCGCTGCGAGGCAGAGGAACACGACGATGGCCGAGATCACGAACAATGCCGTGGTCTGCGAGCCGGCCAGGCGCTCCTCGTAGGACAGACCGGTCCAGGAGTAGCCGACGCCCTGCGGCAGTTGCGAGGCGATTTCCTCGACGGCAGCCATGGCATCACCGGTGCTGTAGCCGGGCGCCGGCGCACCGAGGATTTCCACCGCCGACACGCCGTTATAGCGCTCCAGCTTAGGCGGGCCGTAAGTCCACTCGCCACTGGCGAAGGCGCTGAACGGCACCATGCGGCCCTGGTCGTTGCGCACGTACCACTTGTTCAGGTCTTCCGGGGCCATACGTGCGTCGGCCACGCCCTGCAGGTAGACCTTCTTCACTCGACCGCGGTCGATGAAGTCGTTGACGTAACTGGCACCCCAGGCGATCGACAGGGTGCTGTTGATGTCCGCCAGCGACAGGCCGAGGGCACGGGCGCGTTCGTCATCGATCAGCAGTTGGTACTGCGCTTCGTCACGCAGGCCGTTGGCGCGCACGCTGTCGAGTACCGGGTGCTGGTTGGCCAGTTGCAGGAACTTGTCACGTGCCTCGTTCATCACCTGGTGGCCAACACCCGCCTGATCCTGCAGGAAGAAGTTGAAGCCAGTGGCGTTACCCATCTCCATCACCGCCGGCGGGGCGAAGGCGAACACCATCGCATCGCGGAAGCTGAAGAAGTGCATCTGCGCCCGTTGCGCCAGTGCGGCTACGCCATTCTCGGCGCCGGGACGTTCACCCCAGGGCTTGAGCATGATGAAGGCCATACCGGAGCTCTGGCCGCGGCCGGCGAAGTTGAAGCCGGTGACGGTGAACACCGATTTGACCGTGCTCGCCTCGTCTTCCAGCAGGTACTGGCGCATTTCGTCGACCACCACCTGGGTGCGCTCGGCACTGGAGCCGGACGGCGTCTGCACCTGGGCGAAGAGCACGCCCTGGTCTTCCTCGGGGAGGAAGGCGGTGGGAATGCGGGTGAACATCCAGGCCATGATCGCGACGATCACCAGGTACAGAATCAGGTACGGTGTCTTGCGCTTGAGCATGCCCGCCACGCCGCGCTGATAGGCATTGCTGCCGCGGTCGAAGGTACGGTTGAACCAGCCGAAGAAGCCGCGCTTGGCCTCGTGGTGGTCGCTGTCGATGGGTTTGAGCAGGGTAGCGCACAGCGCCGGCGTGAAGATCAGCGCCACCAGCACCGACAGGGCCATGGCCGAGACGATGGTGATGGAGAATTGCCGGTAGATGACCCCGGTGGAGCCGCCGAAGAAGGCCATCGGCAGGAACACCGCCGACAGCACCAGGCCGATACCCACCAGCGCGCCCTGAATCTGCCCCATGGATTTCTTGGTCGCTTCCTTGGGTGACAGGCCTTCCTCGCGCATCACCCGCTCGACGTTCTCCACCACCACGATGGCGTCGTCCACCAGCAGGCCGATGGCCAGGACCATGGCGAACATGGTCAGGGTGTTGATGGAGAAGCCGAACGCGGCGAGCACGCCGAAGGTGCCGAGCAGCACCACCGGCACCGCCATGGTCGGGATGATGGTGGCGCGCAGGTTCTGCAGGAACAGGAACATCACCAGGAACACCAGCACGATGGCCTCGAACAGGGTCTGTACCACCCCCTCGATGGAGGCCGAGATCACTGGCGTGGTGTCGTAGGGGAAGACCACTTCCATACCGGGCGGGAAGAACGGCTCGAGATTGGAAATGGTCTCCCGTACCGCCTTGGCGGTGTCCAGGGCGTTGGCACCCGTGGCCAGACGAATGGCCAGGCCGGAAGCCGGCAGACCGTTGAACTGCGCGTTGATTGCATAGTTCTCGCCGCCCAGCTCGACCTTGGCCACGTCACCCAGGCGTACCTGGGAGCCGTCGGCCTGCACCTTGAGCAGGATCTTGCGGAACTCTTCCGGGGTCTGCAGGCGGGTCTTGCCGATGATGGTGGCGTTGAGCTGGTTGCCCGGCGCTGCTGGCAGGCCGCCGAACTGGCCCGAGGAAATCTGCACGTTCTGCGCCTGGATGGCGCTGCGCACATCCACCGGGGTCAGCTGGAAGCTGTTGAGCTTGGCCGGGTCGAGCCAGATGCGCATCGCATACTGCGCGCCGAACACCTGGAAGTCGCCGACGCCCTTGGTCCGCGAGATCGGGTCCTGCAGGTTGGAGACGATGTAGTCGGACAGGTCCTCACGGGTCATGCTGCCGTCTTTCGACACCACACCGATGACCATGAGGAAGTTACGCACCGACTTGGTTACGCGGATGCCCTGTTGCTGGACTTCCTGCGGCAACAACGGAGTGGCCAGTTGCAGCTTGTTCTGCACCTGAACCTGGGCGATATCCGGGTTCACCCCCTGCTCGAAGGTAACGATGATCTCCATGCTGCCGTCGGAGTTGCTCGACGAGCTGACATAGCGCAGGCCATCGATACCGTTGAGCTGCTGCTCGATCACCTGCACCACGGTGTCCTGCACCGTCTGCGCCGAGGCGCCCGGATACGACACCTGGATGGACACGGCGGGCGGCGCGATGCTCGGGTACTGGTTGATCGGCAATTTGAGGATGGACAGGCCGCCGGCCAGCATGATCACCAGGGCGATCACCCAGGCGAAGATCGGCCGGTCGATAAAGAATCTGGACATTCAGTGTTTCTCCGTTAGTCCTGGCCGTTGGCTGGTTCGGTGCCCTGGTCAGGCTGTTCGGTCTTGACGTTGCTGGCCGGCACGGCCTTGACCTCGGCACCCGGCTGGACGAACTGCAGGCCTTCGGTGATCAGGCGGTCGCCGTCCTTCAGGCCATCCTCGACCAGCCAGGCATTGCCGGCGGTGCGGTCGGCCTTGAGTACACGCTGCTCCACCTTGTTTTCGGCATTGACCACCATCGCCGTCGGCTCACCACGCTGGTTGCGGGTCACACCCTGCTGCGGGGCGAGGATGGCGTTTTCCTTGATCCCGGACAGCAGCTCGGCGTGCACGAACATGCCCGGCAGCAGCAGGTGATCAGGGTTGGGGAATACCGCGCGCAGGGTCACCGAACCGGTACTTTCGTCCACTGCCACCTCGGAGAACTCCAGCGTGCCTTCATGCGCGTAGCGGCTGCCGTCCTCCAGCTTCAGCGCGACCTTGGCGGCGCTGTCGCTGGCCTTCTGCAAACGTCCTTCGGCCAGGTCGCGGCGCAGGCGCAGCAGTTCCTTGCTCGACTGGGTGACGTCGACGTAGATCGGGTCGAGCTGCTGAATGGTGGCCATGGCGTTGGCTTGACCGTTGCTGACCAGCGCGCCTTCGGTCACTGCGGAACGGCCGATGCGACCGCTGATCGGCGCCATCACCTTGGTGTAGCGCAGGTCGATGCGTGCCTGTTCCAGTGCGGCCTCGGCCTGCAGAGCGGCAGCGCGGGCTTCGTCATAGGCCTGCTGGCTGACGGCCTTGTCGGCAACCAGCAGCTTGTAGCGATCAGCCAGGGACTTGGCGGACAGTTGCGTGGCCTGCGCGCTCTTGAACGCGGCTTGGTAGGTGGCCGGGTCGATCTGGTACAGCTGCTGGCCCGCCTTGACCTCGCTGCCTTCGGTGAACAGGCGCTTCTGAATGATGCCGTTGACCTGTGGGCGCACCTCGGCGATGCGATAGGCGCTGGTGCGCCCCGGCACTTCACTGGTCAGTGCGAAGGGTTTGGCTTCGAGCGTGACTACCCCGACTTGCGGGGTTTGCTGGGTCTGTGGGGCGCTGGATTCCTGGCAGCCGGTGAGACTGAGCATTGCCACGGCGATGGCGGAAACCAAGACAGCGAAGGCTGGCTTCGAGTGCATCTGAGAACCTCGTTTTTATCGAATCATGGCCCAAGGGGCGCGAAGGGGGCGAAGGCAGGGGGAAAATCGATGCAGGAATATACTTACATGTGTGAATGTTTGTAAATGCCTAAAGCTGCCTTCATACTCTCGCCCGTCCTTCCTTACCGAAGGGTTACGGCAATGCGACAGTAGGTGACAGATGGCCAGAAGAACCAAAGAGGAAGCGCAGGCGACGCGGGTGCAAATACTCGATGCTGCTGAGCGGGTGTTCCATGCCCAGGGCGTTTCCCGTGCGTCGCTGGCCGAAGTGGCGAAAGAAGCCGGCGTCAGTCGCGGCGCCATCTATTGGCATTTCGAGAACAAGATAGACCTGTTTCAGGCGATGCTCGAACGCCTGCGCCTGCCGCTCGAGGAACTGGCGCGTGCCAGCGAGAGCGAGGACGAACCGGACCCGCTGGGTTGCATGCGTGAATTGCTGATCACGGCACTGACGCGTCTGGCCTGCGAGCCACAGACTCACCGCACCCACGACATCCTGCGCTACAAGTGTGAATACACCGGTGAGCTGCTCGGTCTGCGCGAGCGCATGCAGGCGCTGAGCCTGGAATGCGATCAGCGTATCGCCAAGGCGCTGAGCAACGCGGTCAACAAGGGCCAGTTACCGAGCGACCTGGACTGTGCGCGGGCGGCCGTCTGTCTGCATGCCTATATGGAAGGTATCGAGTCCAACTGGTTGTTGGTGCCTAACTTCGACCTGGCGCAGCAGGCGCCAGCCCTGGTCGATACCGTGCTGGACATGTTGCACAGCCCGGCGTTGCGCCTGATGACGGGCGACCTGGCGAGGTAGGGGGGCGCCGAGCGCACCGAGGGCTAGCCCGTTTTTTCGGTGCGCACAGCACATCCTGCGTCATTGCAATCAGGGCTGAGGTTCAGCTCGCCTGACGCTGCAAGGGCCAGTCGGGCAGGTTATGCGGCGCGCGCAGTCGCGCTTCGAGTTTGGCAACGAACTGGTGCGCCTCTTCTTCGCTGCGAAAACTCACGCAATGCTGATCCAGGCGCACCTGCCACAGGCATTCGCCGCCCTGATTCTGCGGTTGGACGACAATCTTCATGCTGACCACCTCCTTGAGCTGCGACGAGTCGTCGACGCTACTTGGGGATAGTCAGGATAGTCCGCTTGCATGACCTTATTCTGACGTGGGTCAAAGGGTCGACCAGCGTTAAGAACGCTTTGCGATAAGCAGCGTGATGGCGGGGGTGGGATGCAAGAGCTGGTGGGCTGAAGCCCACCCTACGCCCACCTTACGGTCGTGCCGTGGGTTGTAGGGTGAGCTAGGCGGCGTTCCGTTTTAGCCCACCAAACCATCGCGCCTCAGAACCCTTCGAGCACGATCTTGCCCTTGGCCTTGCCACTCTCCAGCAGCGCATGAGCGCGACGCAGGTTGGCGGCATTGATGGTGCCGAAATGCTCACCGAGGGTGGTCTTGAGCACGCCGGCGTCGACCAGATCGGATACTCGTTCCAGCAGACGATGCTGCTCGATCATGTCTGCGGTCTGGTACAGCGAACGGGTGAACATCAACTCCCAGTGCAGCGACAGGCTCTTGCGCTTGAGCTGCATCACGTCCAGCGGTTGCAGCGGGTCGTCGATCAGCGCCAGACGCCCCTGCGGCGCCAGGCACTCGACCAGTTGCGCGTAGTGCTGGTCGGTCTGGGTCAGGCTGGCGACATGGGTGACCTGGCCGATGCCAATGCGCGCCAGTTCCTCGCTCAGCGGCTTGCTGTGATCGATCACATGATGTGCGCCCAGATCACGGACCCAGGCCTGGGTTTCCGGACGTGAGGCAGTACCGATCACGGTCAAGCCGGTCAGGTGGCGCGCCAGTTGGGTGAGAATCGACCCGACGCCACCGGCGGCGCCGACGATCAGCAGGCTCTGGCCTTGATCGGCCGAGCCCTCGGCAACTTGCAGACGTTCGAACAGCAGTTCCCAGGCGGTGATGGCGGTCAGTGGCAGGGCCGCAGCTTCGGCGAACGACAGGCTGCCCGGCATATGGCCAACGATGCGTTCATCGACCAGGTGCAGTTCGCTGTTGGCGCCGGCACGGTCGATGGCGCCGGCGTAGAAAACCTTGTCGCCGGGCTGGAACAGAGTGACTTCGCTGCCCACGGCCTTGACGATACCGCTTGCATCCCAGCCCAGCACCTTGGCGGCACCATTCTCCGGCGCAACGCCGAGGCGGATCTTGGTATCGACCGGGTTGACCGATATGGCACGAACCTCGACCAGAAGGTCGTGCGCACCCGGACTGGGTTCGGCCAGTTGCACGTCCTGCAGTGCTTCGGGATGGTCGGCAGGCAGGGATTGGTAGTAAGCGACGGCTTTCATAGAAATGGTCCTCTGTGAGAAATCAGGTAATGGGTTGCAGCGGGAGCAGATCGATACCCGCAAGCCGCTCGCCGAATGCGTTGCTGAAGTGTAGGAAGTGCGGCGCTGCGCGATGCTGGTCCAATGCCTCGGCATCGCGCCATTTTTCGATCATCACGAACTGGTGCGGGTCCAGCTTGTTGCGGTGCAGCGCGTACTGCAGGCAGCCCGGTTCTGCGCAGGTGGCCATGACCAGACGTTGCAGGCCTGCAGCCACCGCCTCGGCGTGACCTGGCAGGGCCTTGATGGTGGCGATCAGTGTGAGAGCAGTGGTCATGGCGGGCTCCGGTAGGGAATTGAAGCCATGCTCTTTTATTTGTGTGGAAAGAAAAAGCAGCGGGTAATAGAGTCTCTTTCATCATTATTTTGAAAGTGAGCGGCCATGCTGCGTTTCGACGACCTGCAACTCTTCGTGCGTACCGCCGAAACCGGCAGCCTGTCCGCTGCGGCGCGGCTGCTGGATGTTTCGCCAGCCGTGGCCAGCGCCGCCCTCAAGCGTCTTGAGCAGCAACTGCAGGTGCGCTTGCTGGCGCGTTCGACGCGCAGCCTGCGCCTGACGCCCGAGGGCGAGCTGTATCTGGTGCATGCCCGGCTGGCGTTGCAGAGCCTCGAGGAAGGGCGCCAGCAACTGGTCGGCAGCCAGGAGGGGATTTGCGGCGTATTGCAGCTGTCGGCGCCGTCGGATCTGGGGCGCAATACGTTGTTGCCCTGGCTCGACGCGTTCCAGGACGAGCACCCGCAACTGCAGCTGCGTCTGCTGCTGGCCGACCGGGTGGCCGACCTGTTCCGTGAGCCGGTGGACATCGCCCTGCGTTACGGCGCACCGGAGGATTCCAGCCTGGTGGCGCTGCCGGTGGCACCGGACAATCGTCGGGTGCTCTGCGCTTCACCTTCCTATCTCGCCCGGCACGGTTCGCCGCGCAGCGTAGAGGAGCTGCATCAGCACAACTGCCTGCTCTATATGTTGCATGGCCGAGCGTATGATCGCTGGCGCTTTCAGGATGGCAAGCGCGAGGTACTGATGAACGTCGCGGGTGACCGGGTCTGCGACGATGCCGATGTCACTCGGCGCTGGGCCGTGGCCGGGCGGGGTGTGGTGTACAAGTCCTGGCTGGATGTCGCCGAAGACGTGCGCGAAGGGCGCCTGCAGGTGCTGCTGCCTAACTGGCTGGGCGAGCCGACACCTTTATATCTGGTGTGTGCGCACCGTGCTCAGCTGAGCAAGGCGGTGCATCTGCTGCGCGAATTCGTGCAACTGCGCTGCCAGCGTTTGCTGGACGCTGCGCCATGGCGTTAGCACTTGATGCGATAAAGCCAGCAAGCCCTGCTAGACTCTCGTACGCAGTGCCTGTGGCAACGCACCGCAGTGTCGCGTTGCCATCCTCTGTTTAGAGTCGCGCCCCATGAAACTGGCCCGCCAAGACCGCTCACTGACCGCCTGGGTGCTGTACTTCAGCATCCTGTTCAGTGCGTTCGTCTGCGCGATCAGCCACGGCCAGATGGCCGGCATGCAGCTCAGTGGTCTGGATGGCCAGTACTGCTCGTTCGATGGCAACTTCGGCGCGGGCGCCGACCTCGACGGCTCCGGCATCGTCGCGCCGAATCCGGCTACCGGTTCCAACTGTGCGCTGGCCAGCCTGTTCAGCGCGATCATTCTCGCCGCCTTCTTCGGCCTGCTCGGGCTGCTGTCGGCCAGCCGCGCGCTGCCTGGCGTCGGCCTCGCCGTCCGCCACCCCGTCCGCTACCTCTGGCCCTCGGCCAATCCCCGCGCCTCCCCGTTGCTCGCCTGATTCCGCCCGAGCCGTCGCCTGCCGACGCACCATAACAATCGAGCGAATACCTGCCGTCACCCGGCCATGCCCAGTGCATGGCGGCTGGCGCAGTTTTCAGGGGAGACACCCATGCGACACCCATTCCTTTTCGGCCTGCTGGCGCTGAGCTGCGGCCTGGCCCAGGCCGACCACGTGCAACTGCCGGACGACACCGTCACCGGCCAGCAACGACCCGACCCCACCGCGCCGACCATCGAGGAAAAGCGCGCCGAGTTCGCCCATATTCCCGGCGGCGCCAGCCTGGTCGATGCCGAGACCTACAAGAGCGGGCGCAGCAGCACCCTGCAGGATGCCCTCGGCCTGGCCACCGGGGTATTCATCCAGCCGCGCTTCGGTGCCGAGGAGGCACGCCTGTCGATTCGCGGCTCCGGCCTGCAGCGCACCTTCCATGGCCGCGGCCTGCTGTTGATGCAGGACGGCGCACCGGTCAACCTGGCCGACGGCAGCTTCGACTTCCAGACCATCGAGCCGCTGGCGGCCAACCACGTCGAGGTGCTGCGCGGCGCCAACGCCTGGCGTTACGGCGCGGTCAACCTGGGCGGGGCGATCAACTTCGTCACTCCCACCGGCAAGACTGCCGCGCCGGTCGATCTGCGCGTCGAGGGCGGCAGCTTCGGCTACCAGCGGCTTTACGGCGCCTTCGCCCAGGACTTCGGCGCCTGGGACGGCTTCGTTAGCATCGCCGACTACCAGCAGGACGGCTTTCGCGATCACGCCAGGCAGGACAATCAGCGCTACTTCGCCAACCTCGGCGGGCGGATCAACGAGCGCCTGGCCACCCGCTTCTACCTGACCCATGTCGAGAGCGACTCCGAGCTGCCGGGAAGCCTGACCAAGGCGCAGCTGCGCCGCGATCCCGAGCAGGCCTCGGCCGCGGCCCTCGGCGGCGACCAGAAGCGCGATTTCACCCTCAACCGCCTGGGTAACATCAGCACCCTGCAACTGGACGGCGGGCACAGCCTGGAACTGTCGAGCTTTTACAGCGAGAAGTCGATGTTCCACCCGATCTTCCAGGTGCTGGATATCGACAGCGAAGACTACGGCTTGCGCCTAGCGCACAAGTGGCAGGACGCCCAGGGTTGGCGCTGGGTCGGCGGCGTCGAGGTCAACCACGGGCGCAACTGGGATTCGCGTTACCTCAACGTAGGCGGGCAGAAGGGGCGCAAGGTCAACGAACTGCACCAGACCGCACGCAGCCTGAATGCCTTCGCCGAGCTGGAAGTACCGCTGGCCGAGCGCTGGGCGCTGATCGGCGGCCTGGCCTGGCTGCATCAGCAGCGCGACGTCGACGATCGGCTCAAGTGCAACGCCTTCGTCAGCGGTTTCTGTCTGGCCCAGGATGAGTCGTTCAACAAGACCTATAGCGGTCGCATTGGCCGTATCGGCCTGCGTCACGATCTGGACGACGGCCTGCAGCTGTTCGCCAACTTCAGCCAGAGCGTCGAGCCGCCGACCTTCAGCGAGCTGACCGGCGGCCAGGTGGTCACGGCCAACGACGCGCAGAAGGCCAATACCCTGGAGTTCGGCATGCGCTGGATGCGCAGCAATCTGGAGCTGGACGTGGCGGTCTATCGCAGCGAGATCCGCGACGAACTGCTGGCGCTCAACGACGCCGACGGCAACGCGCTGGGCACCCTCAACGCCGACCGCACCCTGCACCAGGGCATCGAGCTGGGCGGCGCGCTGACCCTGGGCCAGTTCGTGTTGCGAGGCCAGTACCTGCTCAACGATTTTCGCTTCGACAACGACGATGTCTACGGCGACAACCGCCTGGCCGGCGCGCCGCGCCAGTTCGTCAAGGGCGAGGCGCTGTGGCAGCAGGGTGGCTGGTACGCCGGGCCGACCTTCGAATGGGTGCCGACCCACTACAACGTCGACCACGCCGAGAGCCTGTATGCCGACGGCTACGCCATCTGGGGACTGAAGGCCGGTTACCGGGCGCGCGAAGGGCTGGGCTTCTTCGTCGAGGGTCGCAACCTGTCCGACAAGACCTACGCCGCCACCACCGGGGTGATCGCCGACGCTCGCGGCCAGGACAGCGCGCAGTTCCTGCCCGGCGACGGCCGCGCCGTCTATGCCGGCCTGGAGTGGCGGCTTTGACAGCGGCACTGCCGGCGCAAGAACTGCCGCGTCTGACCTGGCGTCAGCGCCTGTTGCGGCTGCTGCCGTGGCACAGGCGCCTGGCACTACTAGCCTGCCTGGGCGTGTTCAGTTGGGCGGGCAGTGGCATGCTGCACCCGCTGATGGGCTACCTGCAGCCGCGTCCGCAGACCATGGCCGCACCGCAGCAGGTAATGCCGCTGGATCACCTGCGCAGCCCGGCGCAGGTCCTCTCCGCAGCGACCATCGAGCGGGTACAGGCATTGCGCCTGCTGGTCCTGGCTGGCGAGCCTTACTACCAGGCGCGTCTGCCGGGTGAACTGCTGCCGCGTTACTGGCATGCGCGTAGCGGCCAGGCCAGCGATGTGGCTGCGGCTCATGCCGAATACCTGGCGCGGCACTATCTAGGCAGTGACGAGCCGCTGAGCTATGTCGACAGCGTCGAGCGCTTTACCAGCGAGTACGCCTTTATCAACCGCTTGTTGCCGGTCGCGCGGGTCGATACCCAGCGCGATGATCGACTGCGGGTGTATGTCGACCTGTTCCATGATCGTCTCGGCACTCTGGTGGATCAGCGCAAGGCCTGGTTCAGCGCCTTCTTCCAGACCTTGCACAGCTTTCGCTGGCTGGATGCGGTGGGGCCGTTGCGGCCGCTACTGATGGTCCTGCTGCTGGCCTCTATCCTCAGCGCGACGCTGTTCGGCATCACGCTGTTCGTCGCGCGTCGCCGCGCCCGCAGCTTCAGTCGCCGGCTACACGGCTGGTGGGGCCTGGGGCTGGCGGCCGCGACCCTGAGCTTCGCCAGTAGTGGCGCCTGGCACCTGCTGCACAAACAGATGGCCGAGCCGTGGCCGGTCGCCTATGCCCCTGGCTTCGACGTGGCCCGGCTGGATAAGGCCCCCAATGCCGAGTGGCTGCTGCAGGGCGAGACACTGTTCGGTCTGAGCCTGCTGGAGCTGGACGGCAAACCGGTCTGGCGGGCTCAGGGGCAGCAGTTCGGCATGATGCCGAGCCTGCACTATCTGGATGCCGACGGGCGTGAGCTGGATATCGATGCGGCGCGTCGTCATGCTCGTCAACGCCTCGATCATTACGCTGCCGGCCTCGGCTTGGGCGAAATGCAGAGCCTTGAGCTGCAATCGCAGTTCGATCACGAATACGGCTTCGTCTTCAAACGCCTGCCGGTGTTCAAGGCCACTTACACCGACGCGCGACACACCGTTCTGTATGTCGACCCGCTGGACGGCGCGCTGGCCAGCCGCGTGCAGGACGCCGACCGGCGCGAAGGCTGGATCTTCGCCTACTTGCACAAGTGGGAGTTTCTCGCCGGCCTGGGTAATGGCTACAAGCACCTCCTGCTGGGTCTGGTTGCGCTGGCGCACGTGCTACTGGCGCTGGTCGGCCTGAGCCTGCTGCGTCGGAGAGTGCGCTGATGGCGAACCTGCGAATTCCTTCCGCCACCCTCACCGACTGGAGATGGAAATGAATAATGTCTCGTTCTACAACCTGGCCTGGCGCTGGCACTTCTATGCCGGGCTGTTCGTCATCCCGTTCATGATCCTGCTGTCGATCACCGGGATCATCTACCTGTTCAAACCGCAGCTCGATACCTGGATGTATGCCGACCTGATGCAGGTGCCGGTCGCCGAGCAGCGCCTCAGTGCCGACCAGCAACTGGCTATCGTCCGCGAAGCCTATCCGCAGGCATTGGTCAGCAAATACCTGCCGCCCGCTGCACAGGACCGCAGTGCGCAGTTCGTGATCAATCAGGGTGGCCAGGAGCTGAACCTGTTCGTCGATCCCTACAACGGCAGCCTTCTCGGCACCCAGGACGCCCTGTGGAATCTGCAGGCGGTGGTGCGCAAGCTGCACGGTGATCTGTTGATCGGCACCGTTGGTGACCGGCTGATCGAACTGGCCGCTGGCTGGGGCATCGTGCTGGTGGTATCCGGCCTGTACTTGTGGTGGCCGCGCGGCAGCAGCGGGGCGGGTGTGTTGTGGCCACGTCTGAGCGCAGGGGGGCGCCTGTGGTGGCGCGACCTGCATGCGGTCACCGGCTTCTGGGGCAGCGCACT